>DAIQNM010000067.1:0-11834 GCA_036788375.1 Cyanobium sp. CTOTU6536 | reverse complement strand
GGCGGCTGAGCAGCAGCAACCCCAACCTCCAGAACATCCCGATCCGCACCGAGTTTTCGCGCCGGATCCGCAAGGCCTTCCTGCCCCAGGAGGGCTGGTTGCTCCTCAGCGCCGACTACTCCCAGATCGAGCTGCGCATCCTCACCCACCTTTCCGGCGAACCGGTGCTGGTGGAGGCCTACACCAGCGGCGACGACGTGCATGCCCTCACGGCGCGCCTCTTGCTCGACAAGGAGGAGGTGAGCCCTGAGGAGAGGCGCTTAGGCAAGACCATCAACTTCGGGGTGATCTATGGCATGGGCGCCCAGCGTTTCGCCCGCGAGACCGGCCTGGGCCAAGCCCAGGCCAAGGAATTCCTGGGCCGCTATAAGCAGCGGTACCCCAAGGTGTTCGCCTTTCTCGAGCTGCAGGAGCGGCTGGCCCTGAGCCGCGGTTACGTGGAAACGATCCTGGGGCGCCGCCGCCCCTTCCACTTCGATCCCGGCGGCCTGGGCCGTTTGCTGGGCAAGGATCCTCTGGCCATCGACCTGGAGGTGGCCCGCCGGGGCGGCATGGAGGGGCAACAACTGCGCGCAGCGGCCAATGCCCCGATCCAGGGCTCCAGCGCCGACATCATCAAGTTGGCCATGGTCCATCTGAACCGCGTCCTGCTGGAGCGGGGTCTACCGGCGCGGCTGCTGCTGCAGGTGCACGATGAGCTGGTGCTGGAGGCGGCCCCCGAGGCCCTGGAGGAGGTGCGCCAGCTCACCCGCGACACCATGGAGCAGGCCGTGCAGCTGCGGGTGCCCCTGCAGGTCGAAACCGGCGTTGGCCCCAACTGGATGGAGGCCAAATAGCCCCGCTGCCCCCTGAGGCCGTGAGACAATCCGCGCTACCGAGCAAGGACCAAGCGGATGGGCGTGTCCCAGGTAAGTGCTGGCCGCAAGGGGATCATCCTGGCTGGGGGCAGCGGCACCCGTCTCGCCCCGCTGACCACGGCGGTGAGCAAGCAGTTGATGCCGGTCTATGACAAGCCGATGATCTACTACCCGCTCAGCACCCTGATGCTGGCGGGGATCCGGGAAATCCTGATCATCAGCACCCCGGCGGACCAAGCCGCCTTCGTGCGCCTGCTGGGGGATGGTTCGGCCTGGGGACTGGAGATCCGCTACGCGATCCAGCCCAGCCCCGATGGCCTGGCCCAGGCCTTCGTGATCGGTGCCGACTTCCTGGCGGGCCACCCGGCCGCGCTGGTGCTGGGCGACAACCTCTTCCACGGCCACGACCTGGTGCCCCAGCTCCAGGCCACCAACACCCCGGGCCCGGGGGCCACCGTGTTCGCCTATCCGGTGCGGGATCCGGAGCGCTACGGGGTGGTGGAATTCGATCCGGCGGGCCGGGTGATCAGCATCGAGGAGAAACCCGCCAAGCCCCGCTCCCGCTATGCAGTCACAGGGCTCTACTTTTACGACGACACCGTGGTGGAGCGGGCTCGGGCGGTGCGGCCCTCCCACCGCGGTGAGCTGGAAATCACCGACCTCAACCGCTCCTACCTCGAAGAGGGCCAACTCAAGGTGGAACTGTTGGGCCGAGGCATGGCCTGGCTCGATACCGGCACCCCCGATTCCCTCCACGAAGCCGCCAGCTACATCCGCACCCTGGAACATCGCCAGGGGCTGAAGGTGGGCTGCCCCGAGGAGGTGGCCTGGCGGATGGGCTGGATTGACGCCTCCAGCCTGGAGGCCCTCGCCGCCCCCCTGCGCAAGAGTGGCTACGGCTCCTACCTGCTGCAGTTGCTGGAGACCCCCCATGCAGGTTGAGCACCTCCCCTTGGCGGGCGCCCTGCTGCTCACCCCCAAGGTGTTGGGGGACGATCGGGGCTACTTCCTCGAAAGCTGGAACCGGCGACGCTTTGCCGAGGCCCTCGGCATCCTGGAGACCGAGGTACCCCGCTTCGACCAGGACAACCAGTCGCGCTCCAGCCGGGGGGTGCTCAGGGGACTCCACTACCAGGTGGCGCCCGAACCCCAGGCCAAGCTGGTGCGCTGTGTGGCCGGCGAGATCTTTGATGTGGCGGTGGATCTGCGCCGCAATTCCGCCAGCTTCGGCCAGTGGACGGGGGCGCGGCTGAGCGGCACCAACCACCGCCAGCTCTGGGTGCCCGTGGGCTTCGCCCATGGCTTCCTGACCCTCAGCGACACCGCCGAGGTGCTCTACAAAACCGCGGGCTACTGGAACCGCGCCTGCGAGCGGTCGCTGCGCTGGAACGACCCGGCCATCGACATCGACTGGCCCCTCGATGATCTCGCGGGCCTTGAACCCCTCCTCACCGGCAAGGATGCGGAGGCCCCCACCCTTGCCGCGGCCCTGGCCGCCGGTGATGTGTTCTCCAAGCCCACCGTATGAAGGTGCTGCTCACAGGCCGGGAGGGCCAGCTGGGCCGGGCCCTCGTGCAGAGCGTGCCCCAGGGCGTTGAGCTGATCGCCACCGGTCGCAGCGAACTGGATCTGAGCGATGGAAGCGCCTGTGGTGCAGCGGTGGCGGAGCTCCGCCCCGATTGGGTGCTCAATGCCGGGGCCTACACGGCAGTGGACCGGGCCGAAAGCGAGCCCGAGCTTGCCGAAGCCGTTAATGCGGTTGCCCCAGGGGCCTTTGCCCGCGCCCTCGCCGAAACGGGCGGCCGGTTGCTGCAGGTCAGCACCGATTTTGTCTTCAACGGGGCCCAGGGTTCCCCCTACCGGCCGGAGCAGGCCCTCGATCCCCTGGGGGTCTACGGGGCCACCAAGGCGGCGGGCGAAACGGCCGCCCTGGTCCTTCCCGGAGCCCGAGTGCTGCGCACCAGCTGGGTGTACGGGCCGGTGGGCAAAAACTTCTGCCTCACGATGCTGCGGCTCCATGCTGCCAAGGCAGCGGCCGGCGACCCCCTCGGCGTCGTGGCCGATCAGGTGGGCTGCCCCACGTCCACCCTCACCCTGGCGGCGGCCTGCTGGCGGGCGATCGGCGCCGATTCTGCTTTGAGCTCAAACAACGTCCCGACCAACGCCACCGCCAACACCGCCGCTGGAAACGACCCAGCGGCCATCGAAGGCCCACGGATCCTGCACTGGAGTGATGCCGGCGCCGCCAGCTGGTACGACTTCGCCGTGGCCATCGGCGAACTGGGGGTGGCAGCGGGTCTGCTGGAGCGAGCGGCAGTTATGCGCCCCCTCAGCACCGCCGATTACCCCACCCCGGCCCAACGGCCGAGCTACTCGCTGCTGGATTGCACTGCCAGCCGAGTCGCCCTGGGGCTGGAGCCCTTGCATTGGCGAGCCGCCTTGGCGCAGGTGCTGGAGGAAGCAAGGGGTTGAGGGTTGGGGGATATTGGATGAAGACACAAGAGATTTTAGCAAAATACCTAAACAGCCAGTTCCCTAAATTCGCGTCTAAAGCATAACATGACTGGCAAACGCTGCTGCCGAATCTGGCAGGCATGATACGAATTACTTGCCAGGAATTATGCAATATTCCCTAAATCTCCCTTAGCCTCAACCCTTGCCATATGGCAAGCGCACTAATCGACCAAACGGTGAAAATCCTACGCAGAATAGCAATGCTAAGGGCCAAGGCTGTCGATAGGCCCGCCTGGCGCAGAAGCAGGGTTGCTGCCGCTTCGTTCACACCGATACCCCCCGGCAAGGAGGAGAGCATTCCAGCCGTGCCCGACAACAGATAGGTGACAATGGAAGTACTAAAGTTGATGTGGTGAGTAGGGCTAAGGGCTTGCACCAACAGCCACAAAATCATCGATTCGCAGCCCCAGATGCCAAGGCTCACGGCTGTGGCAGGCAGACAAGCCCGCGCCATGGCGCCGCTGGGCAGATGGTGCCTCCAGCGATGCCGGCACCAAAGACCACCGATCAACAGAAGCAGCAGTCCTGCAGGGATCGCAGCATGGGCTTGCCAGGAACTAAGGCGCGATGCCAAGGAGCCCATAGATCGGGGCACCAGCACCAACAACCACAGACCCACAGCCATCAGGTCACAGAGTCGCTCCGCCACGAAAACATGCAACAGCGGTGCCCGCGGATAGCCCAGTTGCTGGTGCAGGCTCGTCACCCGACTGAGTTCACCAAGTTTTCCCGGTGTCGCGGTGAGGGCGAAGCCTGCAAACCAGGCCCTAGCATCCTGCAAGCCCCAACGACCGATCGCTTCGGAATCCAGCAGCAGACGCCAGCGCCAATAACGGCCCAGGTAGGCCACAGCCAAAACGGCGTAAATCGCCGGCAGCCAGAGGGGAAGCCGCGTCAGCCCCTGAACCAGGGCCTGGCGGGTTGCAGGTTCAAGGTGCAGCAGGCCGGTGATCGCCAGGCCCAGCAGCACCAGGCCCAAAAGGGGCACCCATCCCAGGGGACTGTTCTGGCGCTGAGGATAGGGTTTGAGCGTGGCTGTGAAACTGCGCCAGTGAGGTTCGCAGGCGGCTTGCAGGAGTTCGCGATCGCCGCGGCTATCCCCATAGGCATGAAGTTCGATCTCCTGGAGCGGCTGACCAAGCCAGCCCTCCAGGCGCCTCACCTTCTCGGCTCCTTTGCAGTTGGCCGAGGTGAGCTGCAGGGTAGCGATGGCCGCTTCGCCGGCAAGATCACTCGTTTCGGTGGCAATTAATTCGGCCCCCAGGTGTTCAGCCACTGGCCGAATTAGGGCCCGCGGGGAGGCCGACACGATCACCAGCCTGTGCCCTTGCTGGTCGTGCCAGCGGAGCCTGGCAACAGCTTCGGGTCGCAGCCCTTGGATTAAACGCTTAGGCAGATCGTGCTCAAGAACCTGCTGTCGTTTGCGGGCGTCCGTTCCCGCCAGGATCACAGCCAAATAGTGTTGTTTGAACCAGGCCGTACTGCGTCGTCCTGCCTTCCAGTTGAGCAGGGCAGGCAACAAGCGGATCCAGCCCAGCACCATCCCACCAGGGCCCCTGAGGAGTCGGTGGAACAACAACAGGCTGTCGCCTTGCAAGAGGGTGCCGTCGAAGTCGAAGGCGGCGATGATTCTCACCTGGAATCCCTAAAGGAGATGTACTTATGTCCGAAGTAACTGCTCACCACAGGCACGGCAACGCCGATGGCATGGGCAAGCAGATCGCGGAAAACAACAATGCCAAGCAACGGTAAGAGCCAGTTGCGCATGCCGATGCTGACCAGCCAGGTCTGCAAGACAGCAAAGAGATTCACCAGGGCAAAGCCTGCGAAAGAGCGCCTGATACTGGTGCGGCTAGACAGGAAGACAAATTTTCGGGCTAACACATAGGCCGTGACCATGCCCACGCCGTAGGCCAACAACACTGCCAATTCAAAGCGCACCACGGTAGAAAAGCCGATACGGCTCACCACGTTGATCAAGGCGGCCAGCCCACCGGTGATCAGGAACAGGATGAATTCGCGGCGTTGGCTGCGGGGAGACTGGCTCATTGCAGGGCCTTGGCTACCTTGCGGGCCAGATCCCGCCCAAAGCCCACACTTTCAGAGATGCCCCGATCCTCGGGGTAATACACCGTGGTGTCGGCAATCCATATGTTGGCGATGGGATTCAAGGGGGGCAACGTATCGAGAAAGTGGGTTCCGCACACAGGCTGGGCGTAGCGGTAGCGGCTGCAATGGCTGGCCAGGATATCGGCATCTTGTAGTTCAGGATTGATGGCCTTCAGACAGGCGATTGAGTCGGCAATGAACGCACCGTTGGGCCGGCCGTAATCGGGGTGCTCCGCCGGCATGTAGAAGGGCACATAGGTGATATGCGGCGTGATCGGCCGCAGGTTGCTCATCTCGATGATGCCGGGAATGGCGAACCTGCCGTCATTGACGTTGGTCCAGAAATTGCCAGTGATGGGCCGGGATGTTTGCAGCACCACGCAGGCACAGGCCACCGATTGTTGGTCCTCGTAGGCCGCAATCAAGCTGGGGTCCTGTTGACCCTGGCGAAGCATGGGTGCCACCAGGGGCAGGGGCACGGTGGAGATCACGGCATCGAACACTTCGCTACCGCTGGTCGTGGTGATTCGGGCCCCGTGAGCATCACCTGCTAGGGCAGTCACCGGGCTGGAGAGGCGGATCTCGCCGCCCAGCTCGCGAATTCTGTGCTCGATCGCGTCAATCCAGCGATCGGATCCCCCTTCCAGATACCCGAGCGTTTCCTTCAGCCAGCGCCGCGATTGGCCGATGCGACGGATGCGGCTCCAGATCCAGGCGGCGGACAGGCTGTCGGTGTATTGGTAGAACTTGTAGGCAAACAACTTGGCCCATAGCACCTCGTAACCCTTGGGGCCCAACCAAGTGCGAAGCCACTCGGTGGCGGAAATCCCATCAAGATGGCGCCAATCGCGCAGGCTCAGACATCGGGCAGCATGGAGCAGGTAGCGCAGGCGCGAGAGCAGGGGCAAGCGCCGCAGCTTGAGCACGGAGCCAGCGGATCCCCAGGGGTAGAGGCGCCCATCAAGGAAGAAGCCCATGGCCGTTTGCTTCCAGCGCACAAGTTGGCCGAGATTGAGTTCTTCTAGAAGCTCAAAGAAGGCTTGATCACTGAGGCAATGGAAGTGGTAATAACGCTCGATCGACACACCGGCGAAATCGAAGCTCGCAGCCATGCCGCCGAGACGGTCGTCGGCTTCCAGCAGCACGGGCCTGCAGCCTTCCAGTGCCAACTGATAGGCAATGGCCAGGCCCATGGGGCCGCCGCCGATCACGGCTACGGAGCGAGGAGACGGTTGGGCCATCAGAAGGGCATCGCCACGGTGGAAAACCTGGGATCGCGGTAGGTGATCCGCAGGGCATCGGCCAAGGGCGTGGGCTGGACGCCAAAGATTCCCGGCCAATCAATCACCTCAAATTCATCGCCTGCGGTGAGGGCCTGGAGCTGGTCTTTGGTGAAAGCCGGCTGGCGGCTGATCAGGGCCCAGAGCTGCAGCAGAAGGCCAAACAGAGAGATCGGCAAATGGATAATCCAGGGTCTGGCACCTACGGCATCACGGAGTTGGCGCATCAAGCTGATATAGCTCACCCGCTCAGTGCCGGTGATGTCATAGCTACCGGTGAGGGCGGGGTTCTCAAGACAGCTTTGGATCACCCGGCAGAAATCGCCCACGTAAAGCGGCTGACGGATGAACCGGCCCGAACCAGGGATCGGGAATACGGGCAGTTTCTGCATGAAACGGGCCAACCAGCCCAGATGCTTGCGATCAAACCAGCCAAACATCAGGGTGGGCCGCAGCACCACGGCAGTGGGCCATTCGCGCAGCACCAACTGCTCCTGACGACGCTTGGTGGTGGTGTAGAGATCGGTGGCCACGGAGTTCACGACCGAGCTGCTGATGTGCACCAGGCGAGGAATCCGGCAGCGCTTCAATTCCCTCAAGACAACTTCGGTGGTGGTGATGTTGTTGCGTTCGAACTGGGTTGGGTCGGTGTTGCCGATTTCGGCCTGCAACATCACACAGGCATCACAGCCCTCCAGCAGCTGGGGCCAGCTGTTACCGGCTGAGCGGGTGAGGTCTTCACACACGAACTGAACAGCTGGAAATAATTCACGACCCACCTCCAGCGCCTTGGCTTTTTTATCCACCACGATGAGTTGCCAGTCGGGATGGTCTTGTTGCAGGGTGGCGATCAGGTTGAGGCCGACGAGCCCGGCGCCACCGGGGAGGAAGAGTTTCATGGCGATCAATCAGAGTTGCACCCGGCGGGCTAAATCCGAACCGAATACCCCACGGGGGTCGAGCAGGGCCCGTTGCTCGCGCCATTCGGCCAGGTGTGGATAGCTGCGCTGCAGCATGGCGGCCGATTGCCGTGAATCCTTGGCGAGATAGAGCCGCCCGCCGGCAGCGGCGACGCTCTGGTCGAGGTGATCAAGCATTTCAAACAGTCCGGGAACGGCGGCGGAGACATCGGCGGCCAGGGTCCAGCCCGGCTGCGGGAAGGAGAGGGGCCCGGGGGAGGCCGGCCCGAAGCGCTTGAGCACGGTGAGGAAGCTGGGGGCACCGATTTTGCGCAGGGCCGCCAAGGTTTCCGGCACCAGAGCGGCGGCGGCATCGGGAACGGCGAATTGGTATTGCAGGAAGCCAGCGGGGCCGTAGATTCGGTTCCAGTCGCCCACTCCATCGAGGGGATGGAAATAGGGGCTGATGGCCTGCAGTTCGCCTACCCGGTGTTTGGGAGCTTTGCGGAACCAGGTTTCGTTGAAGGCCCGCACCGTCCAGGTGTTGAGCAGACCACCGGGCAGGAAGGGTGGTGCGGAGGCCAGGGCCTTGGGGTCGTAGGCAAGGGGATCGGCGGCCAGCTCGGGAGCCTGCTCGCGCAGTTGGGCCAGGCTGGCGTGATCGCCGCAGGTGAGCACACCACGGCCGGCGGGGTGCAGGCTGTCCACCCAGGCCACGCTGTAGCGGTAGCGGGCATCGGCCTCCACCATCGCGGCCATCAGTGCGTTGAGATCGCCGAAGCGATCGGTGTCGACGCTGATCAGGGAGGTTTCGACCGGGATCAGCCGGAAGGTGGCTTCGGTGATCACGCCGGTGAGGCCCATGCCACCGGCGGTGGCCCAGAAGGCGGCGGCGCTGCTGGGGTCGCTGGGGCTCAGTTCCCGCAACTGGCCCTGGCCATCCACCAGCTTCAGACGCATCACATGATTGGCGAAACTGCCTTCGCCGTGATGGTTCTTGCCATGCACATCGGCGGCGATGGCACCGCCTACGGTCACGTTGCGGGTGCCCGGGGTGACCGGCAGGAAGAAGCCCGCGGGCACCAAGGCCCGCAACAGGGCATCGAGGCTGACGCCAGCGCCAGCGGTGACCAAGGCATGGACAGGATCAAGGCGGATCTGATCGAAGGCCGCCAGATCGAGCACGGTGCCCCCTTCACATTGGGCTGGATTGCCATAGGCCCGGCCCAGGCCGCGGGGGATCAGGCCGGCAGGTCCTGCGGCCTGGATCAACGCCTGGATCTGCTCAAGGGAGCTGGGCCGACAGAGTTGGGCTGTGGTGGCGGCGGTGCGGCCCCAGCCGGTGAGGCTCTGTTGGGCGCAGGGGGGGTATGTGGTCACAGCTTGGTTGCCAGGGCGGGGGGCAAGAGACGAATCAGCAGCATCAACGGCGCCCACCACCAAGGGATGTACTCGATACCGCGTCGATGGGGGCGGCGAAGTAGATCACGGGCGATCTGTTCGGGCTGGGCGCAGAGTAGGGGTGGGGCTTTCCCCACGGTCATCGGGGTGGCCATGAAGCCCGCCTTGAGGATGCGCACGGCGAAGGGGGTGCCGTGGCAGCGCAACAGCAGGCCTTCGCAGAAGCGGGTGAGACCAGCTTTGGCGGCGCCGTAGTGGTAGTTCGAGGGCCGACCGCGATCGCCTGCCACCGAAGAGAACACCCAGAGGCAGCCTGGTGTGTGGATGCGCTCCGGGGTGACGATGGCAGTGAGCCAGGGGATCAGGCTGGTGTAGTTGGCAGCGGTGATCGCCAGGGCTTCGCTGGCCTCAATGCGGGCCCGCTCGGGATCGCCGAGGGAACCGGCCGTGATCAGGTAAAGATCAAAAGGCTCTCTCAGGATGGGAGGCTCCTGATTGGCGGCGAGCAGCTCCACCAGTTCGATAGACACCTCGGCGCCGAAACGCTCGCGCAGTTCGCTGGCCAGGGCCTGGTTGGCGATGGGGTTGCGGGCGATCAGATGGAAGCGGCGGCAGCCCTGGCGGGCTAGGGCCTGGCAGATGGCGATGGCCACGGCGCTGGTGCTTCCCAGCACCCAGGCCGAGCGGATGGGGGAGCTACTCATGTCAGCCAACCCTGGCGATGGCCCATGCCTACCACAACCACAGAGAGCAGCCAACAAAGAAGGGTGAGATGGATGCCCCGGTCACCCAGCAGGATTTCCTCCGGCTTTTCGGTGGTTTGATCCGGATTGGCGCCGGCGCGGCGTTCGGACTCCTCGGGGTCACTGAGCAACTGATAGCGGAAGATCCCCACCAAGACAAACGGCACGCTCAGCAGCATCCAGCTGGTCGGCGCACCTTTGAGGGTGGGGCCAGCACTCCAGAGGGCGTAGGCCATGAAGGCACTGCTGGCCACCAGTGATTCAAGCCGTTGAAGCAAGGGCAGGGAATAGCGCATCAGCACTTGGCGGGTGACGACGCCCCGCTCGATCGAAATGCGCAGTTCGGCCTTGCGCTTCTCGACGGCCAGGAACAGGGCGAGCAGGCCAATCGTGAGCAGGAACCAGGGGGAGGCGCCCAGCCCGGTGGCCACCAGGCCCGCCAGGGCACGCAGCAAAAAACCAGAGGCGATGCAGAAAATATCGAGCAGAGGTTGGCGCTTGAGTTGCAGGCAGTAGGCCACCTGAATCAAGGCATAGGCCAGGATCACGCCGGCCAGGCCTGGGCTGAGGCTGGCAGCAAAAGCCAGGCTGACGCAGAACAGAACGGCGGCAGCGGCCAAAGCGAAGGGAACGGGCAGGGCCCCCGAAGCAATGGGCCGGCGGCACTTGCTCGGATGGGCCCGGTCGGCTTCCACATCGATCACGTCGTTGACGAGATAGATAGCGCTGGAAATGAGGCAGAAGCTCACCAGCGCAACCGTGGAATTGAGCCAGATCTGTGGATCGGATCGGAAGCTGAACAGGGCCGAGGCGTAGACCAGCAGGTTTTTTGGCCACTGCCGGGGGCGGCAAGCGGGGATCAGTGGTATAGGGATCATTAAATCTCTGATACTGAACATTTAACTATGTGAATTGTAAGCCCACAGCCATCGCCCCTTCGAGGCTGATGGCAATGGACATGGGGTCCATGTGTTGCTTGTAGATTGGGCAACCCTAATCAAGGCACCAAGAATAATCAGCGAGTTGCAAACGCCTGCGGACTCAAAAAGCGGCTAGGCTCGGCAGAAGCCCATAGCAGCCCTTCAATTCTCCTGCGACCTGCAATGCTCTTGAGCTCCTGCGCATACCCTTGCTGAGCAGTGGAAGCAGTGATTCCCATGGGATCGAATCAACCAGGTGCTTGAAAACAGGCTTCTTGTTCTGGAACCTTGCGGCTCGTGGCTATTCGTCCTAGAAGCCTCTAAGACCAACATCTGGCCTTAAAGTCACATAACCAAGTACAGGAAAAATCATGTCCTCAAAAACGTCTCGTTGATTTTTCAGGATGCCCTGAGGTCGATACCTTCTTACAGGGTTGATCGACTTCTGCGATGGATCCATCGGTTATTGTCAATTCATCAGACTTCATACCATGCTACCCCTGCTGCCGTCCGGCATCAATCGTCTGCTGATCACCGGCGGCGGTGGCTTCATCGGGGGCGCCATGGTGCGGCGCCTGCTGGCCGAGTCCACGGCCACGGTGTTCAACCTCGACAAGATGGGCTACGCCAGCGACCTCAGCGGCATCGAGCGCTTGGGGGCCCAGGCGGCCGAGCGCCACCACCTGCTGCAGGTGGATCTCACCGATGCGGCAGCCACGGCGGAGGCGGTGCGGGTGGCCGATCCGGATCTAGTGCTGCATTTGGCGGCCGAAAGCCATGTGGATCGCTCGATTGATGGGCCCAGCGCCTTCATCGAGAGCAACGTGACCGGCACCTTCAACCTGCTCCAGGCGGTGCGCAGTCACTGGGAGGCCCTCCCGGCCGAGCGCCAGGCCGGCTTCCGCCTGCACCACATCAGCACCGATGAGGTGTTCGGCTCCCTTGGGGCCACAGGGCGGTTCTCGGAGACCACCCCCTACGACCCCCGCAGCCCCTATTCGGCCAGCAAGGCGGCGAGCGATCACCTGGTGAATGCCTGGCACCACACCTACGGCCTGCCGGTGGTGCTCACCAACTGCTCCAACAACTACGGCCCCTGGCAGTTCCCCGA
>DAIQNM010000066.1:0-11859 GCA_036788375.1 Cyanobium sp. CTOTU6536 | reverse complement strand
GGGCGGGCGGGCCTCCTTGGGGCCCTTGCGGCGGGTGGTTTTGGGAGGGCGCCAGACCTTGCAGTTGGCATGGAGGCCAGTGCCCTCGTCGTTGAGCAGGGGGTGGAGGCCCTTGGCGCTGCAGAAGCTGAAGGCCAAGGGCACCGGCCGGAAATCGCTGAACACCAGCCGGGAGGGACCATGCACCCGCTCGATCCAGTCGGTGAGCTGGCCGGCATTGGCCACCGTGGCCGAGAGGGCCACCAGCTGCACCGAAGGGGGGCAATGGATGATCGATTCCTCCCAGACCGTGCCGCGCTGGGAATCATTCATGTAGTGGCACTCATCGAGCACCACGGCCTCCACCTCATGCAAAGGATCGTCGGATTCGCGATCGATCTCCGCATAGAGCATGTTGCGGAAAATCTCCGTGGTCATCACCACGATGCGGGCCTCGCGGTTGAGGCTCAGGTCGCCGGTGAGCAGGCCCACGTTTTCGGCGCCGAACTGGTGGCGAAAGTCGCGCAGCTTCTGGTTGGAGAGCGCCTTGAGCGGCGTGGTGTAAAAAACCTTGCGGCCGTGGGCCAGGGCCCGGTAGATGGCGTATTCACCCACCAGGGTTTTGCCGGAGCCGGTGGGGGCGCTCACCACCACCGAGTGGCCGATGTTGAGGGCATCGATCGCTTCGAGCTGGAAGGGATCGAGCGGAAAAGGGAAAAGTTCGCCCAGGGGCGGCACAGAGCCGGTGGTGGGGCGATCACTCATGGCCTGATCCTATGGGGCAGGCGCCCGGAACGTTCGCGTGGCGATGTGGAGGGGAAGCGCCTGGAGGCCTGGGCAGACCCGGCAGCCTGTGCGAGTGGTGGCCACGCCTTGGAGCCAGGCCTGAGGACCGCGACGCCGCCGGGTAATGGCCTTGGTAGCTCGGCGTCGGCGCGAACCCGACGGGTTTATGGCTGCAGGGATTCCAACGTTGCCACCAACTCGGCGAAGCGGGGCCGGCTCGCCGCTACTGGCGCCAGGCAGCGCAATTGCAGCGCCTTTAACGATGGGAGGCGCAGGTCCGGTTCGGGTTCTAGGCGCTCCAGTAATTCGCCCAGCAAGCAGCCGAAGGCGCGCACCTCCAGCGCCTCAAACGGATTTGCGGCACCACCTGAGGGAAGCGGGTAAAAGGAAGCCGCCCCGAAGTCGCCCAAAAAGCAGCCGCCTTCGGGGCGATAAAGGACGTTGTGCGCATAGAAATCCCCGTGCGAAATCCCACGGGCGTGCAGGTGCTCGCCAACAGCGGCCAAGCCCCTCGCCAGATCCAGCAGCAAGGGCAGGGAAAACCGTTGGCCGTCAGCGTAAATGTCCCGCGTGCAGGTCGCCAGATTGGGCGGGCCGGCCAAGTTCCGAAACCCCGGCTCAACCCAAGGCATCACCAAGCCGCTGGTGCCGGCTGGGTGCCCGCTGATCACACCAATGACCCCGATCAAGTGGGCGTGATCACCCGCAGCCAAACAGGCCGCCATTTCTTCGGCAGGAAACCCGTCACTGGTGACCGCCCCCTTAAACAGTTTCACCGCCACGGCATGGCCGGCTTGCTGCGGCGACGGCTGCCAATGCGCTTTGTGGATCACTCCCGAGGCGCCTTCGCCGAGTATCTCGCCCAACACAAGATCAGCCCACTGCAGGCGAGCCACTGCCGGACTCGGGGCGTGCGGCGCCGCTGAAACCGGATTGCCACCAAACGCCAACCAGGTCAACCGGGGTAATTGCAGCAGCCACTCCGGTAACGCCTGGAAACGGTTGGCCGAAATCCGCAGTAGCTCGAGCCCGACACAGCCGCGCATCGCCTCCGGTAAATCGGCCAGTTGATTGCCGGCCAACATCAGCTTTTGCAGGCGTGCACAGTTGCCGATGGAGTCGGGAAGCGACGAAACCTGATTATCCGTGAGGATCAACCAGCGCAAGCCGGGGGAAAGAGCGGTAGAGGCAACCTCGCGAATGCGATTCGCCTTAAACCCAACCATCTCAAGCTGAACGCAGGAGGACAGCACCTCGGGCAGCTGGGTAAAGCGATTGTCCGAGCAGAATATCACCCTTAACTTACTCAGGCGTGATAAGTCATCCGGGAGCGCGGATAAGGCGTTACCCGAGAGATTCAGAACCTCAAGGGTATCAGCTAACTCGAAAATTTCCCGCGGGAATTCCTGCAGGTCACAGGCAAGATCCAACCGCGTGATCCCCTTCAGCGCACCGGAGCGCAGGGCGGCAAGAGTCGCGGTGGTTGTCGTCATGGTTTCAATGGCAGGCCTATTCAGCGCAGAAGAATATGGAAAAGATAGCAGCTAACCTCCTATCGAGCGCTGCAACGCATCCAGGGTATCCGAGGGATTTGTGATGAAGCAGATCTTGGCAATGTTGCCCGTTCACGCGTTACCTCTATTCGGGGCGAAAGATGGCATTCCAGTCCTGCTTCATGTCCACAACGAGCCAGCCGCGCGTGGGGGCCTCCCGGAGGGCTTCGACAAGCTTGCCGGTGCTCTTGGTGTTGGCGTCGTAGGCATATTCACGTTCAGCGTCGGTATGGTGGACGATCAGACCGAAACTAAGGCGCGGGTTGTTGATCGTGGTGTACTGCAACATGGCGTGGTCGCCGTCACTATTTCCACAACAGATGATCGGTCGCCGGCCGATGAACTGATGAATCCCCACTGGCTTGCCCGCCTTGTCATTCACGAACAAATAGTCGAGAGTTTTTGTGAGCACAGGGCCGCTGTCCCGTAGCTCAAACGTCGTCCGGGCCGTGGAGCCGACAACCTGCTCCGGTGGGATGCCGTAGACACGTTCCACCCAGACCCGCATGAAGTCGACGCCACCACCGGAAACGATGAAGTTCTTGAAATCATGGGCCCGCAGATAGCTCAGCAGTTCCTGCATTGGTAGGTAGGTGAGTGCGTCATAGGGCTTGCCATAGCGGGGATGCTTGGCCGAGGCGAGCCAGGCCTCCACGGCGTCACGAAACTCGTCGGTCGTCATCCCGGCATGGGTGAGCGCCAGGATCTGCATCAGGCCATCGAAGTGGTCGCCTTGCAGGAGTTTGGCGAGGTCGCCGGCCAGGGCGGCTTGCACCATTGGATCGGAAGCAAGCGCGGGCTCAACAAGGATGCGGCGCTTCAGTTCATCGATGGCAAAGGCTGCCTGAAACGGCATCGGATTCTCCGGCCAGAGACAGCCGTCGTTATCAAACACGGCGATGCGTTCTGCCTGTGGCAAGAAGTCGGGGGATCCAGCCGTTGTCACCCTGGCGATGAAGGCGAGGATCTCCCGTTTAGCGGCGCCATCGTTCCAGGAGGGTAGGTGATCGGCAGCGGTGGAGAGGTCATAGAGCTTGTTCTGGGCGACGCCGTAATCCCCTACCTGGTAGAGGCTCACGGATAGGGCCCGGAAGCTGAAGGCCTCGAAGGGCTCCGCCTTCAGAACGTCCACGAAGTCACGGGTCCCTATACCCACGGTCAGATGGGGGTGGTAGTTCAGGCCGGTGCGGGGTCCGACAAAGTTGTTCACGTAGTCCACGGTTGGCTGGCTGATCGCCCCGCCGTCGGGCCGGGGCGCAAAGGCCTCGCCTGTGCCCTTCTCCACAGCGAATGGGGCGATCGCGTCGATCATCCGTTGCTGCAGTCGAATCAGATCCTCGGTCGGTTCGATCACGATTCCCACCAAGGCGAGATTCTTGTAGGGAAGGTCATACAAGCCAGTCGCCTTGCTTTGCCAATGCAGCGACTGCTCCGTACGCAGCACGTCGACCACGGCCTTCGCGACCTCATCGAGGTCCGCCGTGTGCACAAACCGCTGCAGGAGGGTGATGTGCGGCGCGTGGTTGGCATCGAGGGCGAAACCCTCTGGATAATCTGTGCGTAGGCGATTGTTCGTCGCCTGTGCCCTCTCAACAGTGGCTGCATCTGGATCCAGCAGGATGTTGATGGCGATCAGGGTCATGGGGCTTTTCCTTGCCAAGCTAATCCTAGCCACCGCAGTCAGTTCATGGCAGATGTGTTCGTCGCGAACAGTGGTGATCGGACCCGATATCCACTTGTAGCGGCGACTACAACTTGTCGGCTGGGCTGATGACGCCCATCGGGCCGCACTTGAGCACATGGGTATAGAGCATTGTGGTGTTGAAATCCGAGGGCCCCATGAGTTCCTGAATGGTTCGGATATCCTGCCCAAGGCACGCATAGCATTCGTATCCAGCATCAGCCTGGTCATCCCGGTGTGGGCTCAACCATCACGACCAGTCGAATTCCGATGGCTATGCCGGATCGCTGAGGTTGTCAAAGAAGGCATCCAGCTCTTCGCGCAGGCCCGGTTCGGCTGAGTGAGCCAGCGGCCCGTGGCGCCGCGATTGAACAGGTAGATCGCCTGATCGTGCCCATCGGGTTGGGTGAAGCCCCCCAGGGCCACCAGGGCGCCATCGGGGCTGAGCGCCACCGCATAAAGCTTGCCCTCATTCCCCTCGCCCAGCGGCACCCGCAGCACCCGCACCAGCTGGCCGCTGGCCAGGTTCCAGATGCGGGCGGTCCTGTCGTCGGAGGCCGTCACCACCCAGCGGCCGGCCCGATCCACGGCGATGCGGTTGATGATCGCGGTGTGCATGCCGGCCTCGATCGCCGGGAAGGGTTTGGGGGAGGCCGGAGGGTCTGCCGTGCTTGCCGATGGCTGCCCCACGGGGGCCTGGGCCCACGCTGAGGAAGGGACGCAGGCGGGCAGCAGCAACCCGAGCAAGTTGAAGGCCAGCAGCCGGCGGCCAGCAAGGGGCAGGAGGGGCACGGCGCGGCTCAAGGGGGGAGAATTCTGCCCATCAACCTAACGATGGCGGCTCAATCTCACCAATGCTGTAGCTCCAGGCCGCTGCTCTTTGCGGTTAGTCCTGCGGTTTCATTGCCGCATCTTTGCTCCACCATCCGCCCAGCTCTCTCCCCCCTTCCAAAACCGGCCATCACCAACCACCGCCCCTCGGCGGACGATCAGGGCGTCGTCGTCGAGGGTGTCGCGGTCGACGATCGTGAGGGTCTCCATTGCGTCCTCAGGGCCAGTGGCGTCGCTCAAATCGTCGCCCGCCCCCGGTCGTAGGCCGAGAGCCCGCAGCGCTCGGCCCCTTGCCGCCAGGCGGCATCGAAGGAGTCCCAGCGGAAGCTGCGGGGATCGCGGCGGCTGTGACTGCGGTCCACGGCCTGGTGGGTGGTGAGCCGGCTGATCGGGATGCCGAAGGCCGCCTGCCAGAGCAGCACCTGGCCCGCCGCCACCCGGTATTGCTCCGGGGTGTAGCCCGAGTGGGCATCGCCATCGCCGCGGCCATCGGGCGGGCTCTCGAGGCTCAAATGCAGGGCCACGTTGTTGAGCGATCCCACCGAGCCGGGCCGGATCCGCACGGTGAAATCGCCGAAGGCCGCCATGCCCGCCCCGAAGGCGCGGCCCGCATCGGGCACGATCCGCAGCCGCTGGCCGGCGCGGTCCAGCAGCAGGTGGTAGCTGGCCTGGTCGTCGTCGCGGGGGTTGGGGGTGGCGAAGCGGCGGGCCGTGTCGGCGGCGCTGATCACCGTTTCATGCAGCACGATCAGCAGGGGCTTGTGCGGCACCTCGCGGCCGAAGGCATCGCGGCGCTGGCGCACACCGAAGTTGGTGGCATCGGCGGGGCGTGGCAGTTCGGGGGGCAGTTTCAGCTTCGCGGCGCAGGCGGCCAGCTTCTCGGCGGACAGGGGCTTGAGGCCAGCATCGGCCAGGGTCTGCACCTCAAACGGGGGGCGGGGGCCGCAGCCCGCTAGGGGCACCAGGATCAGCAGGGGAAGTAGGGCTCTGGCGGAGCGAAAAGCACCGGCCCGGCCTGAACCGAGGGCACGCCAACCCCCACGCCCGGCGGCCACAGCCACACCTCCTCCCACCGGAACCCCGGCACCAGGCTGTCCCGCAGCACCTTGGTCGTTGGGGAAATGGATGTCGCTGTCCCTATCCCAGTTGCGATCGCGATCGCTGTGGATCGCCATCTCGAGCTCGTCGCTGTCGCGCCCTTTCCCTGCCACGCCACCCCATGCGAGTCCCCCCCAGTCAGGAGCAGCGCGGGGGCGGCGTCAACACCGCTGCCGTTTGCGGCGCCGCTCCGCTACGACGGGGTCATCCACAGGTCGGACCGGCCAGGCATGAAGCAAGGCCAGGACCACGCCCCCACCCAGCCGGACCCGCTCTGGCTTCAGGAGCAGAAGCGCCGCCTGAGTGACGAACTGCGCCCCTGGCGTCTGCTGATCTGCACCACCGATCGGACCTACGGACTGCTGATGGCGGCCCACACGCTCGACACCCCCGCGGGGCGGCCTTCCCAGCAGCTGCTGGGCCTCTGCCAGCGGGCCGCCGACGTGCCGGCGCTCCTGCCGGAGATCGCCACCAACGTGCTGGTGCTCAGCCAGGAATTTCTGCAGGACGGGCCAGCCCTGCCGGTGCTGGGCCAGCTGTTGCAGCGCTCCTCGCCGCCCACCGTGCTGCTCAGCCTTGCCAACCCGCACCGGGTGGTGATCCGGGCCGCCCTGGCGGCCGGGGTGCAGGGCCTGATCAGCCAGGAGAACGTGGGTCGGGGCGTGGTGCTGCAGGCCGTCACCAGCCTCGGCAGGGGGCACGCCTTCCTCGATGCGCGTTGCCAGGCCGTGCTCGCCGAGACGGGTCCGGCCAGCCTCGAACTGACCGCCCGCGAAGTGGAGATCCTCGCCCTGGTGGCCGAGGGCTGCACCAACCGCGCCATCGCCGAGCGGCTGCAGATCGCCGAGGTCACCGCCCGCGACCACGTGCAGCGCATCCTCTCGAAGCTGCAGGTGCCCGATCGCACCGCCGCCGCCGTGGCCGGCCTGCGGCTCGGCTACCTGCCCTGAGGCCAACCCTGAGGGCGCCATGGAGGGCCGCCATCCTTCATCCGCAGGATGCGCCGGGGCGGTCTGACAACAAAGGATGGGAGCCATCCCCTCCCCCAGCTCCATGGCGATCACAACCACGGCGGGAATCCTTGTCGACCTGCGCCTCACCAACCAGTGGAGCGGCGCCTTCGACGGCGAGATCCTGCTCACCAACACCTCCGCCAAGGCCCTGAGCCAGTGGAGCGTGAGCTTCGTGAGCCGATATGCGCTCAACAAGGTGAGCAACTTCTCCCTGCAGCAGAGCCAGCAGGCCGATGGCACCTGGCTGATCACCCTGCGTCCCCCCAGCTGGGGCACCACCCTGCTGCCCAACCGCGCCAGCCGCTCCTACGTGCAGGGAGCCCTGCCGAGTGGCACCCGGCTGGCGAGCCTCAGCGCCAACCAGGTGCTGCTCGCTGGCAGCAGCGGCGGGGGCAGCTCCACGCCCGCGCCGATCTCCACGCCAACACCAACTCCTACGCCCCCTCCAACCCAGACGCCTACCCCTACACCCTCTCCAACCCCGACGCCCACTCCTACCCCCACACCGACTCCAACCCCGACACCCACTCCAACCCCGACGCCCAATCCCACTCCGACTCCTGGCACCGGCGGCGGCACCACAACCACCCCCCTGCCACCCGGCGGCGCCAACTCCGGCAACGCCGCCGATGCCCTCTGGGGCGAGCAGTTCTTCGCTCCCTACGTGGATATGGGCCTCTACCCGGTGCCCGACCTCGATGGCCTCGCCCGCCAGCACGGCGTGGGCATCTTCACCCTCGGCTTCATCCAGGCCACTGCCGCCGGGGATGCCGCCTGGGCCGGCCTGGGGGCCCTCACTCTCAACAGCACCAACAGCCAGGCCATCGCCCTGCGGCAGGAGGTCGCCCAGCTGCGGGCGGTGGGCGGCGATGCGATGGTGTCCTTCGGGGGGGCCGCCGGCGTGAGCCTGGCCCAGAAGCTGGCGGCCAGCGGCGCCAGCGCCACCGAGCTGGCCAACCGCTACCGCCAGGTGGTGGACAGCCTCGCCCTGAACCGCATCGACTTCGACATCGAAGGCGCCGCCCTGGCCAACCGGGCCGCCAACCAACTGCTGGCCGATGCCCTGAAGCTGCTGCAGCAGAGCCATCCCGCCCTGGAGATCTGGACCACCCTGCCGGTGCTGCCCCAGGGCCTCACCGCCGACGGCCTGGCGGTGGTGCGCCAGGCCCTGGCGGCGGGGGTGAAGCTCGATGGGGTGAACATCATGGCCATGGACTACGGCGACGGCGCCGCGCCACCGGCCCTCAAAACCATGGGCCAGTACGCCATCGATGCCGCCAACGCCAGCTTCCGCCAGCTGGGCGACCTGTTCCAGGGCTTCAACCAGGGTTTCGGCTGGAACCAGCTGGGTGTCACCCCGATGATCGGCGTGAACGATGTCACCAGCGAGGTGTTCACCATCGCCGATGCCCAGCTGTTGGAGGACTTCGCCCGCCAGAAGGGCCTGGGCATGCTCTCGATGTGGTCGATCGCCCGCGACAAGGCGGGCCCCGCCGGCCAGGTGGCCAACACCCACAGCGGCACCGCCGCCGCCGACGGCAGCTTCAGCGCCCTCTGGGGCGACTACGGCACCGATCCGGTGATCTCCGGCGGCACCACCCCGTTGGCTCCGCCCGCCACGGGCGGCACACCCACCAGCCCTCCGGCCGTGGGTGCCACCCTCCCCATCGCCGTGGCGGCCACCACCACCACCCTCAGCGCCAGTGCCACCAGCGCCGAGCGCTTCCAGCTCAGTTACGCCTGGGGTCGCCGGCTCACCATCAACGGCTTCGATCCCGGTCAGGACGTGCTCGACCTCAAGGGCTTCTGGGCCGAAGGCCAGCAGGCCCGCGTGATGGCCACCCCCGGCGGCGCCAGCGTGCTGCTGGATTTCAACGCCCAGCAGGTGCTGCTGCCCGGCGTCGACCCCGGCGCCCTCAGCAGCGCCGTGGTGCAGACCTGGCAGGGCTGAGGCGAGGCGGAAGCCAGCGGAGGCCGGCAGAGGGCGGCCGAGCCGGGGCTCAGATCAACCGGTAGCCAAACCAGTCCGGGATCTGGGGCTGCTCGCGGCCATCGGGGATCAGGTGCACCGCCCAGCCAGCCTGCATCCCACCGGCCGCGGTCTTAGCCACTGAATCGGCTGACTCGGCAAGATCAGCGGGATCAGCGGCAAGGCTGAGCTGCACCTCCAGGCAGTCGTCCACCCCATCCGTGAGGGCGGTCTCCACGCCGTGCAGATCGTCCTTGTGGCGCTCCAGCGCCTCCGGCAGGAAGCGTCGGCGGGCGGCGGCCTTGGCCGCCTGGGGGCTGGTGGCCACCACCAAGCCGAAAGCATGCAACTCCGCCAGCTGCTGCGGGTCGTACCCACCCATGTTCACGAACCAGAGCCGTTCGGGGCCCGCGAACGGTTCCGGCCGCAGCTCCACCCGGTAGCCATCCACGAAGCGCACCGCCATCCAGCTGTCGAGGTGCAGCCCCTTGCGCGCTCCGAACCACTGGCGCCGCAATGCCGGCAGGGTGTCGTCGATGCTGGCGCCCGCCACGAAGCGCACGTCATGCAGCTCGATGTGGGCCCCGGCGATGCGACCGCCCAGCACCGCCAGGAAGAGGGTGGGGGCTGAAGGGTCGCCCGGGCTGGCTTCGGCAGAGTCCACCGGTGTCGGCATGGCTGCACAGCGCCTTCTCGCTGGAACGATCATCGATGGAATCGGCAGGATCAGCGGCTGAGAGGAATCGAAACCATCCAGACATGCATCACACCCGAGATCCATGGCCGCGGCAAGACCGTTGACGCCATGCGCTGCTGGCAATAGTCGCGCTGTGCTGCGCCAAGCAACCTGGCCGAAGGGCAATGCACTGACCATCGATTTAGTTGACGAATGCTAAGACGTTGTTTTAGATTGCAAGCATTGATGGAAACACAGGCCATTTACATTATGAACAAAACATTTGGCATGCCCCTCGCCATTGTCACCTGCTTTGCCATCGGCCTCATAATCTCCCAGCTATCCTCTCAGTCAGCCACTTTGTCCGCCTTCTTTCTTGCCGTAGGTCTAACGTGCCTAACCTACTCTTATCTTGGCGGTCAACTCGACTCAGGCCGCAACGAAGGAAGCGGCACTTTTGGAATCCTATCCTTCAAGCTCGGAGGCTCGATTATTTCATTTCTAGTTTCTTTCCTGTTCCTCAATCACCACCTTAGCCTCTCTCGGAGCGAATCTGATCGGAATGTATCGCTTAAATCCGGCCTTGATGACATCAAGCTCGAGGCCGACTCTCACCAGATCGGCACGATCCGAGGTAACCAGCTTGGCGACTGGGCACGCAGACTCGCCCGGGACGATTACTTTCATCCCGCCTTGATAGCCGCCAGGAAGCCCTACTGCGACCTCAATCCAGCCCAATGCGTAAGCCTCGCCGGCTTTTCTGCCGTGGCTGCCAGCAATCAAAGAGTAAAACCTGGAACCATTCTTCTTTGTCAAGTCGATCGCAACACCGAAAGCGATGATGCTGAATTCAGCGAGATATCCCTGGCCCTATCCAGCGCTGTCAGCTTTCGACTTCTCGGCCAGCTCGAAGTTCAAGGAGAGGCCGCAGATCGTTCCCTGTCCGACGCACTAACAATGAAGGCGATTTACGCCGAATCAGGAGGCTTCGGCAACCAATGTCGACGTATAAAAGCCATTCCATCCAGGCAATTGCCCGCTATTCGAATTGCAGCGCTCGTCAACCCAGAAGACATGGTCAAGCTTTATCCTAACTCTGAAAATCCAGAAAAGGTCCTAAAGATTAGCTTTATGGCAAACGATTAGGCCAATGCGATCACCGCCACTTCATGCGGTCATGTCCACCATTCCCATCACCACTGACCAATGGCTTCTCAAAACCAATCGCCAGCCCGACTTCTCTCAGGTTTAATCATCGCTAGCCTTTTATTACCGCTTTTGGCACGCTGGGACTCGCTGCCGAGCACAGCCCAGACCATGCAGCCTGCAGCGGCAGAATGGGGTGTCGTTCTGGGTGGTGACCGAACAGTTGCAGGCGCCGCCAATGAGGTGCGTCGAAACAGCAGGATTCTGAATCTGATCCCACGCGTCTATCGATGCGAAGGTTGGTATCGAACTGTTGCGCCCTTTGCAAGCAAGCGCGAAGCCCTGCTGGGGTTGGCGAAAGTGTTGGATTCTGGTTCAACACGCTCGCCGTACATCATCTCGATCAAGGAGTGGTGCCCCGGCAAGAAACTCATACCCAGTAGTTGATCCCCGCCGCGCCGAAGCACGATGGAGGCCTGCTCTCTAGGTCCCCGTGCTCAACCCCAGTCGGATCCGGGTGATCGCTGTCGGCAAGGTGCGCAAGCGCTGGATCCAGGACGGCCTGGCGGTTTATCTCAAGCGCATGCCGGGGCTGGTGGTGAGCGAGCTGAAGGATTCCAATCCCCAGAGGGAAGCCGAAGCGATCCTTGCCGAACTCCGGCCCGAGGAGCGCCTGGTGGTGCTCGGCGAGGAGGGAGAGCTGCTGGCATCCGAGGCCCTGGCGGAGCGGCTGCAGGGCACGGGATCGGAACGGCTGGCCTTCGTGATCGGCGGCGCCGATGGCCTCGACCCGGCCCTCAAGGCCCGCGCCAGCTGGCGGTTCAGCCTCTCGCCGCTCACCTTCCCCCACGAACTCGCCCGCCTGCTGCTGCTGGAGCAGCTTTACCGGGCGCTGTCGATTCAGCAGGGTGGGGCATACCACCGCTCCTGAGGGTCAGCCACCAAATTGGAGTGAATGACCCTCAGCTGTGCTCCCGCAAAAACCCGATCGTGCCCTCCAGCTCCTCGGCGAAGCGGTCGATCTCGGCTTCGGTGGTGGTGAAGCCGAGGCTGGCGCGGGCCGTACCCGACAGGCCGTAGTGGCGGTGCAGGGGCTGGGTGCAGTGGTGGCCGCTGCGGATGCAGAT
>DAIQNM010000065.1:0-11882 GCA_036788375.1 Cyanobium sp. CTOTU6536 | reverse complement strand
GGGCCGCGCCCTGGGTCTTTCGGCCCAGATCCTGCGCGAGCGGAAGGGTTACTACGCCGTGCTGGAGCATTGCCAGCGGGGCGATCTCGATCTCACCCTCTGGCTGATCTGGTTTCTGGACCAGCCCACACCTCACTCCATCACCGCATGGAACAGCTCTTCATCGGCCTCCAGGTTGGCGGTCACGCTGCGCACGTCGTCGAGATCTTCGAGGGCATCGAGCATGCGCAGGCAGGGGCGCAGGGTGTCTTCGCTGTCCAAGCGGCAAGGGAGCTGGGCGATCCAGCGGTGCTCCCAGCCGGCCACCGGCAGGCCAAGACTGAGCAACCCGTCCTGCAGGGCTTCGAGGTCGGCATAGGCAGCCAGCACATCGGCGCCTTCGGCATCGAGGTTGTAGCCCACCGCCGCCGGGCCGCCGGTCTCTTCCAGCTCCAGCAGGCGCTCCAGGAGTGCCTCCTCGTCGAGGTCAGGGCCCTCGAGCCGCACCACCGATCGCAGTTCGAACAGGTAGCTCACGCAGCCGGTTTCACCGAGGTTGCCGCCGTGCTTGCTGAAGGCCAGGCGCAGGTCGGCGGCGGTGCGATTGCGGTTATCGGTGAAGGCCTCGATCAACACCGCCACCCCACCGGCTCCGTAGCCCTCGTAGCGCACCGCTTCGTACTGAACCCCGTCAGCGCCGGCCAGGCCAGACCCCTTGGCGATCGCCCGCTCGATGTTGGCGTTGGGCACCCCGGCCGCCTTGGCTTTCTCGATCGCGGTCCGCAGTTGGAAGTTGCCGGCCGGATCGGCCCCAGCCCGGGCGGCCACGGTGATCTCCCGGCCGAGGCGGGTGAACACGGCTCCCCGTTTGGCGTCGACCACCGCCTTGGTGCGTTTGATCTGGGCCCATTTGCTGTGGCCGGCCATCGCGGAAACGAAAGGGAATCGGGTGGGGGAATGGGGGGCTGCCGGATCAACCGGCCGCGTCGAAGACCAGGCGGGGTTGCAGCTGGCCGCGGGGGTCGCCTTGGGCGATGCCGGCCAGGCTGCCATCGGGGCGCAGGATGGCCACGGGCTGGGCTTCGATCGGAAGCGCCAGCGCCGCTCCGGCCAGCTGGGGCTCCGCCGCCAGGGGACGGCCGCAGCTCCAAGGGGTCATTTCCTCCGGGGTTAGCCTTCGGCGCCGCAGGTGGCCCAGGGCCTCCAGGGGATCCCGCAGGGGCGGAGGGTTCCCAGCATCAAGACTCTCCAGGGGGACGGCCCCCAGCAGGTCGAAGCCGAGGGCCTCGGTGCGGCGCAGCTTGGCCAGGGCGCCGCCGCAGCCCAGGCTCTCCCCCAGGTCGCGGGCCAGGGCCCGGATGTAGGTACCGGCTGAGCAGCGCACCTCGATCTCCAGCTCACCGCTTTCGGGATTCCAGGCCAGCAGGCGCAGCAGCTCCACCGTGACCGCCCGGGGTTCAAGGGCCATCGCCTCACCCCGCCGGGCGCGCACGTAGGCACGCTCCCCATCCACATGGACCGCCGAAACCTGCGGTGGACGCTGCAGGATCGGGCCCCGCAGGGGCTCCAGGGCTGCCTCCAACGCGGCGATGCTGAGGCTGGGCGGATTGCGGCGCTCGAGCACGGTGCCTTCGAGATCGTCGCTGCTGGTGCTCACCCCGAGCTGCACGATTCCCCGGTAGGCCTTGCTGCCGCTGAGGTAGGGCAGCAGACGGGTGGCGCTGCCCACGGCGATCGGCAGCACCCCGGTCACGGCCGGATCGAGGGTGCCGCCATGGCCCACCCGACGCAGGCCGTAGCAGCGGCGCACGGCCGCCACGCAACCATGGGAGGTGGGGCCGGCCGGTTTGTCGAGCACCAGAAAGCCGCAGGCTGCCGGCATGGGCGGTGGGCCTCAGCCCACGGCCACGTTGACCCGCTTGCGGTTGCGCAGGCCCCGCTTGATCGATTCGAAGTTCACCACGCCATCCACAAGGGAGTAGAGGGTGTCGTCGGCGCCACGGCCCACGTTGACGCCGGGGAGCACCGAGGTGCCGCGCTGGCGGATCAGGATCGAGCCGGCGCTGACGGTCTCACCGCCGTAGCGCTTGACGCCGAGCCGCTTGGAATTGGAATCGCGGCCGTTGCGGGTTGAGCCGGTGCCTTTCTTGTGGGCCATGGGAGCGGGGGGAAACGGAAGGGCTTGGTGAAAACGTTGCTGGGGGCTGCAGATCAGGCGATCGCCTTGCCGCCCACCTGGATCGCCGTGACCAGCACCCGGGTGAGTTCCTGGCGGTGGCCATTCTTGCGGCGGGTCTTCTTCTTGGGCCGCATTTTGTAGACGATGATCTTCGGTCCGCGGCGGTGGGCCAGCACCTTGAGCTCCACGGTGGCGCCGCTCACGTAGGGGGCGCCCAGGGTGGTGCCCTTGGAATCCTTCACCAACAGCACGGTGTCGAGGGTCACGGTGCTGTCGACGTCCGCGCTCAGGCGGTCGATGTCGATGTAGCGATCGGGCTGCAGCCAGAACTGCTGGCCGGAGGCCTCAACGATGGCGTAAGGGCCGGGGCCTGCTTGGGCAGCGTCCGTGCTGGCGGGGGCTGCGGGGGATGGGGTTGCGCTCATGGGCGTCGGGGCGCGGCCAGGCTGAAGGCAGGGATCTGCCGCCATTGGGCCTGGCGCGCGTCAAGTCGGAAAACAAACAAAGACTTTCGCATTCCGCTGTGCTTTCGGTCAACATGCCAATGCCCCGTGGCTTGTCCCATCGTTTCGGCCGATGCCCGAACCGGAGCTCACCATCGCTTCTTTGTTGCGCAACCCCAGCCTGGCCCAAGCCTGCGGCCAGTGGTTGCGGGGCGGCAGGTACCGCCTGGAGCCGGTTGATCCCGATGGGGATCCGGTGGCCAGCCTCGATCGCCAGCGCGAAGCCTTCGATGCCCTCTTGCTTGAGCAGGGCGTGTTGAGTGAAGCCAGCGCCCGCGCCCTCGGGGAGCGGGGCCTGCTGTTGCCTGCCGTGGTGATCGGCCAGGTCACCGGACGGGTGGCCGTGCATGAGGCCGAGGTGCACCTCCCCCCCGACCAGCTCGAGCAGCTGAGCTATAGCCTTGATGCGGCCGTGTCCCGCTTCCTGCGCCGAGGAGCCCCCAGCGCCGCAGGCCAGGCCGAGGGAGTCCCGAGCCAGGGGTTTCCTGGAGATGCCCCCATGGAGGAGCGCTGGAAGTTGGCCAACCGCCTGCGCGGGCGGCTGGGTTACCTCGGTGTCTATTACAAGCGCGATCCCGCCCGCTTCCTGCGCAACCTCTCGCCGCTCGATCGGGAGGAACTGCTGCAATCGCTGAGCCGCACCTACCGCGACCTGCTGCTGAGCTACTTCCGTGATCCAGCCACGGCCAACCAGGCCCTCGAGAGCTTTGTGAACACGGCCTTCTTTAGTGATCTGCCGATCACCCGGGCCGTGGAAATTCACATGAACCTGATCGAAGGCCTCGGCAAGCAGCTCCAGCTGGAGGGCCACAAGAACGACTTTCTCCAGGACTACCGCCTTGCCCTGCTTGATGTGATGGCCCACCTCTGCGAGATGTACCGCCGTTCGATGCCCCCCGATCGCCCCATGTCAGCCGAGCCCGTCTTTGCCGCCGGCACCCTCTCCTCCGCAGCCGCCATGGTGCCCCCGTCCACCTTCCCTGCGGACCTCCGCTGAGGTTGAACGCTCTCCAGACCTCACCCCACCCGCACCCCGCCATGACTCCGCGCAAGACCTACATCCTCAAGCTCTATGTGGCGGGTAACACGCCCAATTCGATGCGGGCGCTCAAGACCCTGCGCAACATCTTGGAAACCGAGTTTCTTGGGGTCTATGCCCTCAAGGTGATTGATGTGCTCAAGAACCCTCAGCTGGCCGAAGAAGACAAAATTCTGGCCACGCCAACCCTGGCCAAGATTCTGCCGCCGCCGGTGCGTCGCATCATCGGCGATCTCTCCGATCGGGAAAGGGTTTTGATTGGCCTTGACCTGTTGTATGACGATCTCAATGAGGAGGATTTCGGCTTTGATGCTGACAGTTCGCATCAAGGCTTGTCAGCAACCGCCGAATCCCAGCCCACCGAGGCTGAATTGGAGGCCGATGCGGACGGTGTCAGCTCGTCCTGATTCGGATTGGCCCATTTTTGCTTTCTTTTTCATCCGCCCGGCCCGTTTTAAACAACCACAGCTTCCATGCAGGATTCCAGTTCCACCGTTAATCCCACCGGCAGTTCCCTGATGAAGGTGCAGAAGCTGTCCACCGGCATCGAGGGGTTTGATGACATCTGCCACGGCGGTCTACCGATCGGCCGCTCCACCCTGATCAGCGGCACTTCGGGCACGGGTAAGACCGTTTTCTCGCTCAATTTTCTTTACAACGGCATTAGCGATTTTGACGAAGCGGGCATTTTCGTTACCTTCGAAGAATCACCCCTCGATATCCTTCGCAATGCCGCCAGCTTCGGCTGGGATCTGCAAGATATGGTGGAGCAAAATAAGCTGTTTATTCTCGATGCTTCGCCCGATCCTGAAGGACAGGATGTGGCGGGCAACTTCGATCTTTCCGGCTTGATCGAGCGGATCAACTATGCCATTCGTAAGTACAAGGCCAAGCGGGTAGCGATCGATTCAATCACGGCGGTGTTCCAGCAATACGATGCGGTTTCGGTGGTGCGGCGCGAGATTTTCCGCCTGATCGCCAGGCTCAAGGAGATCGGAGTCACCACCGTGATGACCACCGAGCGCATCGATGAATACGGCCCGATCGCCCGCTACGGCGTCGAGGAGTTCGTGAGTGACAATGTGGTGATCCTTCGCAATGTGCTGGAGGGTGAGCGGCGGCGCCGCACCGTCGAGATCCTGAAGTTGCGGGGCACCACCCACATGAAGGGCGAATTCCCCTTCACGATGGGGGCCCATGGGGTCAACATCTTCCCGCTCGGGGCCATGCAACTCACCCAGCGATCCTCCAACGTGCGCATCAGCTCCGGCGTGCCTCGCCTGGATGAGATGTGTGGGGGTGGTTTTTTCAAGGATTCGATCATTCTGGCCACCGGCGCCACCGGCACCGGCAAGACCCTTCTGGTCAGCAAGTTCATCGAGGACGCCTGTCGCAGCAAGGAGCGGGCGATTCTGTTTGCCTACGAGGAATCGCGGGCCCAGCTCATGCGCAACGCCACCAGCTGGGGAATTGATTTTGAGCAGATGGAGCAAGATGGGCTGCTCAAGATCATCTGTGCCTATCCCGAATCGACAGGCCTCGAGGATCACCTCCAAATCATCAAAACTGAAATCAGTCAGTTCAAGCCCTCCCGGATGGCGATCGATTCGCTTTCAGCCTTGGCGCGGGGCGTGGGTCATAACGCCTTTCGCCAATTTGTGATCGGTGTGACGGGTTATGCCAAGCAGGAAGAGATTGCCGGCTTCTTCACCAACACCTCCGAGGAGTTTATGGGTAGCCATTCAATCACCGATTCCCACATCTCCACAATCACCGATACGATTTTGATGCTGCAGTATGTCGAGATTCGTGGCGAGATGGCCCGCGCCCTCAACGTGTTCAAAATGCGTGGTTCGTGGCATGACAAGGGGATTCGCGAATTTGTGATCACCGACAATGGTCCGGAAATCAAGGATTCCTTCTCCAATTTTGAGCGGATCATCAGTGGCGTGCCCCACCGCATCAGCAGTGATGAACGCAGTGAACTATCCCGTATTGTGAGGGGTGTGGCTTCCGAGGACAGTTGAACCGCGCTGTGATCCACCCGGCGGCCGCTTCCCGATCCTTTCGGTGATGGCAGCTTCGCAGCCAGCAAATCCTTGGTGGAAGAAGCCGCTGACGCTGCGCAAGCTGCTGGTGGTGCCGGTGGTGTTGCAGATGGCAGCGACCGCGGGCCTGATCAGCCTGGTTAGCTACCAGAGCGACCAGCACACGGCCAATCAGATGGCCCTGGCCACCCAGGAGCGCACCATGCGCCAGGTGGTTGATTACCTGCACGCCTACCTGCGGGTGCCCCAGCAGGTGATCGCCACGATGGAGGAGGGCGTGGCCAGCGGCGCCGTGGACCCCACCAACCGGGCCAGCACCACCCGCTTCCTGTGGCAGCTGCACCGCACCTTCCCGGAAGCCGCTTATCTCAACTACGGCCTGGCCAGTGGTGATTTCATCGGCGTCGGGCAGGCCGACAACGTCAATCGCCAGCCCTATCTGGAGGTGGCTGCCGCCGCTTCGATCCAACGCTTGGAGATGCATCGCATCGATGCGGCGGGTTCCCCCGGTCCCCTGCATCGCATCAAACCCTTCGCCGATTTCCGCACCGATGGTTGGTATAGCGAGCCGGTCACCGCCGATCGGCCGGTGTGGACCAGCATCTACAACTGGGTTGACGCCCCCGAGGTGATGGCGATGGGGGCCGGCATCCCGATCCGCCGCCAGGGACGCCTGATCGGCGTGGCCGGGGTGGATGTGTTTTTGGCCAACATCAGCCGCTACCTCCACAGCTTGCCCTTGGAGGACGGTGCTGAGGTCTACGTGGTCGAGCCCAATGGCCTGTTGGTCGCCGATTCCACCGAGCGCCTCTCCTTCACGATCGTGGCGGGCCGGGGGGTGCGGCACAAGGCCGTCGATTCCAGCACCCCCGCGATTCGCGATTCGGCCCAGGCCCTGGTGCAGCGGTTCGGTGGCATGGGGGAGATTGATGCTCCCCATCAATTCGCCCTGCCGATCGGCAGCGGCAAGGCAATCGTCCGGGTGGAGCCCTTCCGGGATCGATACGGGCTCGATTGGCGCATCGTGACCACCATGCCCGACAGCGCCTTCAAGGGCCCCCTCCGCCGCGACGCCCTCACCAACCTGCTGATTTCCTTGGGGGCGGTGGGGCTGTCGGGGGGATTGGGCCTGCTGGCGGTGAACCGGGTGAACCGCAACCTGACCCAGCTGGTGGAGGGATCCGAAGCCCTCGCCCAGGGCGATCTCAGCCGCGAGGTGGAACCTGGCACCATCGTTGAAACCGCCAGGCTCGCGGCCAGTTTCAATGCCATGGCCGGCCGGTTGCGGGAAAGCTTCCGCAGCCTGCGGGCCCGCAATGCCGAGGTGAGCCTGGAGGTGGCCGAGCGCACCCGCGAATTGAGGGACACCAACCGGCGGCTTGAGGAGGAGATCGGCCTGCGGCGCCGTGCCGAGGATGAACTCCGCTCCAGCAATGCCGACCTGGAGGTGTTGGCCAACACCGATCGCCTGACGGGCGTGGCCAACCGCACCCAGCTCGATCGCCAGTTGGCCCTCGAATGGCACAGCCACCGCCGCGATCGCCGGGCCCTATCGATGCTGATGCTGGATGTGGACCACTTCAAGGCCTACAACGATTGCTACGGCCACCTCGCCGGTGACCGCTGCCTGATCCGGCTGGCCCAGGTGGTGGGGGAAGTGGCCAACCGGGGCAGCGATCTGCTGGCCCGCTTCGGGGGCGAGGAATTTGTGCTGCTCCTCCCCAGCACCGATTGCCCAGGCGCCATCACCATGGCCGAAGCGGTGCAGGAGGCACTCCTCCATCAGGCCATTCCCCATCCCAAGGCGGTGGTGGATGGTCGGGTCACCGTGAGCATCGGCATCGCCACCTTGGTGCCCGATGCCTACAACAGCCCTGAGGATCTGATCGCCAGCGCCGATGCGGCCCTTTACAGGGCCAAGACCGGCGGGCGCGACCGCTGGGAAGTGGGGGGCTGAGGGCCTCGGGTCACGGCCCTCAGCAGATGCGGGGCAGCAGTTCGCCGCTGGGGGGAATCAGCAGCCTTTCGCTGCCGAAGGGGGTGCGCAGCAGCACCCGGCCCGCCCCCCGCTGAACCGCACCGATCCAGGTGCCGCCGCCCGGTTCGAGCACCGCCAGGGTGGCCTCGAGGTCGGCCGCGGCCACCACGGCCACGAACCGTCCTTCGTTGGCCAGCTGGAGCGGATCGAGGCCGAGCAGTTCGGCACTGCGGGCCACCCTTGCCGCCACCGGGATCCGCTCTTCAGCAATCCGCAGCTCCACGCCGCGGGCCGTGGCCAGTTCGTGCAGGGCGCTGGCCAGGCCGCCCCGGGTCAGGTCGCGCAGGCAATGGGGCCGCACCCCCCGCTCCAGCAATTGCTGGACCAGGGGCCAAAGGGGGGCGCAGTCGCTCTCCAGGGGCGGGTGCAGGTCGAGGCCGTGGCGCGCCGCGAGGATCGCCATGCCGTGGCGGCCCAGGTCGCCGCTCACCACCAGCTGGTCGCCGGCCTCGATGGCCCCCGGATCGATCGGCTCCTCCACCTCCAGCAGGCCGATGCCACTGGTGGTGAGGAAGGCCCCATCGGCCTTGCCCCGCTCCACCACCTTGGTGTCGCCGGTGACCACCTGCACGCCACATTCCCTCGCCGCCTCACCCACCGAGGCCAGTAGACGGCGCAGCACGGTGAGCTCAAGGCCCTCCTCCAGGATCAACCCCAGGCTGAGTTGGAGGGGTCTGGCCCCCGCCATCGCCAGGTCGTTGGCGGTGCCGATCACCGCGAGGCGGCCGATGTTGCCACCGGGGAATTCCAGGGGCTGCACCACGTAGCCATCGGTGCAGAAGGCCAGCCGGCCGTGGGGCAGGTGGAGCCGGGCGGCATCGTGGAGCGGCGCCCCCGGATCGGGCAGCAGCGGCCGTAGTTCGGTGTCGATCAGCTGCTGCATCAAGGTGCCGCCGCCGCCGTGGCCCAGCAGGATCCGCTCGCTCATGGGGGGGTGGGGGCCTGGCGGTAGCGCTGGTAGGCGGCGCAAACGCCTTCGCTGGAGACCATCGGTGCGCCGAGCGGATGCTCCGGCGTGCAGGCGCTGCCGAAGGCGGTGCACTGCGTTGGCAGCGCCCGGCCCCGCAGGATCGCCGCAGCGATGCAGGGATCGGCGGCGGGGGCGTTGATCGGGCCGTCCATGGGGCCGGCAGGGGCTGCGGGGGGGCAGCTGGGGCAGCCCGGCCGGCTGCTGCTGGCGGTTGGGTGGTCGTGGGGGGCCGGAAGCCCGAAGCGAAGTCGGGCCTCCAACGCCGCCCAGGGCCCCTGCAGGGCCAGGCCGCCGCCGCGGACCACGCCGAAGCCCCGCCACGGTTGGTCGACCACGGCGAACACCTCGGCCAGCAGGGCCCGGGCCGCCGGGTTGCCCTCCTCCCGCACCACCTGCGGGTAGGCGTTCTCCAGCCGGGGGGCGCCCTGCTCGAGAAGTCGCACACAGGTCAGCACACCCCGCAGCAGATCCACCGGTTCAAACCCCGTGACCACCACCGGCAGCCGGTGGTTAGCCACCAGCTCCTTGAGCTCGCCGGTGCCGATCACGCTGCAGACGTGGCCGGCCGCCAGGAACCCCTGCACCTCGGTCGGTGTTCCATCGGATCGGTCGGGCTCCAGCAGGGTTTCCATCGCCGGAGCCACCCTCACATGGGCGGTGAGGATCGAGAGGTTGGCCAGGCCAAGGGCCAGGGTGCGGCGGGCCAGCAGGGCGGTGGCAGGGGCGGTGGTTTCAAAGCCCACCGCCAGAAACACCACCTGCCTTTGGGGATGGGCCCGGGCCAGCTCCAGGGCCTGCAGCGGCGAGGTGAGCAGCCGCACGTCGGCTCCGCCGGCCCGGACCGTGAGCAGATTGGCGGCGCCGCTGCCGGGAACCCGCAGCATGTCGCCGTAGGAGCAGAGGATCACCTCCGGCCTTTGGGCCAGCGCCAGGGCTGCATCGAGGGTGGCGGCCGGCGTGACGCACACCGGGCAGCCGGGGCCGTGGATCAGCCGCAGGCTGGCGGGTAGCAGCTGGTCGAGGCCCCAGCGCAGGATGGCGTGGGTCTGGCCGCCGCACACCTCCATCAGGGTCCAGGGACGGGTGGTTATGGCCGCCAGTTCGGCCACCAGATCGGCCACGGTTGCCGGCGAGGGGGTGGGAAGCCTGCAGGGGACCGGCAATTCGGGGGCCATCGACGGGCAAGCGCCTCCCCCCACCATGGCGCCCTGGCCGGCCCTTGCACGGCCGCGCGATCCTGCAGCCCAGGCTCCCCTTTCCCCATGCCCCTCCGCAGCGCCCCTTCCGGTGGCCCCGCCGTTTCCCTGCAGCTCCCCCGCCAGCCGCTGCCGGGGCCCATTTCCGGCCGTTGCGGCCGATCGCCGTTGCGCAGCTTGGCCATGATCGGCCTGCTGGCGTTGCTGCCCGCGACGGTCCTGGCGCCGCCGGTCCAGGCCCAACCGCCCGGCGGGGTCAGCGCCAAGGGCGCCGCTGCCACGGCGGCCGCGCCCCAGCCTGGTTCGGGCCTGGTGGTCTATCCGGGTCTTTGCCGCCCCTCCACCGCCCTGGCTTTCGGCAACGGTCTGGTGGTGGTGGCCGAACCAGCCGGCACCCCGCCTGGCACCCTGCGGCTTTTCCGCAGTGGGGAAGGTGGCGAACCCCTGGCGATGGGGCACATCCCCGCCGCGGCCTGGGACCCCCGGGGCGAGGGCCTGCCCGAACCGGAACTGGAGGCGGCGGCCCGGATCGGGCCGCTGACCTACTGGATCGGCTCCAGCGGCTCCAGCGGCCTCGCGGGGGCCAGCAATGGGGCGACCAATGGGGCGACCAGCAAGGGGGGGGGCGCGGCTGAGCGGCGGCCCCAGGGGCTGAAGCTCTTCGCCACCACCCTGGGCATCGCCACCCCGGCCGGTGGCAAGGGCCTGGGGCTCACGCTGGATCCGATTGGCCGCCCCTACGCCAGCTTGGTGGACGACCTGGCCGCAGACCCCCGTTATGCGGTCTTCGATCTGCCGGCCGCGGCCGGCAGATCGGGCGGCAGCAGCGGTCTGCGCATCGGCGGGATGGTTGCCACACCGTCGGGGGCCCTGCTGGTGGCTTTCCGCCAGCCCATTGCCAAGGGCAAGGCCCTGCTGGCCCCCCTCACCAATCCCAACGCCGTGCTGGCCGGCGAGCCGGCCCGCTTTGGTGATCCGGTGCAGCTCGACCTCGCTGGCCTCGGCATCCGCAGCCTGGCGATGGTGGATGGATCGCTTTACATCCTGGCCGGCCCCGGCGAGGGCCAGAAACCAGGCGGGGCCAAAGGAATCCCGGCGGTCTTCTATCGCTGGAACGGCCAGTTCGAGAGTGGGGCGGTGCGGTTGCGCAGCTCGGTCGCGGCCCCAGGCCCCCTCCTTTCCCCTGCCCAGGTGCTCGTGCGGATGGACGACCACCTGCTGCTGCTCAGCGAGGAGGGCGCAGCGCCGCTGGATGGCACCCCCTGCGGCCAGCGCCCTGCCGAAAAGCAGCGGGTCCGCGAGCTACGGCTACCGCTCTCCTCCCTCATCCCCTAGGAACCCTCTTCCACCAGGCTGATCGCCAGGCCCACGTGCACCAGCACCCGGTCCCCGATTCGGGCCTCGGGGAGGCAGGCGAGGCTCACGTCCTGGCGAACACCGCCGAAGTCCACGGTGGCGGTGCGCCAGAGGTCGTCGCCTGGATCCCCGCACGCCCCGTCAGCGGCGATGGCGGGTGGCCGTGATCCGATCGCCAGGATGCGGCCGGGCAGGGCAAGACACATGGTGGTGGGTTGGATTAGGGGCCTGGGTTGATTCTCGTGAGGTTGAGCCGGCTGGCCCAGATCTGGCCCAGGGCGAGGCCCCCATCATTGGTGGGCACGGTGCGGGCCCAGTGGGGTTCCAGGCCCCTTTGGCGCAGGGCAGCGATGCAGCGCTCCAGCAGCAGGGCGTTCTGGAAGCAGCCGCCTGCCAGCACCACCGGGAGAGCCGGACCCGGGTTCTGGGCCAGGGTCATGAGGTCCGCCAGCCCCTGGGCCACGCCGTTGTGGAAGCGGGCGGCGCAGCGGACCGGGCCGCTCCCGCTGGCGATGTCGCCCAGAAGGGCCTCCAGCAAAGGTTCCCAGTCGAGCCGCCCCAGCCAGGGGGAGGC
>DAIQNM010000064.1:4092-11994 GCA_036788375.1 Cyanobium sp. CTOTU6536 | reverse complement strand
GGGCAACTACGGCGAGATCTTCGATCGCAATGTGGGCCCTGGCTCCCGCCTCAAGCTCGACCGCGGCGTCAACAAGCAGTGGAAGGAGGGCGGCCTGATCTACTCGCCCCCGTTCCGCTGATGGGCGTGACCCCGTCCTCGGTGCCGCGATCGGGCCTGGGGGCTGACGCGCCCGTTCCCTGGTGGCGCAACCGCCGGGTGATCCCCTGGCTTGTACAGGGTGGCGTGGGCCTCACGGTGCTGGTGGTGGTGGCCTTCCTGCTGGGCAACCTGATCCGCAACCTCACCGCCGCCGGACTGCTGCTGAGCTGGGGATGGCTGAGCCAGCCCGCCGGCTTCGACATCGCCGAAACCATCGTTCCCTTCCAAGCCAGTGATCCCTACTGGCGGGGCCTGCTGGCAGGCCTGGTCGGCACGGTGCGGGTGGTGATGACAGGCCTGCTGGGCTCCACCCTGCTGGGCACCCTGCTGGGCATGGCCTCGTTCAGCGCCAACGCCCTGCTGCGGGGGCTCACCCGCGTGTACGTGGAGGTGGTGCGCAACATCCCGCTGCTGCTGCAGCTGGTGTTCTGGTACTTCGTGGTGTTTCTCGCCCTGCCCAACGGCACCGCCGCCATCCAGCTTCCGGGGGTGGTGCTGGCCAAGTCGGGCCTCTACATCGCCGGTTTCGGTGAGGGTCTGCGCTGGATAGGGCCCCACCTGGCCAACGGGGTGTGGCAGGCGCCGCTGCGCTGGTCGGTGGAGTTTGGCGCCCTGCTCACCGGGCTGATCGCCTATTCCTCGGCCTTCATTGCCGAAGTCGTTCGCGGCGGCATCGCCGCGGTGCCGAAGGGCCAGTGGGAGGCCGCCTCTTCCCTGGGACTGAGCTGGCTGCAAACCCTCCGCCAGGTGGTGCTGCCCCAGTCCCTGCCGGTGATCGTGCCGGGCCTCAACACCCAGTTCATCTCCCTGGCCAAAAATTCCTCGCTGGCCGTGGCGGTGGGCTTCACCGACCTCTATTCGGTGGCCGAAACCACCCTCAACCAGACCGGCCGGGCCGTCGAGGTGGTGCTGCTGCTGCTCGGCACCTACCTGGCCCTTGACCTGTTCATATCGCTACTGATGAACGGCCTCAACCGACTCGTGCAGATCCGGGAGCGCTGAGATGAAACCCCTGCTGCGGCGCCTCCGCAAAGACCTCTTCGCCACCCCCGCCGACGGGCTGATCAGCGTGGTGCTCCTGGCGGTCATCGCCGGCGGAGCCTCCTCTTTCCTGCACTGGGCCATCAGCCAGGCCCGCTGGGCCGTGATCCAGGCCAACAGCACCCTGTTCGCGGTGGGGCGCTATCCGATTGATCAGCAGTGGCGCCTCTGGCTGCTCACCGCCCTGCTCGCGGCGGCCACCGGCATCAGCTGGGGCATGTTGCGCTGCCATCCCCGCCCCGACCGTGGCGGCATCCTCTGGCCCCGCAACGACCGGATCGCGGTGAGTCTGCTGGTGGCGCTCAGCCTGTTCCTGCCCTGGTTGCTGGGCCTCAGCCCGGCGGTTCAGCTCCGCTGGGTGGCCATGGCGGCCGTGTTGGTGCTGCTGCGATGGCTGACAGGACGGTTCGGCCCTCAGTGGCCCACTGGGCTCAAGAGACTGCTCCCGCTAGGCCTGCCCCTGCTCTATCTGGTGGGCATGGTGCTGATCGCCGGCGGCCTCGGGCTGGTGGCCGTCTCCCCATCCGAATGGGGCGGCCTGCTGCTCACGTTGCTGGAATCCAGCTTCGCGATCTTGCTTTGCTTCCCGCTGGGGTTGCTGCTAGCCCTTGGCCGCCGCAGTGAACTGCCCCTGCTGCGTTGGGGCTCGGTGCTCTACATCGAGTTCATCCGGGGCGCCCCCCTGATCACCTTGCTCTTCTTGGGTCAAAACATGCTCGGCTTCCTGCTGCCAGGCGGCCTGGCCCCTGAGCGGGTCTGGAGGGCGGCCTGGGTGCTCACCCTGTTTGCGGCGGCCTACCTGGCCGAGGCGGTGCGCTCTGGCCTGGCGGCGGTGCCCAGGGGCCAGCTGGAGGCGGCCCGCTCCCTGGGGATGTCGATGCCGCAGGCCTTCAGCACCGTGGTGCTCCCCCAGGCCCTGCGGGTGGCCATGCCCAGCATGGTGGGCCAGTTCATCTCGCTCCTCCAGGACACCACCCTGCTCTCGCTGATCGGCCTCATGGAGCTGCTGGGCACCGCTCGCACCGTGATGGCCAACCCCGCTTTCCTGGGCCACAACGCCGAGGTGTATTTCACCTTGGCGGTGCTGTTTTGGTGCTGCTGCGCCGCCCTTGGCCTCGGCAGCCGGGCCCTGGAACGGCGGCTTGATCCGGCGACGATCACCCGATCCGGCTGATCGAGTTCCATCGCCATTCCAGCAGCCACACCGTTCCTCAGCCGCGCCACCGCAGCCCCACCATGAGCCCGTCAAACCCCGCCACCTTGAGCAGCGCCTCCCCCGTCGGCGACGTGATGATCGAAGCCCGCGGGGTGGAGAAGTGGTACCCCAATGGCTTCCACGCCCTACGCGGCTGTGATCTCACCGTGAACCGCGGTGAGGTGGTGGTGATCATGGGGCCCTCGGGTTCGGGTAAAAGCACCTTCATCCGCACCTTCAACGCCCTGGAGGATTTCCAGAAAGGCAGCATCACCGTGGATGGCATCACCCTCTCCGACGACCTGCGCCACATCGACGCGATCCGGCGCGAGGTGGGGATGGTGTTCCAGCAATTCAATCTCTTTCCGCACCTCACCGTGCTCGACAACCTCTGCCTGGCGCCGGTGCTGGTGCGCAAACGGCCGAAGCCGGAGGTGCGCGAACAGGCCCGGGCACTGCTTGAGCGGGTCGGCATCGCCGAGCAGGCGGAAAAGTACCCAGGTCAGCTCTCCGGCGGCCAGCAGCAGCGGGTGGCGATCGCCCGGGCCCTCTGCATGGAGCCCCGCATCCTGCTGTTCGATGAGCCCACCAGCTCCCTCGATCCGGAGATGGTGCGCGAGGTGCTGGAGGTGATGCAGGATCTCGCTGCCGACGCCATCACCATGGTGGTGGTGACCCACGAGGTGAAATTCGCCCGCCAGGTGGCCCACCGGGTGGTGTTGATGGCCGAGGGGGAGGTGGTGGAGGTGGCCCCCCCCGAGGTCTTCTTCACCAACCCCAGCCAGGAGCGCAGCCGGCGTTTTCTCGATCAGATTCTCTGAAGGCAGATTCTCTGAGGGGATCCCAGCTGGCTGGGCAAGAACCACCCCAGGCCTGGCCCTGGGCCCGTGTCTTAGCCCCCCGCCAGCAGCCCGAGGCCGTGGATACCTTCATAGAAGAGGTAGGCCGCAAACACCAAAGCCAACACCCCCACCAGCCACTCGGCCTTGTGCTGCAGCCATTCTTCTAATGAGGCGATGTTGTCGCGGATGCCGCCGGAGGTGGCGATCCAGGCCAGCGGTGGCAGCAGCAAAAGGGAACTGGCCGCCAGCACAAACAACCCACTGACCTCCACATCCGCCTTGAGGCCCGGGTGGTTGATCAACAGCAGGCCGGCTTCCTTGAGATAAAACACCAGATTTTCCGGTGTGAGCAGGGCGCCGGCGGCCCCCACCAGCACCAGCAGCCAGGTGGCCATCTGCGGCAATTTGTTCATCAGCCGCAGGGCCATGCCCTCCTCGCCGATCAGCGCCTGGGGCGTGAGCTGGTAGAGGCCCAAGGCCAGGAGGCCTCCAGCCCCGATCAGGTCGATCAGCACCTGGTCGCGGTGGCCGTGGTGGGGGGTGAGGGCCATCGAGCCGCCCAACAGCAGCAACACCATCACCGCCGTCAGGTTGGCCAGGCTCCAGCCCAGCACGTAGGCAAAGGAGCGGCGTAGGGGTTCTTTGCCCAGCAGCAACAGGGTCACCACCCCGATGTGGAGGGGGCTGAAGGCGATGCCGATCCCAAACAACGACGACTGGGTGACCAGGGACGGACTCATCGGCGGCGGGCCCAGGGTTTTGTCGTTTGCGACACCGTAACGGCCTCCACACCCTGGCCGGGGGGGCCCATGCCGTCGATGCGGCCCAGCTGTGCGGCCCAGATGAGGAGGCCTGCAGAATCAGCCTCGGCTGGCCCAGTCCGCCGCATTGAGCGCAGGGAAGAGCCCGTCATCCCGTTCCAGCGCCTGCAACCAACCGCGGGGCAGGCTGGTGCCCTGCTCCAACGCGTCCAGCAACCGCCAAAAGCGATCAAGGTGGCGATGGATACGCTCGCGGGCCAACTCAGTGGTGGTGCCGGCCCGCAGGATGAAGCTCCAATCAGAACTCTGGGCCAGCAGCAGTTCCCGACCCGCCTGGGTCAACCAACGGCGCTGTTCGGCGCTGGCCACCCCCCGATTCACCCGCCGCACCATGGCGCGGGAGGCCCGTTGCCACTCGGCCACCACCCAGGCGTTGGTGTCATTCAGCCAGTAGTCGTGGTAGCCGCCCTGGCCCCAGCTCGAAGGGGAAGGGCAGCACACCTGCAGGACCTGATCACGGGCCAAAACCCCGCGCAGGTGGGTGAACCGCACCCCGGCCGCCGGACCCCGCCGAAACAGCTCCGCCAGGAAGCGGGGCCCCTCGAACCACCAGTGGCCGAACAGTTCCGCATCAAAGGGAGCCACCAGCAGCGGCTCGCGGCCGATGGTGGTGGCCAGGCTCTCCAACTGGGCTGCCCGGCCCTCCAGGTAGGCCTGGGCATGCTCCCCCACCCGGACGGCGGCCCGCTCGGGGTCGTAGGGCTGCTTGCCATCGAGGGAGCTGGCCTGGGCCGTGACCCGGTGGAGCTTGAGGCCGAGGGGGCGGCGGCTGAGAATCCCGGCGGCCTCAAGGCGTTCCTCCGGCAGATCCCAGCCGAGATCGCGGTGGAATTCCCGGTAAGCCCCATCGCCGGGGTAGCCCTGGCTGGCGCTCCACACCGGCAGGGTCGAAGCGCTATCCCGCCCGAAGAAGGCCACCCCGCCCGGCGAACAGATCGGCGCGTAGACCCCGTAGCGCGGGCGGGGCAGCGCGTGGAGCAGGCCGTGGCCATCCAGCAAGCTGTAACGCAGGCCGCACTGGGCCATGGCCTGGTCGAGCCCCTCGTAGTAGGCGCACTCGGGCAGCCAGATGCCCAGGGGCCGCTCGCCCAGCAGCCGCTGGTGCTCCCGCACCGCCGTGATCAGCTGGGCATGCACGGCCTCGGGGGTATCCCGCAGCAGGGGTAGGTAGCCGTGGGTGGCGGCGCAGGTGATCAGATCCAGCACCCCGGCCTGCTGGAGGCTGCGGAAGCGGGGCAAAAGGTTGCCATCCCAGGCCCGAAATTGCGCAATGACTGCCGCCAGCTGGGCATCGAGGGCGGCGGCGGCGGCTGCATAGGGCGCAGCGGCTTCGGCCAGGAGCGCACGGCGCTGCTCCAGCCAGGGAATGAAGCGTCGATTCAGGGCCCTGTCGCTGAGCAGGGTCAGCAGGGTTGGGGAAAGCCCGAGGGTGAGGCGGGGATCGCTGTCGGGATTGGCCGCCGCGGCCTCCAGCACCTGCACCAGGGGGAGGTAACACTCCTGCAGGGCCTGGAAGTACCAATCCTCCTCCAGCGACCCGGGCTCCCCCGAGCGCACGTAGGGAAGGTGGGCGTGGAGCACCAGGGCCAGATCACCTGCGGCCATGGCTCTCCAGCGGTGGGGGGATTGTAGGCCTCCCTCTAGGCTCAGCCCCCGGTCACAGGAGGGGATGGGTGCATGCGCAGGGTTCTGGCAGTGGATGGACACAGCATGTTCTATGCCCAACAGAAGGTGGGCTGGTTCTTCGATCCGCGCCGTTTGCTGGCCCTGGCCGCCGAAGGGGAGGGGGTGGAGCTCTCGAGCGCCTTTTGGTATGCGGGCCTGAAGGATCCCACCGACCAGCGCCCCTTCCGGGACGCCTTGACCGGCCTGGGTTACACCGTGCGCACCAAACCGCTGCGGGAATTGCCGGGCAGTGGCGGCGGGGGTGGCAGTGGCGGTCAGTGGGGGAACGACGGCGAACCCCAACGGCATTTCGCCAGGGCCAACCTCGATGTGGAGGTGGCCATCGACCTGATGGCCGTAGCCGACCGCTCCGACGAGGTGTGGCTGCTGAGCGGCAGCCGCGACCTGGAACGCCTCGTGGAGGTGTTGCGGGCCCGCGGCCTGCGGATCGTGCTGATCAGCACCGAAGGGATGGTGGCGCGGGAACTGCGCAACGCCGCCGACCGCTTCATCGATCTGGCCAGCCTGCGGGCCAAGTTGGAGAAGGCCGATGCCCACCAGCAGCCGGTGTTCCAGCGCAACAGCTGACACCCGATCCGGCCGGCTGGCCAACACCGGATCCTGCTGGCCTTTGCGCCCATGCCGTGCCCCTAGCCATCCGAACCGGTGGCGATAACCCAAGGCCAAGCTGTTGGGCGGGGGGTGTCGCAAGCCTGCCCAATGGGACTTCTATGCAGGCTGTACAGACCTGACGGACCCAAGCCAGGACACCCAGCCACGACCAAGCCAGCCGCGGGAGCCCTCGTCCAGGGCAGGAGCCTGCGGCAGGGCCAACAGCAAAACGAAGGCCATGGCCAAGCCCAACACCAGGATTCAGCCCAACACCAGGGCCGGGACCAAAGCGACGACCAGCCCCTAGAATGCCGCTAACTCATAGTCATTCCGCTTAGACCCCCCTTTTCTTGTCATGGCGCGCGATCCCGGTCGGGTTCTGATCTTCGACACCACCCTCCGCGACGGCGAACAGTCGCCTGGGGCCAGCCTCAACCTGGAGGAGAAGCTCGCCATCGCCCAGCAGCTCTCGCGGCTCGGCGTCGACATTATTGAGGCCGGCTTCCCCTTCGCCAGCAGCGGCGATTTCAATGCCGTGCAGCGCATTGCCGCGACCGTCGGCACGGCTGACGGCCCGGTGATCTGCGGCCTGGCCCGCGCCGCCGCCGGCGACATCAAGGCCTGCGCCGAAGCGGTGGCCCCGGCGGCCCGCCGCCGCATCCACACCTTCATCGCCACCTCCGACATCCACCTCGAGCACAAGCTGCGCAAGAGCCGCGCCGAGGTGCTGGAGATCGCCCGCGAGATGGTCGCCTACGCCCGCTCCCTGGTCGACGACGTCGAATTCTCCTGCGAGGACGCCGGCCGCAGCGATCCGGAGTTCATGCACGAGGTGATCGAGGTGGCGATCGCCGCCGGCGCCACCACCATCAACATCCCGGACACCGTGGGCTATGCCACGCCAGCGGAATTCGGTGAGCTGATTGCCGGCATCAACCGCTGCGTGCCCAACATCAATCAGGCCGTGATCTCCGTGCATGGCCACAACGACCTCGGCCTGGCGGTGGCCAATTTCCTCGAGGCGGTGAAAAACGGCGCCCGCCAGCTCGAATGCACCATCAACGGCATCGGCGAGCGGGCCGGCAACGCCTCCCTCGAGGAGTTGGTGATGGCCCTGCACGTCCGCCGCAGCTACTTCAACCCCTTCCTCGGCCGCCCCGCCGAAAGCCCTGCGCCCCTCACCGGCGTGCGCACCGAAGAGATCACCAAAACCTCGCGATTGGTGAGCAACCTCACCGGCATGGCGGTGCAGCCCAACAAGGCGATCGTGGGGGCCAACGCCTTCGCCCACGAATCCGGCATCCACCAGGACGGCGTGCTCAAGAACCCGCTCACCTACGAAATCATCGACGCCCGCACCGTCGGGCTCACCGATAACCGCATCTCCCTGGGCAAACTTTCTGGCCGCAGCGCCTTCCGGGCCCGCCTCGAAGACCTCGGCTACAGCCTCGACGGCGAAGATCTCAACGATGCCTTCGTGCGCTTCAAGGAACTGGCCGACCGCAAACGGGAGATCTCCGACCGCGACCTCGAGGCGATCGTGAGCGAGCAGGTGCAGCAACAGGGCCAGCCCACCTTCCTGCTG
>DAIQNM010000064.1:0-4082 GCA_036788375.1 Cyanobium sp. CTOTU6536 | reverse complement strand
CGGCGGGTCCAGGTGAGCTGCGGCACCGGCCTGCTGCCCACGGCCACCGTGAGCCTGGAAACATCCGACGGCCTTGAACGCAGCGAGGCCGCCATCGGCACCGGCCCGGTGGATGCGGTCTGCCAGGCCCTCAACCGGCTGGCGGGGATCCCCAACGAGCTGATCGAATTTTCGGTGAAGAGTGTCACCGAGGGGATCGATGCCATGGGGGAGGTCACCATCCGGCTGCGGGCCGGTGGGGTGCTCTATTCCGGCCATTCCGCCGACACCGACATCGTGGTGGCCGCGGCCCAAGCCTTCGTGAATGCCCTCAACCGCCTGGTGGCGGGAGGCGAGCGGGCGCCCCTCCATCCCCAGAAGGCCCCGTTACCGGTGGCGGAGCTGCCGAGGCTCTGAGTCGGGCGATGGAAGCTAGGGTCAGGGCCATTCGGTCTTGAAAACCCCTGGCCAAGCGCCCCCCCTCCAGCGGCACGGCACCCACCCCCCTGGCGGCCGGGGCCCAACTGGCCCTGTTGCTGCTGCTGGCGGTGCTGGTGCTACTTCCCCTGCTCTGGCTGGTGAGCACCTCCTTGAAGGGCCCCGCCGAGGACATCTTCACGAGCCCACCGGCCCTGCTGCCTAGCCAGCCCAGCCTGGCCGCCTACCGGCAGCTGTTTGCCGCCAACCCGATGGGCACCTACCTGGCCAACAGCGCCATCGTCAGTGGCCTGGCGGTGCTGGCCAACCTCCTCTTCTGCTCCCTGGCCGCCTACCCCCTGGCCCGGCTGCGTTTCCGCGGCCGCGGCCTGGTCCTGGCCCTGGTGGTGGCCACCATCTTGATCCCGTTCCAGGTGGTGATGATCCCCCTTTATCTGCTGATGGTGCAGATCGGCCTGCGCAACAGCCTCTGGGCCCTGATCCTGCCCCAGGCCGCCACCGCCTTCGGCATCTTCCTGCTGCGCCAAAGTTTCCTCGGGGTGCCGGTCGAACTGGAAGAGGCGGCCCGCATCGATGGCTGCACTCCCCTGGGGGAATGGTGGAACGTGATGATCCCCGCCGCCCGCGCCGATCTGATCACCCTGGCGATGTTCGTGTTCATCGGCAGCTGGAGTGATTTCCTCTGGCCGCTGATCATCGTCGATGATCCCGCCCTCTACACCCTGCCCCTAGGGCTGCAGCAGCTGGCCAGCAGCTTTTCCCTCGACTGGCGGCTGGTGGCCGCCGGATCGGTGGTTTCGATCCTGCCGGTGCTGGTGCTCTTCGTGCTGCTGCAGCGCTTCATCCTGCCCAGCGCCACGGGTGATGCGGTGAAGGGCTGAGCAAGAGGCGACTGAATCGATCTTTACTCAAAAACCATTGATCATCCTTGTCATTTTGCTTGCGATTCGGCGCGGCAGTGACGGCTTGTAAGGAAGGACAGGAGGACGATCAAAAGTGTAGCCATTGCCGACTCGATATTGCTGGGCTTGCTTGTGGGAAGCCATGCTGGTGTAATGACAAATAAACGAACGGCGCGTCAGCCCAGGATTCAGCATCGGGGTTCCGCCATGAATCAAGGCGCCATGCCAGATCAGCAAATCACCACGCTTCGGCAAAAAGATACTGGGCTGAAGCCCACGAACCCGAACAATCTCCTGAAGATGATTCGTATACCCAGCGAAAACACTCGAATCGGCTTCTCGACTTGCCAGGATTGAGCCTTGACCCCAATCATAAAAACCTAGTTGATCCGGAAGATGGGATCCTTTGTAGTAAACAAGTGGTCCGGCCTCAGCCTGAATATCCTCCAGGGGAATCCATGCCGCCGCAAGCTGACCCAGCTGCCTGTGATGATGCACATAGGAAAAGTCCTGGTGGATTGACTGCTCGCTACTTTTCCAGAAAGTCAAGCTTTGAATCAGCGCCGCCGGAGAGCCAAACAGCTCCTCCATAAAAGCTGTTACGGAGTCAGCAAAAGCCAATCGCTTGGCCGAATCAAAAAAACGCTGCAAGTCAATCAGCTTCAAGCCTGGGGGCTCTTGACGAAAATCTTTAACGCCAAGGTTACGCAAAAATCGCGCTTCATAATATTTCCTTGGTCCATCAATTTCGATGCCTCCCAGAATCTCTGGTGCCGCCTCAAGATCCGCAAGTGTTTCAAGATCACGATCAAATTGGTCGAGAACATCCAAGGGAATAACACCGGGCAGGATGACAACGCCATCCTCTAGAAAACGCTGGATAGGGTCAGAATAAATCTTTGCTACCAGGTCAGGTTGATTTCGATAAAGGCGTTCTGCCAATGGCAACGACTCAATGTAGGAAGCTCCTTGCATTGGCTCACTCAAGATTTTTGCAACCCACCATGGGGCCCCCAGAAGCCTATCGGTGCCGTCCTAGTACTCAAGCTCAAAGGCCTTGACGCCATCCGATCCAATGGGCTTCGGGATTGCGCCTTGGGGCTCCTTCACGGCAACTCCGAAGGGGGCCGCAGCGGAACCACACCACTACCGGGCGGCGATAGGCGCTGCAGCCGCTGTGCTGGCGAGAGCCTGGGCGGGGCGGGCTGAGGAGGGGCCACCGATGGGGTGGTCGGCACGGCCGTGGTTCCCAAGGCAGGGCGGGTCTGGAGATCAAGGAGTTGCTGCGCCAGGCGCATGCGCTCCCGCTCAGCGGCATCGAGGCGCTTGGCCTGGAGATCCTCCATGGTCTGCAGGCGCTGCCCCAGGGCCCGCAGTTGCCCATCCTGGGCAGCAGTGCGATCGAAACTGCGGCTGCTTTCCAGGGCCCGGACCCGTTGCCGCAAGCGCTGAATCTCCAGGTTCTGCTCGCGACTGCGGACCAGGGTCACCACAAACAACACCGCCAGCATCGAACTCAGCCCCACCTGCAGCCACCCCAGCCAGGCAGGTGCTCCGCCGTCGCCACCACCACCGGGACGGGGGCCAGGGCGGCCTTGACGAAAACTGCCCACCTCTCGCCCAACGGGGGGGCCTGCCTCCTCAGAAGCCCGCAGATCAAAGGGCGAACGCATGGGGCCGGTGGGCCGAAGGTTCTCCAAATCTTGCCCTGGCCCTCAGCAACCGGCCAGACCTGGCTGGGATCCGCCCCTGCCATGGCGACGCTGCACCGCCCCCTCACGCAGCCGCGTCACGGTGGCCCCATAGACCGCCTCGGCTTCGCCATCGGTGCGGCCGAAGCAGGTGAGGCCGATCTTGCCGTACTCGGAAAGGCAACCCAGGGGGCATGGGGCAGCGGCTGGGCGGGATCTGCACCATGCTGAGGAAACAAGCTCCCCATGCCCATGGCGCCCGCCGTCGGCCCCGCCGTCACCGCCCTCGGGTACGCCGCCGCCAGCCTCACCACCCTCAGCTTCTTCCCCCAGGCGATCAAGACCCTGCGGGGGGCCGATGTGAGCGGCATCTCGCTGCGCACCTATGGCCTGCTCACCACCGGGATTGCCGCCTGGGCCGTCTACGGCTTCCTGCTCCACGACGGGCCCCTGATCGTGGCCAACCTGATCACCCTGTTGCCGGCCAGCGTGGTGCTGGAGCGGCGGATCCAGGCCCAGCTCCGTTTGGGCCACCGCCAACCGGGACGGCAGATCCCCCCTAGGAACGGGGACTAGCCAGCATGGGAGGCCCCGGGTTAACGGCCGGTGGAGCGGGGGGACTGCTAGGTGACGTCCTCCTGGTGGCCCTCGGCGCCGTGCCGGGTGCCTGGTTGCGGTTCCTGCTGGTCAACCGGCTGGAGCCGTTGCTGCCCCATCGCCACTGGGGCACCCTGGTGGTCAACCTGGCCGCCTGCTTCGGCCTCGGCCTGCTCACGGCCCTCCGAGGCCACGGGCAAGCCCCGGCGGCCTTCCTGTTGCTCCTGGGCACCGGCTTCCTGGGCAGCCTCAGCACCTTCTCCACCCTGGCGGCAGAACTGGAAAGCTGCCTGCGGGAGGGGCAGCGGCGGGAAGGCCTGCGCCTCGCCGCTGGATCGGTATTCGGCGGTCTGCTCGCCATGGCCAGCGGCCTGGCCCTCGGCTAAACCATGGCCAGATCCCTCCCATCGGCTTCCCCCGCCCCCCCCGTGGTCGCCAACGGGACCCGCGGCAGCCAAGCACCACCGAGCCGACC
>DAIQNM010000063.1:0-12012 GCA_036788375.1 Cyanobium sp. CTOTU6536 | reverse complement strand
GCGTGCCCGCCCTGGTGGTGTTCCTCAACAAGAAGGACATGGTCGACGACGAGGAAATCCTCGAGCTCGTCGAACTGGAAATGCGTGAACTGCTGAGCAGCTACGACTTCCCCGGTGACGACATCCCCGTGGTGCCTGGCTCCGCCCTTAAGGCCCTCGAGCACATCCAAGGCGGCGGCAAAGGCATCCGCGGCGAAAACGAATGGGTCGACAAGATCCTCGACCTGATGGACGCCGTCGATGAGTCGATCCCCGAGCCTGAGCGCGAGATCGACAAGCCCTTCCTGATGGCGATCGAAGACGTGTTCTCAATCACCGGCCGCGGCACCGTGGCCACCGGCCGGATCGAGCGCGGCAAGGTGAAGGTGGGTGAAACCGTGCAGATCGTGGGCATCAGGGACACCCGCGAAACCACCGTGACCGGCGTGGAGATGTTCCGCAAACTGCTCGATGAGGGCATGGCCGGCGACAACGTGGGCCTGCTGCTGCGCGGTGTGCAGAAGGAAGACATCGAGCGCGGTATGGTGCTGGTGAAGCCCAACTCGATCAAGCCCCACACCAAGTTCGAAGGTGAGGTGTATGTGCTCAAGAAAGAGGAAGGTGGTCGCCACACTCCCTTCTTCGCCGGCTACCGGCCGCAGTTCTACATCCGCACCACGGATGTGACCGGCCAAATCACCGCCTTCACCGCCGACGACGGCACCAACGTGGAAATGGTGATGCCCGGTGACCGCATCAAGATGAGCGCCGAGCTGATCTGCCCGGTGGCCATTGAGCAGGGCATGCGCTTCGCCATCCGCGAAGGCGGCCGCACCATCGGTGCCGGCGTGGTTTCGAAGATCGTGCTCTGACGCTGGTTCCGCCAGCGCCCTGACCTAAGGTTCCCTGATTGGGGTTGGCCCTCGCGCCAACCCCAACCTCCGCACCTCGACAATTCATCCTCCGGCCGGACCCGCTTCGTTCCGCGCCCCACTCCGCTCACGCTCCCTCCATGGCCTCCGCCCTCGCCCAGCAGAAGATCCGCATCCGCCTCAAGGCGTTTGACCGCCGCATGCTGGATCTCTCCTGCGAAAAAATCATCGAAACCGCCGACCATACCGCCGCTACGGCGATCGGCCCCATCCCCCTGCCCACGAAGCGCAAGATCTACTGCGTGCTGCGTTCTCCCCACGTGGATAAGGATTCCCGGGAGCACTTCGAAACCCGCACCCACCGGCGGATCATCGACATTTACAGCCCCAGCGCCAAAACCATCGATGCCCTGATGAAGCTGGACCTGCCCAGCGGCGTGGACATCGAAGTGAAGCTCTGAGCTCCAGCAACCCAAACCTGGCCCCTTGATGGGCCGCTGTTGGCCAAAGGCCTACCCCACCCCCCTAGTCCGCCGTATCCCGGGGGCAGGGGGGTTGTTTCTAGGATTGGTGGAGTTGTTCGGCCCCAGGTGTCGCGTTTCCTCCCCCCGGCGGCCCCCTTGGGCCGGGCCCTTCCCGCCGCAGCGATCGCGTGACCGAATTGGCCGTGCGGGAACTGCCCCTCTTCCCCCTCCCCGACGTGGTGCTCTTCCCCCAGGAAGTGCTCCCCCTTCACATCTTCGAACCCCGATACCGCAGGATGCTGCGCACCGTGATGGCGGAGGACCGCCGTTTCGGCGTGGTGCGCTGGGATCCCCAGGAGCAGCGCATGGCCGATGTGGGCTGCTGCGCTGAGATCCTCCATTGCCAGACCCAGGAGGACGAGCGCAGCAACATCGTGACCATGGGCCAGCAGCGCTTCCGTGTGCTCGACATCGTGCGCGAGGCGCCCTTCCGCGTTGGCATGGTGAGCTGGATCGAGGACAGCGTGAGCGATGGCCACGGCGAACTGGAAAGCCTCGCCGCCGAGGTGACCCAGGCCCTCAAGGATGTGGTGGAGCTCACCGGCAAGCTGATCGGTAAGCCTTCGGCCCTGCCGGCCGACCTGCCCGATCTGCCGCGGGAGCTCTCCTTCTGGATCGGCTCCCACCTGGGCGGCCCCGTGGCCGACCACCAGCAGAGCTTGCTGGAGATCACCGACACCGGTGAACGGCTGCGCCAGGAATTCACCCTGCTCGACCAGACCCGCCGCCAGCTCGCCGCCCGCACCGTGCTGAAGGACACCTTCGACACCTTCGGAGAGGGGAGCGACGGCATCGCAGGCTTCCAGGACCTCTGAGCGATGGCCCTCTCCCCCCTGGCGGCCGCCCTGCTGGTGCTGGCCGGTGGCTCTGCCCTGGCCTTCAGCCTCTGGCAGCGGCGTGGCCGCACCTACCAGGATGCCGCCAGCGTGGCCCAGGCCTACGACCGTTGGACGAACGACGCCCTGCTGGAGAATCTCTGGGGCGAGCATGTTCACCTGGGCCACTACGGCCAACCGCCCCGCCGCCGCGATTTCCGCGCCGCCAAGGAAGACTTCGTGCATGCCCTAGTGCGCTGGAGCGGCCTCGATCAACTGCCGCCTGGGAGCCGGGTGCTCGATGTGGGCTGCGGCATCGGGGGAAGCGCCCGCATCCTGGCCCGGGACTACGGCTTTGAGGTGCTTGGCATCAGCATCAGCCCGGCCCAGATCGCCCGCGCCACGGCCCTCACCCCGCCGGATCTCGCCCCCCGCTGTCGCTTCGCCGTGATGGACGCCCTGGCACTCGAGTTGCCGGAGCACCACTACGACGGGGTCTGGAGTGTGGAGGCTGGCCCCCACATGCCAGACAAGCAGCGCTACGCCGATGAGTTGCTGCGGGTGCTGCGGCCCGGTGGCCTGCTGGCCGTGGCCGACTGGAACCGCCGCGATCCGATCGACGGGCCACCCACCCCCCTAGAGAGCTGGGTGCTGCGCCAGCTGCTCGACCAATGGGCCCATCCCGCCTTCGCCAGCATCCGCTCCTTGACGGCCAACCTCGAGGGCAGTGCTCACGCTCAAGGGATGGGGGTGGAAACCGCCGACTGGAGCCCAGAAACGATACCCTCCTGGCGGGACTCGATCCTGGAAGGATGTCGCCGCCCCGGCGCAGTGCTCAGTCTGGGACCCGGCGCTGTGCTCCAGGGAGTGCGGGAAATTCCCACCTTGCTGCTGATGGACTGGGCGTTTCGCACGGGCCTGATGCAGTTCGGAGTGTTTCGAGGCCAAAAGCGCAATGGAGCTCAGGCCGCCCCGTCCTCCAGCGCCAGGTTGGTCAGCGGATAGGCACCGAAGTGGGCCAGGTTTCCACAGAGGGGCTTCAGCTCGGCCAGGGCCTGCTCCACCGGAGCGCTCGTGCTGGGCAGCTCCAGATCGACAAAGAAGATGTATTCGCCCATTTCCCGCTTGGAGGGCCGCGACTCGATCCGGGTCATGTTGAGGCCATGGCTGGAAAAACAGCTGAGCGCCTCCAGCAGGGCACCCGGACGGTTGGCGTGCAGCGAGAAGGCCAGGCTGGCGAGGGGCCCCTCCAGACGGCGATCGCCGCGGCGCAGCATCACAAAGCGCGTGCAATTGCCGGGCACATCATTGATCGGATAGGCCAGCACCTCCAGACCATGCTCGGCGGCGGCCTCCTTGGAGGCGATGGCCCCCCGGAAGCGACTGCCGCGCACCAACCGGGCCGCCTCGGCGGTGGAGTTGGTGGGGAGCTGTAGGGCACCGGGCAACTGGCGGGCCAACCACTGGCCGCACTGGGCCAGGGCCTGGGGATGGGAGAGCACCTCGCTGATGCCCGCCAGGGGGCCCGTCCCCACCAAGGCATGACGAATCGGCAGGACCAGGGCCCGCACCACCGTGAGATCGGGATGTTCCCAGAGGGCGTCATGGGAGGCCGTCACCCCGCCCTCAACGGAGTTTTCGACCGGCACCACCGCGGCCTCACAATCCCCCTCGGCCACGGCCTGGATCACGGCACGGATCATGGGCTTGGGCACCAGCTCCACGGCCACGCCTTCAAGGGCCGCCAGCCGCTGGGCCGCCTGTTCGCCGTAGGTGCCAGCGGGGCCGAGGAAGGCAAGACGCATGGTGCTGAAGGGTGGGGCCGATAGGATCATGCCCTGCCGGCCCGCAGGCCATGCCCCTGGCCTTCAGTGCCCGTCAGCAACTGACCTTGCCGGTGATCCAACCGGCCGATCTGCTGCCCGCCTACCTCGACGATGAGGGGCGGGTGGTGCAGGCCCTGCTGGACGGACGCCAGCTTGAGTACCTGGGGAGGGGGCGTTATCGCTACACGGTGACCCGGATGCAGATGTTCCAACTGCAGTTCCAACCAGTGGTGGAGTTGCAGGCCCTGTACCAGCGGGGCCGGCTGCAACTCGAAGCCATCGACTGCCAGCTCGAAGGGTTAGGGGAGGTGGACGACTTCGAGCTAAAGCTGCACTCCTGGATCCAGGCCAGTGAAACCGGACTGGAGGGGGAAGCCTCCCTGGCCGTGCAGGTCAGCCAGCCACCGCTGCTGAGGCTGGTTCCGGCGCGACTGCTGGAGGCCACGGGGCAATCGCTGCTCAGCGCCATCCTGCTGGGCATCCGCAAACGGGTCAGCCAGCAACTGGTGGGCGACTTCCACGACTGGTGCCGCAGCCAGGGTGTCCCGGTGCCGTGAGGCCGGCGCAGGATCAGGCGGTGAGGGAGGCGGAAGGGAGCGTGGAGCGCAGGAAGCTGCGGCGGTGCAGGGCCGTGGCGCCAAGGCTGACCAGACCCTGGCGATGCAGGGCGGTGCCATAGCCGGCGTGGCGCTCCAGGCCGTAGCCCGGGAAGCGGCCGGCCAAGCGGCGGATCAGGGCATCGCGCTCCTCTTTGGCCAGCACGCTGGCGGCGGCAATGGCGAGGCAGCGGCTGTCGCCAGCGATGAGGGTGCGCTGGGCTCCAGACCAGCCGCGCAGGGGCAGCACCCCATCCACCAGCAGCAGCTTCGCGGGGGCGGCCATTCGCGCCAGGGCCCGGAGCATGGCCCGTTCGGTCGCCAGGCGGATGCCCAAGCGATCGATCTCTCCGGCGCTGGCTTGGCCGAGGGACCAATGCAGAGCCTGGCTGCGGATCAGGGGAACCAGCTCAGCCCGGCGGCGAGGGCTGAGCTTCTTGCTGTCGGTGAGGCCGGCGGCGGCCAAGGGGGTGAGGGAGGAGCCGGAAAGCACCACCGCTGCGGCAAACACCGGACCGAACAGAGCGCCGCGGCCCACCTCATCCACCCCCACGCAGTCGGCCGGATCATGCCCGGCCCAGGGATCGGGCTCAGCCGGCGGCCGAGGAACGGCGGCGGCGGCGGCGGGGTTCACCGATGTCATCGGCCTCGGAGGCTGCTGGCTCAGATGGGGAAGCGGCCTGGTGCTCGAGCGCAACGGCCGTGGCGACGGCGGCGGACTCGGCCTTGATGGGCGCTACCCGCCCGCTACGGGCCCCACCCCGGCCTGCGGAAGCGCGATGGACCGGCACCTCCACCGTGACCAACTCGGCATCGGCGTGATCAAAGGCGGCCACCGGTAAGGGGGTGATTTCCACGATCGGGATCGGAGCAAAAACCTCGTGTTCGGAGCCGTTGTCGGCGGAGGGTTCAAAGGATGGCGACTCGGAGCCAGCACCGCGACCCTCGCCACCACCTCGACCGCGGCGCCGGCGCCGGGAGCCGTTGGAGGCAAGCTGCTGGCGAGCCTCCTCGATCACCGCCTCGGGATCCACCCCGGGCCGCACCACCCGCACCATCAGGTTGTCGGCAGGGGGAGGGGAATCGAGCAGTAGGGCAGGGCTGAGGCCCATCCAGCCAAACACCAGTTCCTGGTCGTCGTCCATCGGAACGGCCACCACTTCCGGATCCTGGCGGCGGGGAGCCAGATCGCCGCCACCGCCATCCAAGGCGGCGCCAGCCTGGTCATCGGCGGCGCTGCCAACGGCGAGGGAGACCGGATCGCCGCCCTCCCCGCCACGGCCGCGGCCTCCGCGGCGGCGGCGGCCACCGCCCCCCGCGGCCTCCAGGGCCGCCGGGCTGGAGGCTTCCACCCGGACGGAGGCCGTGGTGGCCGTGGTGCGCACCAGTCCCGACACGGTGGCTAGGGGCTGGAGGGTGTCACGGCCCGGGAGCACCGCCACATGGCCGAGGCCACCGCAGCTGGGGCAGGCCCGGCCGAACAATTCGTAAATGTTCTGCCCCTGGCGCTTGCGGGTGAGCTCGACCAAGCCGAGCTCAGTGAGTTGGGCGATCTGGGGACGGGCGGTGTCGTGGCGAACGGCTTGGGTGAAGTGCTCCAGAAGCTGGAGCTGGTCGCGGCGCGACTCCATGTCGATGAAATCGACGATCACCACACCACCGATGTTGCGCAGCTTGAGTTGGCGGGCGATCTCCACAGCCGCCTCGCAATTGGTCCAGAGCACGGTTTCCCGGGCATTGGCCGAGCGGGTGAAGGAGCCGGAGTTGACGTCGATCACCGTGAGGGCCTCGGTGGGCTCGATGATCACGTAGCCGCCGGAGGGCAGTTCCACGCGGGGCTTGAGGGCATCACGGATGGCGGCGTTGATCCGGTAGTGCTCCAGGATCTCGGTGGATTCGGCGTGATACTCCCCCAGGAGATTGGCCTGGTCGGCGCCGAGGAAGGCGTTCACCCGGCCCACGGCATCGGGGGTGTCCACCACCACCCGCACCACCTCGGGGCTGTAGAAGTCGCGCAGAACGCGGTGAATGAAATCCTCATCGCGGTTGAGCAGCACCGGCGGGCTGGCCGTCTCGGCGGCCTGCTGAATCGCCTCCCACTGGCGCAGCAGGGTCTCGAGATCGTCGATCAGCTGCTCTTCACTGACGCCCTCGGCTTCGGTGCGCACCAGCAGGCCCGCGCCCGGCGGCTTGATCAGCACCCCCAGGGCACGGAGACGGTTGCGTTCGTTCTCGCCGTTGATCCGGCGCGAGATGCTCACCCCCTGGCCGTGGGGCTGGAGCACCAGGAAGCGGCCGGGTAGGGAGAGGTTGCCGGTGAGGCGCGGGCCCTTGGAGCCGGTGGGCTCCTTCATCACCTGCACGAGCACCTTCTGGCGCGGCTCGAGCAGCTCGGTGATGCCGGCCCCGCCCTTGCGAAGCCGCAGGGGGCCGAGATCAGTGATGTGGATGAAGCCGTTCTTCTCGCTCTCGCCGATGTTCACAAAGGCGGCATCAATACCGGGCAGCACGTTTTCGACGGTGCCGAGGTAGACATCGCCGATTTGGTAGCGGCCCTGGGCGACGACGAGTTCGTCGACCCGTTCCTCACTGAGCACCGCGGCGATACGCAAGTGCTCAGCGATGACGATCTGCTGGGGCATGGAAAGGAATGACTGGGCTCAGGGAGCCCTGCCGGTCAGGGAAGGAAGGGGAGTTTTGGGCTTCCATGCAGCCAACCCCGCTGGGGTGGCCAGGTTGCCAGCAACCCTTCACAGGCTTGGGGACCGGAAGGGTGGAACAAAGGCTTGGATCCGCCAGGGCAGATCGGCGACAAACCCGAAGGAAGGTCGGCCTAAAAATCGGGCGCTCGGTCAGCGCAGTGGCGGGAAGGGTTTCACCCGGCCCGGGGAAAGCAACGAGGACCGAAGCCTGCGTCGGTGGTCAGCGATAGCGCTTCCCGTGCGGTTCGTGAAGGCGACCTGTGGGGGAAAGCGTCTGGACCGGAGGATGGGCCGAGGGTTAACCCCGGAAGCTCTTCCGTCTGGAGAGAAATTAGCACGGGCGCAGGCGCAGGGCCCGGCGGACCACGGTCTCAGCGGCCAGGTCGAGGGCTAGGGCCGCCCCGAGCCAATGGGCCAGCTGGGCGGGCCGCAGACTGCGTCCCTGCGGGTCGATGGCGGCCTCGAGATCCAGGCCGATGGCCCCCCCCAGTTCATCGGTGGGGGGCGAAACGATGCGTAAATTCAGCAAATCTGATCGGCAATCGCGCTCGCGGGGCCGACCTTTCTTATCAGTATCCCGCCAAAGCAGGGAAGGGGCGGCCAGAAGCCCATCGATGGCCCGCTGCCATTCGGCCAGGGTTGGGGCAGCCCCAGCGGCTTGGGGGCGGAGGGTGAAACTCCATTCGGCCACCGCCAGCTCCTGGGAGAGGCTGGCCGAGGCCACGGGTACCGCCGCCACCGAAAGCAACCGGAACTCCGGCGGCAGCACCGCCGCCAGGGCTGCGCGGGCGGTCTCGGGGTCGATCGGTTGGCTGAACTCCAGATCGAGCCACTCCCCTTCCCCCTCCACCCCCAGGGGCAACGACAGGGCGAGCTGGAGCCGCGGCAGGGGGTGGAAACCGCCGGTGAAGCTCACCGGCAGGCCGCTGCGGCGCAGGGCCCGCTCCAGCATCCGCAGGGTGTCGAGGTGGCTGATCAGGGCCAGGGAACCCCCCTTGGCGAAGCCGAAGCGCAGCCGGGCCACCCGCTCGCTGGGCGGCGCGCGGCGGGGCAAGGCGACGGGCACCGGCGGCGGCGGAATCACCACGTTGTGACCCAGCTCCGGCCCGCAGACGCCGCAGCTGCTGCAGCCCTCAAAGGAGCAGTCGGGCACCACGGCGGCGGCCAGGGCCCGCTGCAGATCCTCGGCCAGCCAAGCCTTATCCACCCCGCTGTCGATGTGGTCCCACGGGAGGCTCTGGCGGCAGAAGCCATCCAGATCCGCCGCCTCCATGGCGCCTGCGGCGCTCCAGCCCCCCATCTCCAGGGCGCGGTAGCGGCCCCCCAGCCCGGCGGCCTCGATGGCGCCGGTCCAGGCGGCGTGGGTGCGCTCGGCGGATTCAAACCAGGCATCGAGGCCCGCCCCGGCCCGCCAGGCCGCCTCGATCACTGGGGCCAGGCGCCGGTCACCCCGCCCCACGAAATCCTCCACGGCCGAAAGGCGGGGATCGGTCATGTTGACCTTGATCCCCCGCAACCCCCTCAGGGCGCCGCGCAGCAGCTCCTGGCGGCGGCGGAATTCCGCCGTGCTCACGCTGTGCCACTGGAAGGGGGTGTGGGGCTTGGGGGTGAAGTTGCTGATCGTGAGGTTGAGCTCCAGCCGCCCCAGGTCGCTGCATTGCCGCTGCAGGGAGCGGCAGGTGTCAGCGATGCCGACCACGTCGGCGTCGGTCTCGCCAGGCAGGCCGATCATGAAATAGAGCTTCACCCGCCGGTAGCCGTTCTCCATGGCGGTGCGGATGCCGCGCAGCAGCTCGGCGTCGGTGAGGCCCTTGTTGACGATGTCGCGCAGGCGCTGGCTGCCGGCCTCCGGGGCGAAGGTGAGGCCGGCCTGACGGGCGCCGCCGAGCACGTGGGCGATGTCGGCGTCGAAGCGATCCACCCGCTGGCTGGGCAGGGTGAGGGTCACGTTTTTGTCGGCCAGGCGGTTGCGCAGCTCCACCCCCACCGCCGGCAGGGCCAGATAATCGCTGCAGCTGAGCGAGAGCAGCGAGAAATCGCTGTAACCGGTGCGCTCCATGCCCGTTTCGATCGCCTCGATCACCGCCTCGGGCTCCACATCGCGGGCGGGGCGGGTGAGCATGCCGGGCTGGCAGAACCGGCAGCCGCGGGTGCAGCCGCGACGGATCTCCACGGTGAGGCGGTCGTGCACCGTTTCGATGTGGGGCACCAGGCCCATGGCGTAGTGGGGCATCGGGGTGGCGGTGCGGCGCAGAATGCGGCGGGGCAGTCCCGGCTCCAGCGGCTCCACGGCCACCCCATCGGCTCCGGGGGCATAGAGCGAGGGCACGTAGACCCCCGGCACCTGGGCCAGATCCCGCAGCAGCTCGCGGCGGCTGAGGCCGGCGGCGCGGCCCTCGGCCACCACCAGGCCGATCTCGGGCAGCAGCTCCTCGCCATCGCCGAGGGCGATGAAATCGAAGAAGGCGGCGAAGGGTTCGGGGTTGCTGGTGGCGGTAGGGCCGCCGGCAAAGATCAGCGGCGGCGCGGCCGGATCGGCCAGGGGCAGGTCACCCCGGTCGGCGGCTCTTAGGGGAATGGCGGCCAGATCCAGCATCTCCAGGATGTTGGTGGCGCCTAATTCGTAGCTGAGGCTGAAGCCGAGGATGTCGAAGGCGCAGAGGCGGCGGCGGCTCTCGACGCCGAACAGAGTCTCGGAGCGTTCCCGCAGGCGTGCGGCCAGGTCGGGGGCGGGCAGGTAGGCGCGGTCGCAGAGCTGGCCGGGAACGCTGTTGAGAATCGAATAGAGAATGATGTGGCCCAGGTTGCTGGCCCCCACCTCGTAGACCTCGGGGTAGGTGAGGGCCCAGCGCACCCCGGCATCGGCCCAGGCGGCGTTCCAGTCGCGGGGGATCACGCCGAGCTCATTGCCCAGGTAACGGGCCGGCTTGAGGATGTCGGGTCCGATCAGGGCCGCGAAGTCGATGGGCTCGCGGGACTGGCTGGCTGCGAGGAGCACGGGGACCGCGGCAGGGCGAAGCTCCGATCGTATGCAGGCCGAGCAGGTGCAGGCTGCGCAGACCGGCCAAGGGCGAGCCCTAACAACCATGCAAATTTGCGATTAGATTGCAGGAATGCATGGTTATTTTTCCCGGGAAGCGGGCGGGGCGCTGGCGAAGGCCCTGGGCAGGGCCCCTGCCGCCCTACTGCTGGGACCCCGCCAGTGCGGCAAATCCACCCTGGCCAGGCAGCTGCTGGCCCAGCGGGACGATGCGGTGATCCTCGATCTACAGGACCGGGCTGATCGCGCCCGCCTGCAGGAGCCGGAGCTGTTCTTTGAAGCCCATCGTCACCAGCTGGTCTGCCTCGATGAGATCCAGCTGCTGCCGGAATTCTTCAGCCTGCTGCGCGCCGAGATCGACCGCGATCGCCGGCCCGGCCGCTTTCTGCTGCTGGGCTCGGCGTCCGGCCCCCTGCTGCGCCAGAGCCACGAAAGCCTGGCTGGCCGCATCGCTCAGCTGGAGCTCACCCCCTTCCTGCTCAAGGAGGTGGCGCAGGCCGCCAGCTGGCAGCAGCTGTGGTTGCGCGGGGGGTTCCCGGAGAGCCTCTTGGCGGCAGCCGACGAGGACAGCCTCGACTGGCGCGAGGACTTCATCCGCACCTTTCTGGGCAGAGACATCGCCTCGCTGGAGCTGGGTCTGCCCCTGCCGCTGATGGAGCGCCTCTGGCGACTCCTGGCCCACAGCCAGGGCCAAACCCTCAATGCCAGCCGGCTGGCGGGGCTGCTGGATCTGCGCAGCACCCGCCTCAAGCAACTGCTGGCGGTGCTTGAGCAGACGTTCATGCTGCGGTTGCTGCCACCGCTGGAGGCCAACCTCAGCAAGCGGCTGGTGCGCTCCCCCAAGCTTTACCTGCGCGACAGCGGGCTGCTGCACAACCTGCTGGGCATCGAGACCTACGACGACCTGCTGGCCCATCCCCAGGCCGGCGAAAGCTGGGAGGGCTTCGTGATCGAGCAGCTGATCGCCGCCCATCCGCGCTGGCGGCCCCACTTCCTGCGCACCAGCAACGGCGCCGAGCTCGACCTGGTGCTGGAGCGAGGCCGGCAGAGGCGGGTCTACGAAATCAAGCTGTCCAAGGCGCCCAGGGTGTCTCGGGGCTTCCATGAGCTGGTCGGGCAGCTGCAACCGGAGCGCGCCGAGCTGATTGCGCCGGTGGATCAGGCCTTCGAAGCCCGGCCAGGCATCTGGGTGCGCCCGCCCCTGCAGGCCAGCAGCGCCGAGACGGTCTGAACGCTTGCGGACCACAGGGCAGCGCCCCCCTGGCCCCGGCTTCCGCCATCAGCGTTCAGCCCCCGGGACCTGCGCCATAGGACAATCCCGCCATCCCATAACGCAACAGCCCCATGGTCCAGGTCAACGGCAACTACCTCAAGCTCAAGGCCGGCTATCTGTTTCCGGAGATCGCCCGGCGGGTGAAGGCCTTCAGCGAGGCCAACCCCGAAGCCCAGGTCATCCGCCTCGGCATCGGCGATGTAACCGAACCCTTGCCCGAGGCCTGCCGCACCGCCATGAAGGCCGCGGTGGATGAGCTGGGAACCCGCGAGGGCTTCCACGGCTACGGGCCGGAGCAGGGCTACCTGTGGCTGCGCGAAGCGATCGCGAAGCACGATTTCCAGGCCCGCGGCTGCGCGGTGAGCGCCGAGGAGATCTTCATCTC
>DAIQNM010000062.1:0-12071 GCA_036788375.1 Cyanobium sp. CTOTU6536 | reverse complement strand
CTGGTGATTGAGGGCCTCCATGCCGGCCCTGATCTCCAGCAGGCTGGCGAGGGCATCGCGGGCATCCTGCTCGGGCCCGGCGCTCAGGGGGGCCCCGAACACCGCCATCATCCCGTCGCCGGTGAACTTGTTCACCATGCCGTTGCGGCGGGTGATCGCCGGCACGCAGCAGGCCATGCCGCGGTTGATCCAGGCCAGCAGGGCCGCGGGCGTGAGACCCTCGGACACGGTGGTGAAGTTGCGCAGGTCGGTGAAGATCACCGTGGCCGGCAACTGGCGTCCTTCGAAGCGGCCATCGGCCAGCAGGGTGTCGCGCTGATCCCAAAGCTGGCGCGCCACCGCCGGCGAGGTGGACTGACCCAGCAGCTTCTCGATCTGTTGCCGCTGCTCGAAGCTGGCCGATCCCCGCCGCAGCCAGCCGGCCACCGCCACCAGGGTGAGCCCCGCCAGGGGCAGGGTGGTGCCGATCCAGATCCGGCCCAGCAGCAGCAGGGCAAAACCGAGGCCCCACAAAGCCACCAGGGTGAGCAACACCGCGACCAGCGACCAGCGCAGCGAGCCCTGCCCCTCCGCCAGCAGCAGACCGATCAGCAGGCCGATGGGCAGCAGCAGCAGCTCGGCCCAGCGCGGCAGCACTCGGATGCCCCGATCGCCGTGGTCGAGGCGATCGAGCAGGGCCAACACCCGATGGCCGTGCACCTCCACCCCCGGCATCTGGTACTGGCTGGCTCCCAGCCGGAAACGGCTCTGGGGCACCGGAAAGAGGTCCTTCAGGCTGCGGGCCGTGCTGCCGATCAGCACGATGCGGCCCCGGATCGCAGCCGGCGGCACGCTGCCATTGAGCAGCTCGGAGAGCGACCAGATGGGAAGACTTCCTGGTGCCCGGAAGGGCAGCATTTGCTGGTAGCCGGCGGCATCGATTCGGTCGTAACCGCCGGAGAAGGGTTGCAGCCAATACCCCGGCAGGCGGCCATCCTCCACCGCCTGGGGCAGCCAGGGGAGCCCCCGGGCGATCTGTACCAGACGCAGCGGCAGCGCCACGGTGGCGGCATCCTGACCCGAGACATGCACCAGGTCTCGCCGCACCACCCCATCGGCATCCACCACCAGGTCGTTGAAGGCCCGCCTGGCGGTGGGCGTGCCGGGGATCGGCTGGATCGCCTCGTCGACGTTGAAGATCGAAACGAGGCGGGGGTTGGTGCGGGCCTCCTGCCGCAGACACTCCTGCTTGGGCCCCACGCCCTTGTCGCGGTAGAGGTCGAGGCCAATCGCCTCAGCGCCCTCTCTGCTGAGGCGCCCGATGGCCTGGCAAAGCAGTTGGTCATCAATCGGCCAGCCGTAAGCGGCGATATCGAGTTCGCCGATGCCGATCAGGCTCAGGGGCTCCGGCCGCAGGGTGCGTAGGGGCCGGAGCCAGCTCACCAGGTCGTAGACCTGCAGATCCACCGCCTCGGCCACCAGGCTCTGGCGCAATCCGAACAGCACCAGGGCGGCGGCTGCGTAGGGCACCAGGGCCCGGGCCCAGCGACCCAGGGCCGGGCCGCTCGGGCGGCTTAGCCTCCAGCGGGGCAGCTCAACCACCACCGCAAACCCTCAAACACCCCGGAGGAAAAAGGGTTTGGTAGATCTGCAACACCAGCCACCCGCTACTGGCGCCAGGTTGAAGGAAAGGGGCGGGTTAGTCAACGCGACCCAGCAGCGAGGGGGTCGGCTTCGATTCGAACCGACCAGTGCGACCTGAATCAGCCAGTACAGTGCGATCGAAAACCAGCTTTGATCAGAGGAGTCACCCGTCGATGGCGCTGATCGGATTCGCTGGATTCCCGCTGTTTCTGGTGCTCTGCTTCGGCCATTGCCTCTGCGACTTTCCACTCCAGACCGACAAACTGGCCATCGGCAAATGTCCAGGTTCCGCCGTTGAGGGGGTTGCTTGGCCCTACTGGCTCGCCGGCCACGCCGGCAGCCATGCCCTTGCGGTGGCGCTGCTCACTGGCAATGCCTGGCTGGGCCTGGCCGAGTTCGGAGCCCACGCCCTGATCGACTGGTGCAAATGCCGGGGCTTCTTCAACCTCGGCACCGACCAGTCGCTCCACATCGGCTGCAAGGGCCTTTGGGCCTTTCTGGCCTAAGCCAGCAGCGCCGTTTTGGTCAGGGGCAACGCACCGGCAGCCGCTCCGGCCAATCGCTGCGCAGCAGATCCTCGAGGCCAAAAGTGCGCGCCAGCTCTGCCGTGGCCACGGTGCCACCACAGGCGTTGCGGAGTTGCCGCAGGTTGGCCTGCACGGCGGCATCTTCAGCCGTGCCGCCTGGCACCAGCAGGCTTAAAGCCGGCGGAGCTGCCGATTCCACGAAGCTGAGCGGATCGGCCGCCGCTGCCGCGGCCGCGGCGGCATCGCCGCAGACAAAGGACGACTCCCAGATCGTGGCGGCCGCAACCCCAGCGAGGGGCAACAGGGTGATGCCCACGGGCGCCGCGGGCAGGGTGCGCTGGAGCAGGGGGGTGACCGAGCGGTCCGGAGCCCCTCCCCGCCCCAGGGGACGCAGCTCTACCGCCAGGGGCCGGGGATTGGGGGAGGGCCCGAGCAGCAGGCCGATGCCACCACTGCCGGGGGCCAGAACGCTGCTGGGGGGCACCAGGTGCACGATCAGCCGGGCGGCGCACTCGCCCCGGGTGGCACCGCCGATCCGACGGCCCGGGAAGGTGCTGCGCAGATTTTGCTGCGCCAGGGCCGGCAGGCTTGCGGCGATGACCAGCCCGAGCAGGGCCCCAAGGCGGCCGATGCGAACGGTCGAGGCGATCCAGCCAGCGCCGCCGCCGCAGTGAAGCAGGGGGGAGCCTGAAGCGGATGGGATAGGTCGTAAAGGCATCGGGATCAATCAAGTTTCCCAAGCCTGGCGGAATAGCTGCCAAAAGACCACACCACACGCCCCCTGGCCCAGCGCCCAATAAGCAAACTTCCCACCCGCCCCTGTTCAGCAGGGCTGGTTGGCGCACAATCGCAGCGAAACCGTGGATCCCATGGTCACCCTCCTGGCCCAGTTCGTGGCACCTCCCGTGCAGAACGGACCGGTGCGGCTACCAGAACGCGCCCCGATCGAGCGGCGACCCCAGCCCAGCGACGGTGGAGCGCCGGCCCTGGAGCTGCCGCCAGCCGGGTTCTCCGGGCAACCAGGCCCCTCAGCGCCGGGCCCCGGGAGCGGCCCCGCCCAGCCAGCCGCCCCACCCCGGATCGAAGGCCTGAATCGCTATTCACCTGCTGCGCTTCAGCGGATCCTGGCCCCCTGCCTCACCATCGCCGATCCGGGGCCAAGGCTCCAGGCCTGCGCAGCAGCCCTCACGGCCCGGTTGGTGAGCGAGGGCTATGTGAGCAGCCGGGTCTATCTGCAGCCCACCCCAGCCCCCGGGGTGCTGCAGGTGGTGGAGGGCCGGCTGGTGGAGGTGCGGGTGGAGGGACCCGATGCCCGCCTCAACCGCCAGGTGCGCCGCCTGGTCAAGCCCCTGGTGGGCCAGGTGTTGCACGTTCCCACCGTGGAGCTGGACCTGCAGCGCCTGAGGAACCTTCCGGCCATCGGCAGCGTAAGGGGCTCGCTTTCGAGGCTGGGAAGCGACGTTTCCCAGGCGGTGTTCACCCTGCGGGTGCAGCCCAGCGGCCAGCGGTGGCATGGCGACCTCTCGCTGCGCAACGACGGCAGCAACGGCTCCGGCGAGGGCCGGGCCGTGGGCACCCTGGTGAAGGGGGATCTGGCCACCCGGGGCGACACCCTGCTGCTCTACGGCGAAGTCGACGGCACCGATTCCCCCGCCCTGGGGGCCTTGATCAGCTCGATCAGCTACACCCTGCCCCTGGCCGACCAACTCAGCCTCACCGGCGCCTTCGGCTATAGCCGCCGCAACCTGGTGGAGCTGCCAGAACCGGCCAACGGCCTTTCCACCAACCAGCTGCAGGGATTCGGGCAACTGGACTGGGTGTTCCAGGAGAGCCTCAGCCAGCGCTGGAGCCTGTTTGCCGGCCTGAGCGGCAACGGCAGCACCACCACCCTCGATGGCGCCAGCCTGCCTTCGATCGTGCCGGCCAGCGTGCGGGCGCCGCGCTCCGGCTACCTGCGGTTCGGGGTTTCGGGCAGTGGCGCGGGCCAGGGGCTGGGCTGGGGGGGCAACGCCTATCTGCTGCAGGGGCTTGGTTTGGCAACCCCGGCCGACCAGCGCGACGAACTGGCCACGGTGGGCATCGTGGCGGGCCAGGCCACCGCCATCGGCGCCCTGTTGTCGGGGGTGTGGGCGTTTGCGCCCAGCTGGCAGCTGCAGCTCAGGGGTGGCGGGCAGATCGCCTTCCGCCCCCTCAGCTCGGCGATGCAATTCAGCCTGGGCTCCGATGTGGGCATCCGGGGCCTACCGGGCCAGCTGATCAGCGGCGACAGCGGCTGGCTGGGCAGCGGCGAGCTGGCCTGGACCTTCTGGCAGAAACGGATCACCGCCCTGCAGTTGGTGCCCTTCCTCGGGGCTGGCGGTGTGACCAGCAGCGCCAACGGGTTCAGCTTCAATGACACCGTGGGGGCCGGCGGGGTGCTGGTGCGCTGGCTTCAGGGCAACCAATGGAGCACCGAGCTGGGCTGGGTGAACAGCTTCCAGACCAGCGACAACCCCGGCCCCTGGACCGACTGGCTGCTGGGTAAGGGTCTCTACGCCAAGGTTCAGTTCCGGTTCTGAACCGCACAGAACTGCACCTGCATCCCGAGCCGATCGATCGGCAAAGGAAGTTCGGCCGGATCAAAGGGCGGGGGAGCCGCAGGCGGCGCCGCGGCCGCCCGCATCAGGATCGGCCCGCCACCCCCATCCAACTGGACCTGGAGGGGAACCAACCGGGGCCGACCAATCAGCAGGGCCAGCGGTCGCACCTGGGCCTCGGCATCGCGGTAGGCGGCCGCCAACAGGGCCTGGCGGGAGGCCTCGGCGCCGGCCGGATCGGCCTCGGGGGTCACCGGATCCAGCCGCACCCCGGGCAGGGCACCGACCCGGCGGATCAGGCCCTGCAGCCGCTCGGCCGCCAACTTTCCAGCCACGGACAGGTTGGCCTGCACCAGCGCCGGCCGGCCCGACTCGGCAGGGCGGGGCCAAGTCGAGGGCGATCCCACCCGCAGATCGTCGACCGCCAGCTCCCGCAGGACGGAGCGCACGGCCGCGAGCCGCGCCTGCAGGCTCCCCAGCGCCCCATCGGCGGAAGGAGCCTCGGCCTGCAGATTGAGGGAGAAGGCAAGGCGGGCCAGCGACCGCGGCCGCTCGGCGTTGCCGCGGGCCTCCAGCAGGGTGCCCTCACAGCGGAGCTGCACCTCGGCAGCCGAAGCCCCGGCCAAGGGCGCCAGGGGAAGAAGCGCCAGCCATAGAGCCGCTGCGGAAAGGGATCGGGCCGTGAACATCGGGCAAGCGCTAACGCAACGCAGGAGTCCAGCCTGGCCGGCCAAGCGAAAACCCACCAGGCGGTTTCCCCTCATCCGGCCCAAACAGGGGGTTGGCGGCCGTGGGCCCCAGCTGGATCTCAGCCCGCAGACCACCGGCCGCAGACCGTGACAGCACCAGGCGCCCCCCCTGGTTGCGGCAGTAGCGCTCCACCAACTGCAGCCCCAGACCCTGGTGGCGAGAGCGCTGCCGATCGTCGGCCCGGGGGGGCGATGGCATGGTGAGCAGGGTCGAGGTGGGCAGGCCATCGCCGTGGTCCTCAAGGGCGATCCACAGCTGCTGGTCCTGCCGTCCTGCTGCCAACAGCAGGGGGGGCCGGCCGTATTCGAGGGCGTTGTCGATCAGGTTGGTGAGACTGCGCTCCAACCCCAACAGATCGAGCCGCACCAGCAGCCGGGGCACCTGGAGCTGCAGGGCATCCGAGCCCTTGTAGCTGGCGGCGAGCCGCTGGCAGAACTCATCGAGGGCCACCATCTCGTAGGCGCTCTCGGGCCGGTCGCTATCGGCCAACACGCCCAGCTCCTCGGTCACAGCGGCGAGGCGGCGAAGGTCCTCGAGCATCCCTTCCGCCAGCGCGCGAGGGCGACCCTGGAGGGAATCCCGCAGCAGCTCAACCTGCAGCATCAGCCGGGTCTGGGGAGCGCCAAGATCGTGGGCCAGTCCCCGGAGCAGCAGGCGCCGTTCGGTGGCGGCGGCGTTGAGGCGCTCCAGCAGGCGGTTGATCCGAACCGTGAGCAGCCGCAGCGGAGCGATGCCGCGCTCGGGCAGGAGGCTCAGGGGGGGAAGGTCGGTGTCCGGGATGGCGGCCATCACCCGGCGGAAGGGAATCTCCACCCGCCTCCGCAAAAACACGGCCATGCCGGTGAGCACGCCCAGAAAGACCGCCAGGCTCCGCAGGATCGGCAGATACCAGACACTGAGGCTGCTGAGGCGCTCGGGTTGGTAAAGCCATAGCGCAACCCGGTCTGGCGAAAGGCGCACCCGAATCCAATAGCCGCCCCAGGGGTCCTGCAGGGGTGAGATGTCGCGGCGAATCTCACGCACCAGCCCCTGCTTGATGTTCAGCCCCTTGATCACCTCGGCATCGAAGCGTGAGATCGACCTCACCACCTGATCCTCCTCGGAAAGCTGGTGACGGGTGATCACCCCATCCGGCAGCCGCTGCCTCGGCATCGTTCGCAACACCTCCTCCACCAGCCGCACATTGCGGTAGAGACGCACCACGCTTTCATCCACCAGCTGGGGTTCAAGCAGCGTGCGGAGCAACAACAGCAGCACCAGGAAACCCAGTCCAGCCCCGGCCACGGCCGCCAACAGGAGCCGAAGCCAGTCGGCGCGATCAAGGCGAAAGGATGACGCCATGCCCTCAGGGGGTGTTGATGCCGACGATGGGTACCCGGATGCGATAGCCCTGGCCGCGGCAGGCCTCGATCACCTCACCGGCCTCGGGCAGGAGGCCATTGAGCAGGCGCCGCAGCCGCCCCAGGCGCACATCAATCGTGCGGCTCTGGCTCGGATCCACCAGGCTGCCCGTGGCCTGGGCCAGAGCCTGGCGGCCAATCACCTCCCCGGGGCGGCGGCAGAGGGCCTGGAGCAGGGCGGCGTCGCCGCGGCTGATCCGGCACACCGCCCCCGAGGGATCCACCAGTTCGGCCCGCTCGGCATGAAAAACCAGGCTGTCGATCTGGAAGCTGCCGAGGGGGGCCTGGGGGAAGCCGGACTGACTGGCATGGGTGGCCATCAGCCTCTCGATCCGCAGCTGCAGCTCCCGAAACTCAAACGGCTTGCCCATGTAGTCGTCGGCGCCGGCCTCCAGCCCGGCGATGCGATCCCCCGGCGCCCGCATCGCCGAGAGCATCAGCACGGGGAAAGCATGGCCCCACTGACGCAGGCCAACCAGCACCTCGGTGCCGCTGCGGCCGGGCAGCATCTCATCGAGCACCAGCAGGTCAGGGCTGGCCTGCTGGAGGGCCTGCTCCAGGGCGCGGTGATCGCCAAAGGCCACGCTGCGCCAACCCAGATCGCCAAAACGGCCCGCCAGCAGCTCGCAGAGCCGGGGGTCATCCTCCAGGATCCAGATGCTTCGATCGGACTTGCTGGAAGCGGGGAAGGGCAACGGGCCTGGGGCAGCCGGATCAAGGTCCGGGCCAGGGAGGGTTGGGGTCGCGGCCGATGGACCCTGGAGCGTCATCGCAAGCCTGAAGCTCAAGGTCAACACTGTATGGCCCTTGCCAGGCCGTCAGGGGAAGGGCCCGTTGTCCAGCGACGGGCGGGGCCCCATCGGCCAGACTGACTACCGGCCTGCGCCTTTCGGGGCCGGAACCCCCGCCCCGATCGCCTCCCCCCCTGCCCATGGTCGCCAGCGGCCCCGCTGCGAGTCCCGCTCCCGCCACCGGCTCTTCCGGGCCAATGGCAGGGCCAATGGCAGGGCCAACGGCAGGGTCGTTGGACCAGGCCGCCCGCGCCTTCCCCCTCGCCGCGATCACGGGCCACGGCATCCTCAAGCTGGCCCTGCTGCTGGCGGCGGTGGATCCGGGCCTGGGGGGCGTGGTGATCGTCGGCGGACGAGGCACCGGGAAATCGGTTCTGGCCAGGGGGCTCCACGCCCTGCTGCCGCCGATCGACAGCCTCGATCTGGGCAGCGCCGCCACCGCCCTCCACGTGGACCCGGCCCGCCCGGACGACTGGGACGCCCCCACCCGCCAGCGCATCACCGAGCTGGGGGGCGATGCCAGCGGTGCCGACCGCTCCGCCCTGCTGCCCACCCGCGTCGAGGCGGCCCCCTTTGTGCAGGTGCCGCTAGGGGTCACCGAAGACCGGCTGGTGGGCTCGGTGGATGTGGCCGCCTCCCTGGCCGCCGGGGCACCGGTGTTCCAGCCGGGCCTGCTGGCCGAAGCCCACCGGGGCGTGCTCTACATCGATGAGCTCAATCTGCTCGACGACCAGATCACCAACCTGCTGCTGGCGGCGGTGGGGTCGGGCGACAACCGGATCGAGCGCGAGGGGCTGAGCCTCTCCCACCCCTGCCGCTGCCTGCTGATCGCCACCTACAACCCCGAGGAGGGGGCGGTGCGCGACCACCTGCTGGATCGCTTCGCCATCGCCCTCTCGGCCAACCAGCTGCTGGATGTGGAGCAGCGGGTGGCGATCACCCGCTCCGCCCTCGACCACGGCGAATCGGTGGAGGCGTTTCGGGCCCGCTTCCAGGAGGAAACGGACGGCCTGGCCACCCAGCTGCTGCTGGCCCGCCAGTGGCTACCGGATGTGCGGATCAGCCGCGAGCAGATCGCCTACCTGGTGACCGAGGCGATCCGCGGCGGCGTGGAGGGCCACCGCAGCGAGCTCTACGCCGTGCGGGTGGCGCGGGCCCATGCGGCCCTCAGCGGCCGCGACCAGGTGGAGGCCGAAGACCTCCAGGTGGCGGTGCGGCTGGTGATCGCGCCGCGGGCCCTGCAGCTGCCGCCGCCCGATCCGAACCAGCCGATGGAACCGCCACCGCCACCACCGCCCCAGGGCGAGCAGCCGCCTGAGCAGCCCGAACCGCCCCAAAACGAGGACGACCAGGACGACAACAGCGAAGACGAACCGGACGAGCCGGAGGACGACACCCCCGAGGATCAGGCCCCCCCCCAGATCCCCGAGGAGTTCCTGCTGGATCCGGAGGCCACCGCCATCGACCCCGACCTGCTGCTGTTCGGCGCCGCCAAGGCGAAGAGCGGCGGCAGCGGCAGCCGCGCCGTGGTGATGAGCGATTCCCGCGGGCGTTACGTGAAACCGATGCTGCCCCGGGGTCCGGTGAAGCGGATCGCCGTGGATGCCACCCTGCGGGCCGCCGCGCCCTATCAAAAGGCGCGCCGCCAGCGGGAACCCCACCGCAAGGTGATCGTGGAGGAGGGCGACCTGCGGGCCAAGCAGCTGCAGCGCAAGGCCGGCGCCCTGGTGATCTTCCTGGTCGATGCCAGCGGCTCGATGGCCCTCAACCGCATGCAGAGCGCCAAGGGGGCCGTGATCCGGCTGCTCACCGAGGCCTATGAAAACCGCGACGAAGTCGCCCTGATCCCCTTCCGCGGCGAGCAGGCCGAGGTGCTGCTGCCCCCCACCCGCTCGATCACCGCCGCCCGCCGCCGGCTCGAATCGATGCCCTGCGGCGGCGGCTCACCGCTGGCCCACGGCCTCACCCAGGCCGCCCGGGTGGGGGCCAACGCCCTGGCCACCGGCGACCTGGGCCAGGTGGTGGTGGTGGCGATCACCGATGGCCGCGGCAACGTGCCCCTTTCGCGCTCCCTGGGCCAGCCCGAGCTGGAGGGGGAGGAACCGGTGGACCTCAAGGAGGAGGTGAAACAGGTGGCCAGCCGTTACCGGACCCTGGGCATCAAGCTCTTGGTGATCGATACCGAGCGCAAGTTCATCGGCAGCGGCATGGGCAAGGACCTCGCCGAGGCCGCAGGCGGCCGCTACGTCCAACTGCCCAAGGCCAGCGACCAGGCGATTGCGGCGATCGCCCTGGAGGCGGTGGCCAGCCTTTAACGGCGCTGCCAACGGCGACCAAAGCCGCGGGGGCGGGTAGAGATCAGGGGGCTGCTGGGTGGTCGAAGCCGTAGGCGGGCACCGGCATGGCCGGGGCCTTGCTTCGCGGCGCCATGCGGTCGTCGGGATTGTTGTAGCGCACGCCGCTGGGGGTGATGCCCCCCGAGGGCTGGCTGGGCGCCACAACCTGCCGGGATGCCGGGGGCAGGCTGCTGCGGTCGCGATGGCGCTTGCGGGGGGTCTCACCACTGGCGGGGTAAAGATCCTCGAAGAAGCGGCCCAGGCCCGATGAAACGCTGCGCAGCCCATCGATGAAGCGGGGATCGTCGGTGAGCTTGCGCACGTCGCCCCCCACGGCGGCCCAGCGGTCGGTGAGCTGGCGGGCATTGGCGAGGGTGGCCTCCAGATCCGCCGTGGTGCGGGGATTGTCGAGGCGGGCCGCCAACTGCTTCACCGAATGGCTGGCCTGGCGCGCATCCACCGTGGCGGCGGTGAGGTTGCGCACCATCGGGTCGGTCTTGCCCACCACGGTGTTGAGGTTGCGCACCAGAACCTGGGCATCCCCCACGAAGGCCTGGCCCTGGGTGGTGAGCTTTTCGGCCTGCTTGGCCGAGCGATTGAAACTCTGGGTGCTCTGCACGAGCCGCTGCACCAGCTGCTCCTGGTCGGCCTGATCGAGCAGCTTCTGCACGGTGGCGGTCACCGTTTCGAGGTTGGGAGCCTGCACCCCCTTGATGCGGCCCCGATCGCACACCATCTGGCGATCGTCGCAGCCTCGGTCGTGGGGGCCGGGTCCCCGGAGCGGCAGGTTGCCCTCCCCCGTCACCAACGACACCACCGCATCGCCGCCCAACAGGGAGGCGGCCCCCACCCGGGCCACCGCCGGCCGCGACAAGCGCAGGCTGGGGTTGGTGATCTCCAGATCGGCCAGCACCTCCTTATCGGTCACATGGATGTCCTTGACCCGGCCCACCAGAACACCGCGGTAGGAGACCGGGGAGCGGTTGGCCAGACCGGCGGCATCGTCGAAGCTGGCCTGGATGGTCCAGTTGCCCCGGGCCAGGGAGATGCCCTTGAGCCAAAACCAAAGCCCCAGGCCACTGGCCACCGCCGCCAGGAGCGAGAAACCAACCAAAGCCTCACGAACAGTGCGGCGCATGGGCTCAGAGCTCGGCCGGCTGCATTGGTCCGCGCAGACTACCGCTACGGAATTGGCGAACGTAGGGATCATCACTGACCCGAAAGGCCTCGAGGCTGCCGTCCCAGCGGAAGTGGCCGTCATAGAGAAGGACCACCCGCTCGGCGCAGCGCTCGATCGTGCTCATCACATGGCTCACCACCACGCCGGCGGCGTTGGTCAGTTCGGTGCTACGCACGATCAGGTCTTCCACCCGGGTGCAGGCCACCGGATCGAGACCGGCGGTGGGTTCATCAAAAAGCAGCAGCGGTGAACGGCCATTCACGGCGGCGGGGTCATCAATCAGGGCCCGGGCAAAGCTCACCCGTTTCTGCATGCCGCCACTGAGTTCACCGGGCAGGCGGTCTTCGATGCCGTACAGCCCCACCGCCTCCAGGGCACGGCTGACCCGTTCGCGGATCTGGGCCTCGCCAAGGCGGCTGAAGCGGTAGAGCAGAAAGCCCACGTTTTCGCGCACGGTGAGGGAGGCCAGCAGGGCCGGGTTCTGAAACACCAGGCGCACATCGGGGGCATGGCGCTGGTCGAGGCGCAGGTAAGTCTGCTGTTCGCCATGGATGCGCAGCTCACCGCTCGTGGGCAGCTGCAGGCCGGCCAGGAGCCGCAGGATCGTGGATTTACCGGCGCCGGAAGGCCCCACCACCACCACCCGCTCCCCCGCCGCCAGTGAGAGGTTCACGTGGTCGAGGACGGGCCGCGCGCCCCAGCGCACCGAGAGATCCAGCAGCTGGGCCACCGGCAGCTGGGCCCCGGCGACCGGTGGAGAGGGGGCAACGACCAAGGCCGCAAGGGATGGATTAAGGAAATCTTGGTCCATCCCGGCGGTTTCGCTTCCCCAGGGGCTCCTTAAAGTTGGAAGGTTCACCGCGGCGCCCTGGCGTCAGCCCCTTGCCC
>DAIQNM010000061.1:0-12102 GCA_036788375.1 Cyanobium sp. CTOTU6536 | reverse complement strand
GGCCCAGGTCGTCGTTGCTGATCCGGGCCTTCGGCAGGGCCCGGCCACTGCCCACCAGGGCCATACCCCGGATGCCGGCGGGACAGGTGGCGGGAGGCGCATCTGGACGCAACGACACGGATCCGTCCGCAGTGGGCTCAGTCAATCACAGGTGGTCGCAGCGGTTGTGCTGCCGGGGCCCGGGCTGCCCTGCAGGGCGTGGAGGTCGTCCATCACCCCATGGCTGGCGGCGGAATGGGCCAGGCGCAGGGCGCTGACCACCGAGAGGGCCTTGCTGCTGCCGTGGCCGATCACGCAGATCCCATCCACCCCCAGCAGCAGGGCACCGCCGTGCTCGGCGTGGTCGAGGCGCTTCTTGATGCGGATCAGGTTGGAGCGCAGGAAGGCCGATCCCACCTTGCCGCGCCGGCCGCGGGGCAGTTCGGCCCGCAACACGTCGAGCAGCACTCCGCCCACCGATTCCAGGAACTTCAACAGCACGTTGCCGGTGAAGCCGTCGCACACCACTACATCGAAATCCCCCGAGAGCACATCGCGGCCTTCGCAATTGCCGGCGAAGAGGAAGCGGGATTCGGCGGCCAGCAGCGGGTAGGTGCGCTGGGCCAGGTCATTGCCCTTGCACTCCTCCTCGCCGATGTTGAGCAGGCCGATCCGGGGCCGGCTCACCTGCAGCACGTCGCGGCTGTAGATGTTGCCGAGCAGGGCGAACTGGTGCAGCCAGGCCGGTTTGGAGTCCATGTTGGCCCCCACGTCGAGCACCAGAACCTGCTGGTCGGGGTCCTTGGTGGGGAAGAGGGCGCCGATGGCCGGCCGCTCAATGCCCGCCAGCCGGCCGAGGCGGAAGATTGCCGCGGCCATCACCGCGCCGGAATTGCCGGCGGAATAGACCGCTGTGGCTTCGCCCCGTTTGACCAGGTCCATGGCCATGTTGATGCTGGCGTCCCGCTTGCGACGCACCACCGTGGCCTCTTCGTTCATCCCCACCGAGGGGCCGCTGGGCACCAGTTGGATCAGCCCCCTAGCGATGGCGGCCTGAAGTTCGTCTTGGAGCCCCATGGCGGCCACGGCTGCCTGCAGGGGGCCGCTTTCGGCCACGAAGCGCACCCGTAGCGGCAGGAGGCTCACGGCCCGCAGGCAACCCTCCAGGATCGGGCCCGGCGCGTGGTCGCCCCCCATGCCATCCACCGCCACCCAGAGGCGCTGCCGGTCGTCGATGGGGCCGTCGCTGCTCCCGCCAAGATGCAGGCCCCCGCCTTGGAGAGAGCCGCCCTGCTGCAGGCGGCGCAGCGGATCGAGCACCAGCGGCTGCAGCATCGACCCTGCCACGGAACTGGCGGCTCCAGCCACATTGCCCGCCACGCTGCCGGCCGCTCCGGCCACGCTGCCCGCCACCGAGGCGGTGGCGCTGGCGGTGTCCACCAGGGCGGAAGCGGTGTCCACCAGGGTGGTCACCGCGGCATTGCGGCGATACCAGATCACCAATCGGCGGATGGCCCGGCTCTGCTTGCCGCGCGATCCCTTGCCCCGATCGGGGACAAGCAGGCCGGATTCAGGCTCCTTCGGAGGCAGGGGAGTCAACGATGCGCTGGAACAGGTAGCCGGTGCCCCGGGCCGTGAGGATCAGCTCGGGGTTGGCGGGATCATCTTCCAGTTTGGAACGCAGCCGGGAAATGTGGACATCCACCACCCGGGTGTCGACATGACGTTCCGGGGTGTAGCCCCACACATCCTTGAGGATTTCGCCGCGGCTGAAGGGCTCACCGGAGCGGCCCACCAGCAGCTCCAGCAGGCTGAACTCCATGCCGGTGAGGCGGATCCGCTCATCGCCGCGGTACACCTGGCGCTTGTTGGTGTCGATTCGCAGGTCGCCCACCTGGATCACGCCGGAGTTGGGGATGCCGGCCACCTGCTCCTTCTCCACCCGCCGCAGGACGCAGCGGATGCGGGCCTCGAGTTCCTTGGGGCTGAAGGGCTTGACCACGTAGTCGTCGGCACCGAGCTCCAGGCCCGTGATGCGGTCGGCCACATCACCAAGGGCCGTGAGCATCACGATCGGCACATCCGATTCCTTGCGCAGCTCCTGGCAGACGCCGTAGCCATCGAGCTTGGGCATCATCACGTCGAGCACCACCAGGTCGGGCTGAGCCCGGCGGAAGATCTCCAGGGCCTCCTCCCCATCGGAGGCGGTGACCACGTGGTAGCCGATCATCGAGAGACGGGTTTCCAGGATCCGGCGGATGCTGGCCTCGTCATCGACGACGAGGATGGTTTCCTTGGCGGGGTTGGAGACCGTCATCGTGTCGAACTAGGGGGCATCACGTCGAGGGAAAGGGGTCTGGGCAAGGGTCTGGGCATCCAGGGGGATGACCGCAGGCCGTGACACGAGGCGGTCCTGTTTGGGTGTGCCCCCTGGCCGCCTGCCCGGAGCCCGTACACGTCTTCGACCTACTGAAATGGTCGGAGGGCCGCAACGTTCACCGAACGCCACCTTTCTTCATACATCCTGGTCTCGCTCCGCCTCCGCCCCGTTTTCCTTGGCCCGCTCCGTTTCCACCTACGTCTGCCAGGCCTGCGGCGCTCGCACCCGCCAGTTCTTCGGCCGCTGCGCCTCCTGTGGCCAGTGGAACACCCTGGTGGAGCAGGTGGAGGCCCCAACCGACAGCCGCCGTCGCCGCCCCGTGCCGAAGGCCGATTCCGAGGCCGGTCCGGGCCGGCCCCACCGCTCCGAGCCCATGGCCGCCGTGGGGGATCGCCCGCTGCAGCGCCTGGCCAGCGGCTATGGCGAGCTCGACCGGGTGCTGGGCGGCGGGCTGGTGCCCGGCTCCCTGGTGTTGCTCGGTGGCGACCCCGGCATTGGCAAATCCACCCTGCTGCTCCAGTGCGCCCGCGCCATGGCGACGGCCCACGGGGTGCTCTACGTGAGCGCCGAGGAATCGGCCCAGCAGGTGAAGCTGCGCTGGCGCCGGCTGGCGGAGGAGGCTCTCGACGGTGTAACCCCGGGGCCCCCTCCGGCGGCCACCGCCCCCCCGGCGGCGGCGGCGGAGCCCAGCGGCGCGGCAGCCGGCCTGCAGCTGCTCGCCGAAACGGACCTGGAGCTGGTGCTGCAGGAGCTGGAGGCGCTGCGGCCCGCCGTGGCGATCATTGACAGCATCCAGGCCCTCCACGACGGCGAGCTGGGCAGCGCGCCGGGCTCGGTGGCCCAGGTGCGCGAGTGCGCCGCCGCCCTGCAGCGCATCGCCAAGCGACAACACACGGCCCTGCTGTTGGTGGGCCATGTCACCAAGGAGGGGCTGCTGGCCGGCCCGAAGGTGCTGGAGCACCTGGTCGATGCGGTGCTCACCTTCGAGGGCGACCGCTTCGCCAGCCACCGCCTGCTGCGGGCGGTGAAGAACCGCTTCGGTGCCACCCATGAGCTGGGGGTGTTCGAGATGCGGGGCAGTGGCCTGGTGGAGGTGACCAACCCCAGCGAGCTGTTTCTCGGCGGCGAGGGCCCGGGCACCGGCACGATCGTGGCCTGCGAGGGCACCCGGCCCCTGGTGGTGGAGCTGCAGGCCCTGGTGAGTCCCACCAGCTACGCCAGTCCGCGCCGCAGCGCCACCGGCATCGCCGCCAACCGTCTTCACCAGATCCTGGCGGTGCTGGAGAAGCACCTGGGTCTGCCGCTTTCGCGCTTCGACTGCTACCTGGCCGTGGCCGGGGGGCTGGAGGTGGAGGAACCCGCCGCTGACCTCGGGGTGGCCGCGGCGGTGGTGGCCAGCTACCGCGACCTGACCCTGCCGGCCGGCACGGTGCTGGTGGGGGAATTGGGGCTGGGGGGCCAGCTGCGGCCGGTGGGGCAGCTGGAATTACGGCTCCAGGAGGCCGCCCGACTCGGCTTCCGGCGTGCCGTGGTGCCCCGGGGCAGCCTCCCTGCGGCCCTGATGGCCGCCCTGGATCTGCAGGTTCTGGAGGCCACGGGCGTGGCCGAAGCCCTGGTGGCAGCCCTGGGGGTGGACCCGGCCCAGGATTGAAACAGGCCGTCAGCAGGCCGCTGGCGGCTCAGAAATACACGTCCACGTTGCTACGTCCCGAGGACTTCAGCCAGTTCTCGATGTCGAGGTAGCCGCCGGGGTAAAGCTTCACGGCCTTGGTCCAGAATTCGGCCGCTTCGTCGAACCAGCGATCGGCCGTATCCTGGTCGCCATTTTCGGCGGCGATGCGACCCCACTTCTCATAAATCAACCCCATGTTCTTGAGGCAGGAAGGGGAGTTGGGGTTGGCATCGAGTGACTGGCGGTAGTAATCGAGGGCTTTTTCTTCTTCGCCGGTGCTCATAAAAATGATCGCCATGTTCTTGAAGATCTCACCCCGGTCGATCGAATTTTCTTCCAGATTCAGGGCCTCTTCGTAGTTGTCCAGGGCTTCGGCGTAGTCGCCGTCGTTCTGGGCTGAGAGGCCGTCGCGGTAATAGACGTAGGCCTCCTTCGCCTTGGGATCGATCGGCAGCAACTTCACGATCAGATCGGCCATCACCGTGAAGCTCTTGTCGATGAAGTTGTCGTTGCGTTGCGAGCGGGGCACGGCGGTAGGTCTGGTTCTGCTCACCATCCTGCCCGGTGCGCGCCCGGCTTCAGGCTTCGATTTTCCTAACCTGATTCATCGCGCCTGGCGCCGGTGCCCCTCCCATCCCCTTCCGCGGCCCCCCAGGCCTTAGCCGAGGCCGGCGATTCGGCGGGCGTCATCCGCCCCGACCCGGCCGGTTTGGCCGAAACCCTCCTCCTGGAGGTGGAAGGCATGAAGTGTGGTGGATGTGTGCGGGCCGTGGAGCAACGCCTGCTCCAGCAGGGCGGGGTCCGCCAGGCCAGCGTGAACCTGCTCACCCGCACCGCCTGGCTTGAGGTGGACAGGGCGGCGGAGCGCCTGCCCGCCCTGGTGCACAGCCTCGAGGGCCTCGGTTTCCAGGCGCGCCCCCGGGGCAACGATCTTCCCTCCAGCCGACGGCAGCGGCTGCAGGACCACCACTGGTGGCAGCGCTGGCGCCAGCTGGTGCTGGCCCTTGCCCTGGTGCTGGTGTCGGGCCTGGGCCACCTGGCCGATGCCGGTGCCTTCGGTCTGGAGGCCACCCCCCTGGCCCGGCCCTGGCTGCACGCCCTGGTGGCCACCGCCGCCCTGGCGGGACCGGGACGAACGATCCTGCTGGGGGGATTCCGTGCTGCCCTGGCCGGGGCCCCCGGCATGGACACCCTGGTGGCCCTGGGGGTGATGAGCTCCTACCTGGCCTCCCTGGTGGGATGGATCTGGCCCACCGGTGGCTGGCCCTGCTTTTTCAACGAGGCGGTGATGCTGCTGGGCTTCGTGCTGGCGGGCCGCTTTCTGGAGGAGCGGGCCCGCTACCGCACCGGTCGGGCCATCGAGACCCTGGCGGGGCTCCAGCCCGATGAGGCCCTGTTGCTGGTGGATGAAGGCCCCCCCCGGCCCGTGCGGGTGGGGGGGCTGCGGCCCGGCGACCGGATCCGCCTGCTGCCGGGCGATCGGGTGCCGGTGGATGGGGTCGTGCGGTTGGGCTCCTCCAGCCTCGATTCCTCCTCCCTCACCGGCGAACCCATGCCCCGGGCCGTGGGCCCCGGCAGCGAACTGGCCGCCGGTTGCCTCAACCTCTCGGCCCCTTTGGAGCTGGAGGTGCTCCGCAGCGGCGGTGAGAGTGCCATCGCCCGCATCGTGCATCTGGTGGAGCAGGCCCAGCTGCGCAAGGCCCCGATCCAGGGCCTGGCCGATCGGGTGGCGGGCTGGTTCACCTTCGCGGTGCTGCTGCTGGCCCTGGCCACGTTCCTGTTCTGGTGGCACTGGGGCACGGAGCTCTGGCCTGCGGTGCTGGGGGCGGGTGCCGCAGGCCATGGTGCCCATGGCCACGGTGGTGCCTCCGGGCCGACCAGCACCCCCCTTGGCCTGGCCCTTCAGCTCGCCATCTCGGTGTTGGTGGTGGCCTGTCCCTGTGCCCTGGGTCTAGCCACACCGGCCGCCATCAGCGTCGGTTCCGGTGCTGCGGCCCGATCGGGTCTGTTGTTCCGTGGCGGTGATGCCATCGAGACCGCCGCCCGCTTGCGGACCGTGCTCTTCGACAAGACCGGCACCCTCACCCTCGGCAGACCGTTGGTCACCGCCGTGGAACCCACGGCTCAGGCCCTCGCCGGGGCCCCGCCACCAGCCTCCCCTTCCGCCGCCGCCGACCGGCTCCTGCAGCTCGCGGCCAGCCTGGAGCGCGATAGCCGCCATCCCCTGGCCCACGCCGTGCTTCAGGAGGCCGAGGCCCGGCAGCTCTCCCTGCTGCCGCTGGTCGCTGCCCGCATGGTTCCTGGTGATGGCCTGGAGGCCCGACTGGCGCCGCTGGGGCTGGGTGACGATCCGGCCGCCGGGGCCCCAGTCGATGGGGAATCCGTGCTGGGGGCGCAGATTCGGTTGGGCCGTCTGGCCTGGTTGGCGGAGCAGGGGGTGGTGGTGGATCCCGGCTCCCAGGCCCGCCACGACGCCCTCGAGCAAGCCGGTGCCTCCCTGCTGGCCCTGGCCCTTGACGGCATTCTGTTGGGCCTGATTGCGGTGGAGGACAGCCCCCGTCCCGATGCAGCTGCCACCCTGGCCACCCTGCGGCGGCGCCCCCTTGCCCTGGGCCTGCTCAGCGGCGACCGGGAGGGCCCGGTGCGGCGGCTGGCGCTCCGGGTGGGTCTTGAACCCGACGAGCTCGCCTGGGACCTGCGCCCCGAGCAGAAGTTGGCCAGGATTCTGGCGGAGCGCTGCCGGGGGCCCGTGGCGATGGTGGGCGACGGCATCAACGATGCCCCAGCCCTGGCCGCCGCAGACCTCGGCATCGCCGTGGGCACCGGCACCCAGATCGCCCAGGAGGCCGCCGATCTGGTGGTGATGGGCGATCGCCTCGATGGCCTGCCCCAGGCCTTGGAGCTGGCCCGGCGCACGATGGCCACGGTGCGGCAGAACCTGGCCTGGGCCTTCGGTTACAACCTGATCGTGCTGCCGATCGCGGCCGGTGCCCTGCTGCCGGGTTTCGGAATACGCCTCTCGCCCCCCCTGGCCGCCCTGCTGATGGCGCTCAGTTCGATCACGGTCGTGCTGAATGCGCTCCTGCTGCAGGATGGATCCTCCAGCGGGTCGGAGCGGCGCGGTTGATGCGGCAGGGGGAGGAGCCCGGTCCCGGGCGGCGCGGACGCTTCGTGGTGCTGGAGGGCATCGATGGCTGCGGCAAGACCACCCAGATCGAGGCGCTGCGGACTTGGCTGCCCAGTAGTGGCCTTCTGCCGCTGGGGGCCGAGCTGATCACCACGCGGGAGCCCGGTGGCACCCCCCTCGGCCGGGCCCTGCGCGAGTTGTTGCTGCACCCCCCCGCCGCAGCGGCCCCCTGCGCCGATGCCGAGCTGCTGCTCTACGCGGCCGACCGGGCCCAGCACGTGGCCACCGTGATCCGTCCGGCCCTGGAGGCCGGCCATTGGGTGCTGGCCGATCGCTTCAGCGGCTCCACCGCCGCCTATCAGGGCTACGGCCGCGGACTTTCCCTGGAGCGGATTCTGGCCCTGGAGCGGCTGGCTACCGGTGGCCTCGAGGCCGATCTCACCCTCTGGCTCTCTGTGCCCCTGGAGGAATCGCTGCGGCGGCGTGGCGGCCGGCCCGCCGACCGGATCGAGGCGGCCGGTTCTTCTTTTTTGCAACGGGTGGCTAGCGGCTTCGCCAGCCTGGCCGCCGAGCGCGGTTGGCAGCGGGTCGATGCCCTGCGGGGTGCCGATGCGGTGGCCCAGGAGTGCCAGGCCCAGCTGCTGAAGCGCTTTGCCCCCGATGCGGCAGACCTGGCCAGCTGGCCAGATCAGCCTCCGTCTGGGCCGGCGGGCGATGGCTGAGCTCTTTGCTGATCTGCTGGGCCAGTCCTTGGCGGTGCGGCTGCTGGAGGCGGCGTTGCGGCGGCGCCGGCTGGCCCCCGCCTACCTGTTCAGCGGGCCCGATGGGGTGGGCCGACGCCTGGCCACCCTGCGGTTCCTGGAGGGGGTGCTGGCGCCAGGGCAGGAGGCCGCTCCGGTGGGCGATCCGGTCCTGCGGCGGCGCCTCGCCCAGGGCAACCATCCAGACCTGCTCTGGGTCGAACCCACCTACTCCCACCAGGGCCAGTTGGTGCCCGCTTCCCGCGCCGAGGCGGAGGGGGTGAGCCGCCGGGCGGCGCCCCAGCTGCGGCTGGAGCAGGTGCGGGAGGTGTCGCGTTTTTTGGCCCGCCGACCGGTCGAGGCGGGCCGCTGCCTGGTGGTGCTGGAGGGGGCTGAGGCCATGGCCGAGGGGGCCGCCAACGCCTTGCTCAAGACCCTGGAGGAGCCCGGCGAAGGCCTGCTGGTGCTGATCACCGCCGCCCCTGAGCAATTGCTCAGCACCATCCGCTCCCGCTGCCAGACCATCCCCTTCCGCCGCCTTCCCCCCGAGCTGGTGGAGCAAGTGTTGGCTTCCCTGCCCCCGGCCCCGCCGGAAGAGGGCACCGGCCAGGCCGCTGACCCCCCCGAGTTGGCGGAGCTGGCGGCCGGATCGCCCGGCGGGCTGCTGCACCACCGCCGCCAGTGGCGTGCCTTGCCCGAGGGGATGGCCGGGCGGCTGCTGGCCCTGGGAGCCAACCCCATCGAAGCCCTCGATCTGGCCCGCGACCTCAGCGAGGGCCTCGACGGCGAACAACAGCTCTGGCTTCTGAATTGGTGGCAGATCGCCCTCTGGCGCCGGCGCGGCAGCCCCCGAGACCTTCGCCGCCTCGAACGGCTTCGCTCCCAGCTGCGCAGCTATGTGCAGCCCCGCCTGGCCTGGGAGGTGGCCCTGCTGGAGCTGGCGGGAGGCGGGGCCTAGGCCGCTTCGCTGCCGTTCCCCTCGGCGCCCAATCCCCCGGTGGGCAATCTCCCGGTGGCCAAGCCGCTCTTCTGCCGTTCCCGGGCCAGGCGAGCCTCCTGAACCACCGGCAGGAGGGTGGCGAGCTGGTCGCCCGTGGGGAGTTCGAGGCAGTAGCCGGCGCCGTAGACGGTCTTGATGAAGCGGGGTTTGCGAGGGTCGGGTTCCAGCTTGGTGCGCAGGTGCCGCACGTGCACCCGGATGGTTTCGATGTCGTCGTTGGGGTCGTAGCCCCACACCTCCTTGAGGATCAGGGAAGGGGCCACGGTCTGACCATGGCGCTGCAGCAGGCAATGCAGCAGTTCGAATTCCAGGTGGGTCAGCCGCACCGGGGCGTCAAACCAGATCGCCTCGAACCGTTCGGGCAGAAGGGTGAGGCAGCCGTAGCTGAGGATCTCGTTGTGCTTACTGGAAAGGGGGGCCCGTTCGCTGCGGCGCAGCAGGGCCTTGACCCGCACCATCAACTCCTCGAGGTCAAAGGGCTTGGTGAGGTAGTCGTCGGCGCCGGAGTTGAAGCCGCTCACCTTGTCCTTGGTGCCGCCGAGGGCGGTGAGCATCAGGATCGGAATCTTGGCGGTCTGTTCGTGGCGGCGGAGCCGCTGGCAGATGGTGAGCCCATCGACGTTGGGCAGCATCAGATCCAGCAGGATCACATCGGGTCCGTACTGCTGGGCAAGGGCCTGGCCCTTGATGCCGTCATCGGTGCGCTGCACATCGAAACCGCCGTGCTCGAAGTAGCCCGCCACCAGATCGCGCATGTCGCTGTCGTCCTCGATGAGCAGGATGCAGGGCTTCATGGCGGTTGGGATTGGGGGCGGGATCGGCGAGTGACTGGGGCAACGGCGGCGTGACGACTGCCGCGCAGGGCGTTGGGGCATTTTCCCCCGTGGCACCGCTGGATCCGGCCTGTTTCAGGCTGACTGCGGTGTTCCAGGGCACGCTTTTGGCGGCTGTTGGGTGCGCGATCCTGGCAGCGAAGCGCCAAAACGCTTTCAGAGCCTTGATTCGCCAACGATTGAATCCCAGGGGGCCCTCTGGCATTCCCCAAGGATCTTCAGAAAGTCTTCGGTTTCCAGGTCTCAGGCCTGTAGCCCTGAGCCAGAAAACCTATTCAAAACTCCCCGGGCGGGATTCGAACCTGCGACCAATCGGTTAACAGCCGACCGCTCTACCACTGAGCTACCGAGGAAAACAAAACCCTCCGCACCGGTCCAAAGGTCCAGGAATGAACTGAGGACTGCTCGGCTTGGATGGTGTCCGTTGGGTCGGACCGAGGGAGAGCCTACCTTTCGGTCCGGCCGCCGGGCAAGGGGGTGAGACCGGCGAGCAACTCGGCCCCGCTCTGCCAGGGCCCCACCTGGCCCCCCTCCATGCGGGCGGCCCCATCGCAGTGGTCGAGCTCTTCGAGCCGATGGGTGATCCAAAGGGCTGTCAGGGGGGCTTCGCTCTGGCTGCAGAGCTGCCGGATCAGGGCCAGCACCTCCTGCTGGCTGTCTGGATCCAGCAGGGCCGTGGGTTCGTCGAGCAGCAGCAGTTCGGCCTCGCTGGCCAGGGCTCCAGCGATGGCCAGGCGCTGCTTCTGGCCGCCGCTGAGGGTGTGGATCGGCCGCCGTTCCAGGCCCGCCAGCCCCACCTGGGCAAGGGCCCGTTCCATGCGGACATTGCGCTCGGCGGCTGGAAGGGCGGGGGGAAGGCCCAGCTGAAGGTCGCTGCCGCAACTGGGCAGCAGCAGCTGGTGGTCGGGGTTTTGGAAGACCAGGGCCGGCTTGCGGGCGGTGTGGATCGTGCCCGATTCGCTTTGCAGCAGACCCGCGATCAACCGCAGCAGGGTGCTCTTGCCGCTGCCATTGCTCCCCACCAGCATCCACAGACCGGTGGTGGGGATGAGCAGGTTGCATCCCTGCAGGGCTGCACGGCCGCTGCTCCAGCGGAAGTTGACCCCTTCCACCAGCAGCGGTGGCCCTGGTGATGGCAGCTCGGGCCGCACTGCTGCGCACATCGGGGCTGCTCCGGGATCGGTTGGGCCGCTTTCGGGGGGCGTGGCCAAGGCCGGCTCAGCCGTCGAGGCTGAAGCCGGGGCGCTTGCCACCGCTGGCCCCGGCCGATTTTTCGTAGGTCTGCACCGCCACGATCTCACTGCTCAGCAGGCTGATGTGCTTGTGCTCGTCCTTTTCGCAGTGGAGCTCAAGCACCTTGGGCTGGCCGCTTTCCAGGGCCTCGCGCACTTGGCCGTAGAGGGCCAGGGCGCCCTCTTGCTCCTTGCGCTGCACCGCAACGGGCATGGGGCTGAGCCGAAGGGAAAGCTCGACAACAAACATGGGACGGCGTGCTGGGGGTCTTGGGGCAGCCGCGGACGGCGGTGGCCTGGATCAAGCCACTCTGGCGGAGCGGCCGCCGGGACGAGCTCGCCAGCAGTGACAAGGGCGCCACAGGGGGCTTATGGCTAGGCCGGAGCCACCCTGAGCTGGTCGGCCTGAGTATTTTTGCTCAATAGCCACCGCCCATCCGGCGGATTCGCCCGCGATGGGCCCGCATCCCCGTACGATGCGAGCTGTAAAGCTTCATGAAGCATTCTCATGACGATCGCTGCAGGGCGCTTGCCCCAGCGGGGATGGTTCGACGTCCTCGACGACTGGCTCAAGCGCGACCGCTTTGTTTTCGTTGGTTGGTCCGGGCTGCTGCTCTTCCCCACCGCCTATTTGGCGCTGGGCGGCTGGCTCACCGGCACCACCTTCGCCACCTCCTGGTACACCCACGGCATTGCCAGCTCCTACCTGGAGGGCTGCAACTTCCTCACCGCCGCCGTCAGCACCCCCGCTGACGCGATGGGCCACAGCCTTCTGCTGCTCTGGGGCCCCGAGGCCCAGGGCGACTTCGTGCGCTGGGTCCAACTCGGCGGCCTCTGGCCTTTCGTGGCCCTGCACGGCGCCTTCGCCCTGATCGGCTTCATGCTGCGTCAGTTCGAAATTGCTCGCCTGGTGGGCATCCGCCCTTACAACGCCATCGCCTTCTCAGGTCCGATCGCGGTGTTTGTGAGCGTCTTCCTGATGTACCCCCTTGGCCAGAGCAGCTGGTTCTTCGCCCCCTCCTTCGGCGTGGCGGCTATCTTCCGCTTCCTGCTCTTCCTGCAGGGTTTCCACAACTGGACCCTCAACCCCTTCCACATGATGGGCGTGGCCGGCATCCTCGGCGGTGCCCTGCTGTGCG
>DAIQNM010000060.1:0-12122 GCA_036788375.1 Cyanobium sp. CTOTU6536 | reverse complement strand
GATGGACGACACGCCACCCAATCAGGTTCCAGGAGTGCGCTGACCGCAGGCCCCTGCTCCAACAGTCTTGTTCTGATCTTTCGGTGTCCAGGTCCCCCAGCGGATCACCCGATGCACCGTCCTAGGTGCCCCCGGGTTCACGGAATCCGATCCCATGGATGCCATGGCCCCAGGTGCCGCCTTCCGCAGCTCCGACCCCCAACCCATCCCTTGATCGTTCAACGATCACGATCTGCTGACGACTCTTTGATGGTGACCGCATGGCGCCATGGCCTCCGGGCTCCTCGACCCGCGGCCTCTTGCCATCACCCATCCCCGGCCCCGACAGGCCCTTCGTCGCCTCAGCTTTCCCCGATCCCACGAGCCCGATCCCAGCAGGGGTCGGGCTTCTCCATGGGGCAGATTCGCTCCAGGGCTCCCCAGGATCCCGCCGCGTAACGGCCGGCTCCTGGATGAGGGGGCCATTCCGATCGGTTGCCGCCTGCTGGGCCAGGGGGCGCCAGGACGACGCAGCGCCGGCCCAATCAGCTGAGGGCCCCACCGCAGCTAGAGCCCGCTCCGGCAGTGCAACCAAAGCAGTGCTCCCCAACGCGGATCGTTTGCGCCCCGGGCCCATGGATCAGCAGATCCCGCAGGTGGGCTGAGCGCTCGATCGGCAACCCCAGCTGCTGGTTGAAGTCGCAGTCGTAGAGATTGCCGCGCCAATCGACGCTGATCAGGCTGCGGCACATCACCTGGCCCAGGTTGGCGCTGCGGTGGTGGTGGCGGAGCAAGTCCAGGTAGGCGTCGTAGCCACCGCTGGAGCGCAGGCCGGTGGCAAACCGCTGGATCGGCATGTTGGCGAGGGCCAGCAACCGGTTAAACACGATGCCGTGCTCCTCGCCCAGCCGGCGGCGGTAATCAGCCTCCAGGGCTGGCTGGGGAGGGGGCAGAACCGGCCCCTGGGGGTTGTAGACCAGATCCAACACCAGCCCCGAGCCCGGCTGGCCATAGCCGAGCCGATTGAGCTGCTGCAGGCCGGTGATGCTGCGGGCGAACACGCCGCGACCCCGCTGCCGGTCGACGTTGTCCTCGAGATAACAGGGCAGCGAGGCCACCACCGTCACCCCCTGGTCGGCCAGGAAGACGGCCAGGTCCTCCTGGCCCGGCTCCGAGAGAATCGTGAGGTTGCAGCGGTCGGTGACCTCCACCCCCTGGCGGCGGGCCCGCTGCACCAAACCCCGGAAACCGGGATGGAGCTCCGGCGCGCCGCCGGTGAGGTCGAGGCTGGCGATCCTCCGGGCCGCCAACACCTGGGGGATCAGATCCAAGGTGGCGGCATCCATGCTCTCGGTGCGGGTCGGCCCCGCATCCACATGGCAATGGCTGCAGGCCTGGTTGCAGCGATAGCCGAGATTCACCTGCAGGCAAACCAGCTCACCGCGCCGCAGGGGGGGGAAGGCCGTTGGGGTGAGCGCCGCGGAAACCAGCATCGTCTTCAGCCCAGTTCCAGGCAGGTGAGACCGTAGAGGTCCTCAAGGGCAAGCTCAGGAACAGGGCCGCGGTACATGCGGACCGTGCGGTGCCGAACCTGAAAGCCCCGGGCCTCCAACAGACGGTGCGCCCGGGGATTGGCCTCGGGCGCATCGATCAGCACCAACCCCCGACGGCCGCAGCACAGCCGCTGCAGCAGGGCATCGGCCACCGGGAGGGCATCGGCCAGCAGGGGGCCCAGTCGCCACCCCGGGCCCTCCTCCCCCTCCGGCAGCAGACAGGGGCGCAACCGGCCAAAGCCCCGGCAGCAGCCCAGGTCATCGCGCACCACCAGCACCTCCTCGCCATGGCCGGCCTCCAGCCACTCCTCCAGCACCAGGGGCCGGGGGGTGGCCTCATGGCGGGCGTCGTAGATCAGCACGGCCGCCCGGTCCACCTCCTCAAGGGGCACCACGCTCCAGCCCGGCGGCAGGGGCACGGCCGGAGCCTCCCCTGGAAGGAGCCGACCACCATCACCGGACCAGAGGCCCCAGCGCAGGGTCTCCCAGGCGGGCCGGAAGCCCCAGCCGCTGTAGTCCTCGATCCGGTCCGGTTCCGCCTCCAGGGCGATGCAGCTCACATCGCGCAGGTGCTCCAGAGCCCGCTCCCAGAGGGCCACCCCGAAACCGTGGCCGCGGTGCTCGGGCCGCACCAGGAATAGGCCAATGCGGCCGTAATGGCCGTCGTAGCGAACCCCGAGGATGCAGCCCACCGGCTCTCCATCAAGGCAGCCCACCCACACACCCCGGCGGTCCGCATCCCGCAGAATGGCGGCATCACCCACTCCGGGGCAGAACCCCTCCGCGCGAGCCCAGTCGGTAACCATGGCGAGGTCGGCTTCGACCATGGGGCGAATGGAAAAGTCCATCAACTGCCGGAGTGGTGCAGTGAGTCAGCATGGCCGTAGGGGCGCCGCACCGGTGGCCGCGGCAGCATCGAGCCCGCCACCATGGTGCTGTCTCCCATCAACCACCACCGCCCATCCGATGCCAAACGCCAGGAGATGGCCGCCCAGCCCGATCTCTTGGTGATCACCGCGAGCAGCGGTGAAAATCTGCGGATCGCCGAGCAGATCGCGGCGTTGGCGAGGCTTCACGACGGAGCAGGATGGGGAAACGCCGCCTCCGCCCATGGCCCGCTTCCTGCTGGTGCTCAAGTCCAGCGCCCCCCTCGATGCCAGGGCGCTGATCGCGGGCCTCGATCCCCTGATCCAGCAGCTGCAGGCCGAGGTTGACCACCGCACCCCCGCCCACCTCAGCGCCCTGCTGGGGGGGTCCGACAACCTGCGCCTGCAGCTGTTCGCCGATGTGCAGTCGAAACTGGATGGGCGGGTGGTGGAGATGGTGCTGATGAGTCGGGAAGCCATGGGCCGCGGGGCCCCCCACACCCGCAAACGGTTTGAACACCTGGTGGAGCTGGCGGTGGAAACCATGCCCCACCTCACCCCGATCTTCCGCTCCGACCGGGATGGGGCAATCCCCTCCAGCGTCTGATGCCATGACCCCGATGCCCGCCAAGCACCAACGGCCAAAGCTGAGCGAAGCCGCCGTCCTCGATCCGCCCAGGGGCTACCGGCAGCTGGCCTGGCTGGGCCTGGTGCTCAACGGCCTGGCCATCCCAGCCGTGGTGCTGCTGGTCCTCAACGACCCCACCTGGCGCACGGCCAACATCGCCGTGGGGGCAGGGGCGGTGCTGCCCACGGCGGCGGTGGGGCTGGTGGCCTGCACGGCCCTGCTGCGCTGGCGCCACTGGGGGCAGGTGCTAGCGATCGTGGCCCTCTCCCTTAGCCTGGCGGTGGCGGTGCCCTACGGCATCGTGCGGCTTGTGCTGGTGGAGCAGGGGCGGATGCAGTTGGCGCTGCTCTGCCCCCTGCTGTGGGCGTTCAATGCCGCGGTCCTGGTGTTTTGGTGCCGCCCGGCGATCCGCCACTACCTGCGCTGAGCGGACCGCCGGCCCCCCGTGCCAGGCCGAATCAGCAGTGGTGGCGCCAGCGCCGCAGATCGCCAGGCGATCAACACCCGATCCTGTTGCGTCGGTGACAGTCGACAGCTGGCACAAGGACCAAGATGGAATTCGATCGGGACCTATCCCATGGCCATTCCCATGCCCGGCCTAGCCCGGACCAGCACCTCCACCGCCGCAGCCGCAGCCGCCTTTCAGCGGGTCTACCGCCTGGTGGACCGCCAGGGCAACCCCCACCCCGTGCTCGACGACCTCTACGACACCCTGGAGGCCGCCTGGAACGAAGCCCTGGTCTGGTGGAACGACCAGCGCAGCAGCAGCGAGCCCATCGAAATCGGGGTGGAGGTGAGCACCTCCATCGGCACCTGGCGCACCTTGCGCCATCCCGCCGGTTGAGCCCCAGGCCTCTGGCTGATCACCAATAGGTGTTCTGATAGATCCGCAGGGTGCCCACCCCCACCGGACTACCCACCGGGTTGGGGCCAGCAGGAAAGGCCTCCACCTGAAATAGGTAGGTATCCGATTGCATCGGATTGAACCAGGGGATCAGCACCGTGGTGATCGTGCTGCCTGGGGGAATGGGCTCCGGGAACGTCACCTGCATGGTGCGACTCTCCTGATCCCAGCTGGCCTGCACCGGCACCGGCCGCCCCTCGCGACGCGGCCGGCCCAGGAAGGCCCTAGTGCGCTGCGGGGAAAAGGGAAACTGCCAGTCGGCACCACGGATCTGCTGGAAGCTGAACCGGCCAAGGGAGGCCCCCGCGTCGGGCTCCAGCTCCAGGGTCACGTAGTACTCCGGCTGGGGCTGGCCCACCGTGGAGGTGTAAGTGATCAGATCCACCTTCCAGGGGGCCTTCACAAACAGGGTGGAGCCGGAGAGCTCGACCGCCCGGACCACCGCACTCCCCTGCAGCGCCTGCAAGGCCCCAGGCAAAGGCACCAGGGCGTCGCCTCCCCCAAGCGCCACCCCAAGGGCCACAGCCAGGGGCAGCGGCCGGCGGAGTGGGCCCAAGGCCCTGCGGCTGGAGCCAGAACCGGCCATCGATCCGCTGGGTAACTGGCCAAACGCTAGGCAAGCTGCGCTTGTTCCGCCAATAGGAAAGGACGGGGATCCTGGTCGTAGCGGTGGTTCTGGGTCAGGGGCAAGGCCGGCGCGGAGGGATCGAGGGGGTCGAGGGCCGCGGTGTGCTCCAGGGCCCGCCTCAGGCGCCGCGCCCCATGGAGGGGCATGTCGCGGGGCACGCTGATCCGCTGGGCCAGGCTGCGCAGATCGGCGGCCGTGCCGCCGGGGGGCGGACAGGAATCCCCCTGGATCAGGTGGGTGAGGGCGCAGCGAAGGGCGGTGTCGAAGGCGCCGCTCCCCTGGCCGTAGCGCTCCAGCAGCGCAGCGCGGTGCCGCAACACCCGGGCCAGGGCCAGCGCCGCCGCATCGACAGGCTCGTTCTGGCTCGTTTCCGGGTCGGCGCCGTCGGGGGCTGTAATCGGCCAGGGGCCCCGGTCAATCTGGGCGGCCAGGGCGCGCTGGGGCTCGGAACAGTTGGCATGGCAGCCGCCCATCTGGGGCGGCAGATCGTGGACATGGGTATGGAAATCGCTCTGGCAGCCCAGGTAGGTCGGGCGTTGCTCCAGGGCGGCAAACCAACGCCCAATCGCCGGGTGGCGGTGTCGGAGCAGGTAGCCCTTGTAGTAGGCGAGGCTGGCGTTCATCCGCTCCAGGTAGGGCACGAACACCAAATCGGCCGTGCTGAGCTCCTCCAGAAAGAAGGGGCCGGGGGTGACCGCCAAGGCATCCTCCACGGCCGTGGCGATCCGCTCGAAGGTCCCGGCGGCGACCTGCTCACCCCGCTCCCCCAGGCCCGGCCTGCAGAGCCACTGGCACCAGGCCCGGAAGAGGGTCCGCTCCAGGCGCCGCAGGGGCAGCACCTGGGGATCTTCCATCCCTCGGTGCAGGGGACCGAAGGCCGTTTCAAGGGCGCCCAGGATCTGATCGCTCTCGGTGATCAGCTCACCATCGAGCTCCAGGGCCGGCAGCATGCCGGAGGGCACCAGGCGCCGATACCAGTCCTCTTTATGGCCGTAGCAATTCATCGTGACCTTGCGAACCCGGTAGGGAATCCGCCGCTCCTCCAGCCACAGCCACACCTTCTGGCAGTAAGGGCACCAGGCGTGATGGTCGCGGTAGAGGGTCACCCGCACGGCGGCCTCCGGCTGGCCGAACAGCCGCAGCCGGGCCTGGGCGCTGGTGGGTCCGTGGATGGGGTCGGGCAGTGGGGCCGCCCATCCCTCCAGCTGGGTCCAGGTGGCGGCCAGCCCAGGTGAAACAAGGCCCTGGGACGACGATTCAGCGGGCAACGGAGCGGCCACGGCACGCAAGGTGAGGCAGGCCCGATCCTGGCGGAGCCCCCGGCGGAGCGTGGGTCCCGGCCGCGGGGCCGCCAACGTCAAAAAACCGGACCCACGCACCTGCGGTGCAGGGCGGGATCCGGTGGCGGAGCTGAATGCCGGCGCGGGCTCAGCCCTTGGCGGCCTCGGCCTGGTGGTGGTACTCGTGGCCGCGGTAGTGGAAAGTGCGGTCGGGATCGACCGCAGCGGCCTCGTGCCGGAGGGTGCTGTTGAAGTGAAGACCGCGGTAGGCGTGGTCCACCGGGGTGGCGGCGGGCTGCTGGCGCTGCAGCTTGTCGTAGCGGATGCCGCGGTACTGAAGACGGGACATGGAATCAGCCTCGAAGGGTGGGGTTTGGTTTCCGCTTCGTGGAATGGAGAAAGGAGCGTTGCTTCGCCGAGCGGATGGCTACTTCCGGTGGAGCCGATCCCGGGGAACCGGGAAGCCCGGGCCCACAGGACCAATCACCCAACGTTTTGTCCTTTGGAGCCAATATGCCAAAAGAAAGCTGTTCATGGCGAACATTTCACGGCTTTCTTCATCTTCCGTCACACCCCAGGCCGCTGTAGGCCGCCGAGTCCCCGCCCCCCATCCACAACTCAGGCCGACGATGCACTTGAGCCCCGTCCACCGCGGCAACGCCAAGCCCTGGGCCGATACCCCAACCACCCAGCCACGACCGGCAGAGCCCGCCCAGGCGAATTGCGAAACATCGTTATTTCGTAATCACCACTACCGATGGCTACAGCGAAATGCTGAACCATTGATCCACAGGTGGCTCCGAGGCTGCCCCATCACGATCAAACCACCCATGACCGTTGCTCCACCCCGTCCGAGCAGGCCAGCGGCGCGAAGTCTGCAGCAAGCCAGCCTGTTGGAGGCCCCCGGGCTTCTGCTGCGGAGGATCCGCGGCCTGTCCTCCAACCGCACGCTCACCTGGCTCGCCTGCATCCCGATCGCGCTACTGGGCCTGGGCCTGTTCAACCTGTCGGCCCATGCGGCCCAGCTGCCCGAACTGACCGCGGCCTTCCTGGCCAACAACATGTTCGTGCTGATCTGCGCCGCCCTGGTGATCTTCATGAATGCCGGTTTCGCCATGGTTGAGGCCGGGCTCTGCCGCCAGAAGAACGCCGTCAACATTCTGACCAAGAACCTGATCGTGTTTGCTCTGGCGGCGACCGCCTACTGGTTCATCGGTTACAAGATCATGTATAATGCCAGCTGGGTGATCCCAGGCTGGCTCAAGTTCGGAGGTCTGTTCTTCGATCCGACCGTTACCCCGGAGATGGTCACCGGCGGCAAGCTGGTGCCCAGCGTCGACTTTCTTTTCCAGCTCGCCTTCGCCGGCACCGCCGCAACGATCGTGTCGGGCATGGTGGCCGAACGGATCAAATTCAGCCAGTTCATCATCTTCTCGCTGGTGCTCACCGGCATCCTCTATCCCATTTCCGGCTCCTGGCAGTGGAACGTGGGTGAGGGCTGGCTCAACAAGCTCGGCTTCATCGACTTCGCCGGATCCTCCGTCGTGCACTCCTTCGGTGCTTGGGCCGGTCTGATCGGCGCCATCCTGCTCGGCCCCCGCATCGGCAAATTCATCGACGGCAAGCCCCAGGCCATGCCAGGTCACAACCAGGCAATCGCCACCCTCGGCTGCCTGATCCTCTGGCTCGGCTGGTACGGCTTCAATCCCGGCTCGATGTTGGCCATGAATGAGCAGGTTCCTTACATCGCCGTCACCACCACCCTCGGTGGTGCCGGCGGCGGCATCGCCGCCACCCTGTTCAGCCAGTTCACGGGCGGCAAACCGGATCTCTCGATGAGCATCAACGGCATCCTGGCCGGCCTTGTGGGTGTGACCGCAGGTTGCGATGGCTATTCGATGCCCGCCGCCTGGGTGATCGGCTTCATCGCAGGCATTCTGGTGGTTTTCTCCGTCTCCCTGATCGACAAGCTCGGCATCGATGATCCGGTCGGTGCCTGGTCCGTGCACGGCACCTGCGGCATCTGGGGCACCCTGGCCGTGGGCCTGTTCAACATGAACAAAGGGCTGTTCACCGGCAACGGCTTCGGCCAGCTCGGTATTCAGTTCGTGGGTGTGCTGGCCTTCGCGATCTTCTCGGCGGGCGCCTCCTGGATTGTCTGGTCCGTGATCAGCGCCATCTTCGGTGGCCTTCGCGTCAGCCCAGCCGAAGAAACCGAAGGTCTCGACATCAGCGAGCACGGCATGGAGGCCTATCCGGACTTCGCCTCGGCGAAATGAGCCGCAGGGGGGGGCCTCGGATTCCCCTCTCCGGCTTGCGTTCCCGCTCAAGCCCTGCAGAGAGGGACCACGATTCTGATCTGCTGCATCAATTGATCAAGCGGTAACGATCGCTACCGGCCCAAACCCCACTCACAACGGATGGTTACGGGGTGAACGCTGGGGTCCCTTTTCTTCATGGCTTTCGTCCCTCTGGTCAGCGGTGCTTCCACACCGCTGACTGTTTTTGACCGATGGCGCAGGCGCTTCCTGGCTGGAGTGCACGATCCGCAACTGCGCCGCTCCGCTTTTGTGATGATTGGCTTGGCTGCAGGTCTTGCCCCTTTGATGGCGGGAGCTGCCCACGCCGCCCTGCCGAAGGCGGTCAACGATGGCGCCGACACCCTGCTGATGTTGATCGGCTCGGCCCTGGTTCTGCTGATGACTCCTGGCCTGGCCTTCTTCTACGGCGGTTTCACCCGCTCGAAGAACGTGCTCAACACCATGATGATGAGCTTCTTCCTGATGGGGCTGATCGGTGTGCTGTGGGTCGTGATCGGCTACAGCCTCGCTTTTGACGGCGGCTTCAAGAGCCCCTTCATCGGTGGCCTCGGCTCGATGTGGATGAATGGCGTCGGCGGTGAATTCGGCGATGCCCCCCTGGCAGACGGTTTCAACCTGAGTGCCTCCTCCTTTGCCCTGTTCCAGGGCATGTTTGCGATCATCACCCCGGCCCTGATCTCCGGGGCCATCGTGGAACGGGTGAGCTTCAAGGCCTGGTTCTGGTTCTGCACAATCTGGAGCCTGCTGATCTATTCGCCCATGGCCAAGATGGTCTGGGGTGGTGGCTTCATCGGACCCTTCGGCACCATTGGTGCGATCGACTTTGCCGGTGGCACCGTGGTGCACATCGCCTCCGGGGTAGCAGCCCTCGTTGCCGCCGCGATCATCGGTGAGCGAAGCACCTGGCCTGATAGCAAGCGGCCGCCCCACAACGTGCCCTTCATCCTGCTCGGGGCCGGCCTGCTCTGGTTCGGCTGGTTCGGTTTCAATGGCGCCAGCATGTTTGCCGCCAAGACCGCAGGCTATCCCTTCCTCACCACCACCACCTCGGCGTCGGCCGGTCTGCTGGCCTGGTGTCTGATTGAGTGGTTCAAGGATGGCAAGCCCACCGCCGTGGGTGCGGCCACTGGTGCCGTGGCCGGTCTGGTGGGAATCACGCCAGCCGCCGGATTCGTCTACATGCCCCAATCCATTCTGATCGGTGCCCTCACGGCGATCGCCTGTTTCATCGCCGTTCAGGTCAAGGCCTCGATCAAATTCGACGATTCGCTCGACACCTTCATGGTCCACGGCGTTGGCGGCACGGTCGGTGCCCTGCTGACGGGCCTGCTGGCGGCAAAGTCCCTTGTTCCGGCCGACTACTTCCCCCTTTCGGCCAAGATCATTGAGGAGGGCGGCAATGGTGGCCTTTTTCTGGCCCAGTTCAAGGCTGTCCTGTTCACCTACGGTTTCGTGGGCCTCGGCACCGCCTTGATTCTCTGGTTCCTCAAGCTGTTCATGCCCCTGCGCGTGAGTATCAACGATGAGGAACGCGGGCTCGACTACGTGGCCCACGGGGAAGAGGCTTACGACCCAATGACCAACTGAGCCGGAGCACCCCATGAAAATGATCACAGCCCTCGTGCGCCCCTCCAAAGTGGACGCCGTCAAGACAGCTCTAGTCGCCCTCGACATCGTGGGCATGACTGTGAGCGAAGTGCGCGGCTTCGGTCGCCAAAAGGGCCAGGTGGAGCGCTACCGCGGCAACGAATTCACGGTGGATTTCCTCCAGAAATCAAAAATCGTTGTGGTCCTTGAGGACGGCAAGGTGGAGGCCGCCATCACGGCCATCACCACAGCGGCCCGTACCGGTGAAATCGGTGACGGCAAGATCTTCGTGACCCCGGTGGAGAATGCCATCCGCATCCGCACCGGTGACCGCGGCGAAATCGCCCTCTGATCGCCAGCTTCTTACTGCTTGCCCCCGGAGATCCGGGGGCTTTTTTATGCCTAATTGATCAGCAGCCACGGATCAACGACTCCACCCAACTCCCCGCCTCGACCAGCAAGGACGGTTCACCGCAAAGCTGATTCAGTCGGAGTTGGGGTTGGTGTTTTCCTGAGAGGCACGGGAGTTTTCAATCAACACGCCCAGGAAAGTGGAAGAATCAGCGAGAATGGGCTGATCAAACGACATCCCCACATAGTGGGCTCTCATCACACAATCGGTCCAAAGCAGACGAACCTGGCGCTCAATCACCGCAGGCCCGGCGTGCTGGTGCATACGCAGCAGGCAATCAATTCCAATCGGAATATCTTCAAACGCCTGCACGCAGGCGCCCTGGGTGCTGATATCCCAAAGCAGGCCGTGATAGATGTGATCCGGTGTCACCAACTCGGCATTGATACGCACACTGAAAACAGGCACGGTATAGCGACCTTCGCGTCGACGGACCGGGGCTTTTTTGTCCTTCTTTTTTGGCATACGCCTAGATCGTTCGCATCTTGATCAGCTCACCTGGCTTCCATGCGAAGGCCAGTTGAACCCCTTCCCACCAGCTGAAGGTATTGTTCGAGTGTAGCTATAGGTCGGGGTAGACTCCTGCCGCCTTGACGCAATGGCGCAAAAACGCAGCGGAGGCCAGGCCTTGCAGCACACTGAGGGGGGAAGTGCCGAGTTCCCCCGTGTCCAACCCCGCCCAACGCTTCGATCTGCTGGTAGTGGGGGCAGGCTCCGGCGGACTGGCCGCCGCCAAACGGGCGGCCTCCTACGGGGCCCGCGTGGCCATCGTCGAAGGGGACCGGGTTGGGGGCACCTGCGTGATCCGCGGCTGTGTGCCCAAGAAACTGCTGGTCTACGGGTCCGCCTACAGCGATGGGCTGGCCGATGCCCCGAGCTACGGCTGGATGCCAACGGCGGAGCCGGCCCTGCGCTGCGATCCCTCCGTGCTGCTGTCCAAGGTGCGCGGCGAGGTGGATCGCCTCAATGCCCTCCACATCAGCTTCCTCGCCAAGGCCGGGGTTGCGTTGGTGGGGGGCTGGGGCCGCTTTGTGGATCCCCACCGGGTGGTGGTGCAAAGGAGCGAGGGCGACAATCTCCTGCTCGAAGCGGAGCGGATTCTGATCGCCGTGGGGGGGCGTCCCGAGCGGCCGGCGATCCCCGGGGCCGAGCTGGCCTGGGTGAGCGATGACCTCTTCGAGCTGCGCCAGTTGCCGGAGCGGGTGGTGATCGTGGGCGGCGGCTACATCGCCTGCGAGTTTGCCTGCATCCTCCAGGGGCTTGGGGTGGAGGTGGTGCAGGTGGTGCGGGGTCCCCGGATCCTGAGGGGCTTCGATGCCGAAGCCGCTACCGCCGTGCAGGAGGCCATGCAGGCCCGGGGCATCAGCCTGCGGTGCGGGGAAAGCCCGGTGGCCATCGAAGGCCAACCCGGCCAGCTCCGCCTCCTGACCTCAACCGGCGCAACCCTCGAAGCTGGCGGCATTCTTTTGGCCACCGGCCGCCGCCCCTTCCTGACGGGCTTGGGCTTGGAGGCCGCCGGCGTCACCACCGAGGCCCACCGCATCCCCGTGGATGGCAGCCAGGCCACCAACGTGCCCCACATCTTCGCCGTGGGCGACGTGACCGACCGGGTGAACCTCACCCCCGTGGCCATTGATGAGGGGCGGGCCTTCGCCGACAGCACCTATGGCAACCGGCCGCGCCAAGTGGACCACAGCCTGGTGGCCTGTGCGGTGTTCAGCCGGCCGGAATTGGCCGCGGTGGGGCTCAGCGAGGAGGAGGCGATCCAACGCCATGGGGCCGATGGGGTGCGGGTGTACCGGGCCCGCTTCCGGCCGATGCAGCAGGCCCTGCCGAACCGGGGGCCGGCGGTGCTGCTGAAGCTGGTGGTGGAGGTGGCCAGCGGCCGGGTGCTGGGCTGCCACATGGTGGGCGATCACGCCGCTGAAATCATCCAGATGGCCGCCATCGCCGTGGGCATGGGG
>DAIQNM010000059.1:11960-12213 GCA_036788375.1 Cyanobium sp. CTOTU6536 | reverse complement strand
CCAGGTCGGCGTCCTGCTCGATCGAGCCCGATTCCCGCAGGTCGCTGAGCATCGGCCGTTTGTTGGTGCGGGCCTCCACGCCGCGGCTGAGCTGGGAGAGGGCGATCACCGGCACATTGAGCTCACGGGCCATGCCCTTGAGGCCGCGGGTGATCCGCGAGAGTTCCTGCACCCGGTTGTCGGAGCCGGAGCCCTCCATCAGCTGCAGGTAATCGATCACCACCAGCCCCAGCTCCTTGCCCTGTTCGGCCAT
>DAIQNM010000059.1:0-11950 GCA_036788375.1 Cyanobium sp. CTOTU6536 | reverse complement strand
GGGCAGGGCGCCCAGGCTGCTGATGCCCTTGCCGAGCAGGGGCCACTCCTCCTGCTGCAGCCGGCCGGTGCGCAGCCGGCCGCTCTCGATGCCCACCTCCATCGAGAGCAGGCGGTAGGTGAGCTGTTCCTTGCTCATCTCCAGGCTGAACACCGCCACCGGCAGGTTGTGGAGATGGGCCACGTTCTTGGCGATGTTGAGCACGATCGAGGTTTTGCCCATCGCCGGCCGACCCGCCACGATGATCAGGTCGCTGCGCTGCAGCCCCTGGGTCATGGCGTCGAGGTCGTAGAAGTTGACCGGGATGCCCGCCACGGCGGTGCCGAGGGAGCGGGTTTCGATCTCTTCGAAGGTGCGGGTGAGGATCTCGGCGGTGGGGGTGAGGCCCACGCTGGGTTTTTCCTGGCTGATCGCGAAGATCTTCTGCTCGGCCTCATCGAGCACCTGCTCCATCGGCTTGCTTTGGTCAAAGCCGAGGCTGATCACCTCATTGCCGGAGCGGATCAGTTGGCGGCGCAGGTATTTGTCCATCACCAGGCGGGCCACCTGGTCGATCGAGGCGGTGGAAAGGGTTCGCTCCACCAGTTCCACCAGGCGGGCGCTACCGCCCACCTTCTCGAGGTGGCCCGTGTCGGCCAGCCAGGCCGCCATGGCGGTGAGGTCGGTGGGTTTGCCCTGGCTATGGAGCATCAGGGCGGTGCGGTAGATCTCCTTGTGGGCACCCAGGTAGAAGGCCTCGGGCTGGAGCACCTCGGCCACCCGGCCGATGGCGTCGGGATCGAGCAGGATGCCGCCCAGGACGGCCTCCTCCGCCTCCAGGTTCTGGGGGGGCACCGAATCGGGCAGGGCCTCGAAGCGAGCCTCCTGGGCCGATCCGCCCTTGCCTCTGCCGCGCGGGGGCAACGAATCTTCAGTGGCCGGACCGGATCCGACCAGGGGCACGCTCACCATGGTGATCTGCTGATGGTGGTTGGCAGGCATTGGCCCCGTGGGCTGGCCTGGGACGGCAACGCCGCCGGACCCCTGGGGATCCGGCGGCGTGGGGGAGGCCCATCCTGGCCCCGGGGATCGGTTTTGACTAGCCCCAACCACCAGATGTGGTGGTGGTTGGGGAGATAACCCACCAGGGGCGGTGGCCCCTTCGTCCGTGGACTGGCTGATTTAGTGGCTCACCACCTCCAGGGTCACCTCGGCGACCACCTCGGGGTGGAGCTTGACCTGCACCTTGTAGGAGCCGGTGCGATGGATTTCGGGCACCACGATGTCGCGGCGGTCGATCTCCTTCTTGGTGGCAGCTTCGATGGCTTCGGCCACGTCGCCGTTGGTCACGGTGCCGAACAGCACGTCGTCTCCGCCGGTCTGCTTCTTGACCGTGAGCCTGCCGATCGTGTCGAGGGCGGTGCGGAAGGTGAGGGCTTCGGCCTTGAGGGCGGCCTGGCGCTCGGCCTCCTTGGCGCGGCGGTGCTCCACCTGGCGCAGCACCGCGGCGGTGACGGGCACCGCCTTACCGAGGGGCACCAGGAAGTTGCGGGCGTAGCCAGGCGCGACCTCCACCAGATCGCCGTCCTTGCCGAGGCTCAGCACGTCTTCGCTGAGCACCACTTTCACACGCTTGGCCATGGCTACGAAACCGCTGGTTCAACAGAAATCCGATCGATCACCCTACGCCACCGACTGGGCGGGATCCGCCGCCCGGGGCAACCGCACCTGGGTCGCGAGGCCGAGGCGCTGCATCAGCCGGATGTGTTGCCAGGTCAGGTCGATCTGGCCGGGGCCCCAGCCATGGCGGGCCGAATGGGGGTAGGCATGGTGGTTGTTGTGCCAGCCTTCTCCGAAGGTGAGGGCCGCCACCCAGGGGTTGTTGCGGGAGCGGTCGCCGCTGTCGTGGGGGGTGTCGCCCCAGTAGTGGGTGGCCGAATTCACCAGCCAGGTGATGTGATACACGACGACCAGGCGCAGGGGAATGCCCCAGAGCACCATGCCCCAGCCACCGACGCCGGTGGCGGTGCCGATCCAGAAGAGGAGTAGACCAAGCACCAACTGCAGGCTCAGGAACCAGGAGTTGAGCCAGCGGTAGTAGGGGTCGCGGGCCAGGTCGCCGGTGAGGCGGGGGATCGCCCCCATGGCCGGAATTTCCTGGAACATCCAGCCCATGTGGGCCCACCAGAAGCCCTTGTTGCTGTCGTGGTGGTCCGCATCCGTATCGGAAAATTTGTGGTGGTGGCGGTGCAGGCCCACCCAGTCGATCGGACCGTGCTGGCAGCTGAGGGCGCCGCAGGTGGCGAAGAAGCGCTCCAGCCAGGTGGGCACCCGGAAGGCCCGGTGGCTGAGCAGGCGGTGGTAGCCAATCGTGACGCCGAGGCAGGCGGTAATCCAGTAGAGGACCAGCAGGCTGGCAACGGCGGGCAGGCTCCAGAAGCGGGGCAGCAAGGCCACCAGCGCCAGGGCATGGATCACCACCATGAAGACGATCGTGACCACCCGTTGGCCGTGCGGGCCGACGGGGGCGGGTTCACCACGGCGGGGGCGATGGAGCTTGGTGGAGCGCTGCAGGGAGTTGCCGCCGCCAGTAATGGTGGCCGCAGCACGGGTGTGCAGGGCTTCGGATGGGGCGGAGCCCTGGGGCGAGGAAGTGGGCGAGCCCTGGGGCAGGGCGGTGGGGCGGGAAGGCAATGTGGCGGTCATAGGGGACCGACTCCTGATCAATCGTTACGATGGTAGCAATACGGATCACGATCGCTTGGGTTATCGAGATGACATCGCATCAGGTCGGGTGGCCTTCGCCCACCTGATCCGCCTCTGGCACTCGCGCAATGGCTGGTCCCACCGGGTGTTGCCCGCCCTGGCGGATGCCCTGGAGTTGGGTCGGGTGCACAACTCCCAGCTCTCGATGCTGCGCAACGGCAAGCTCGCCTCCCCCGGGCCCGAGGTTTTCCTGGCCCTCGGTTGCATCAACCGCTGGTTGGCGGCCGAGGCCCCCGAAGGTCGGCTCGATCCAGGCCGCGCCACCGAACTGCTGGCCGGCCACCACCCCGAAATCATGGAGGCCCTGCAGACCTCCGCCCAGCCGGTGCTGGCGGCCGATGGCAGCGTGCTCGGCGCCGGTGAGCTGCTGGAGGTCTTTGTCGGCCTGCGCCAACCGCCGCCGGCCTTTGATCTGCGCATCGACGACGCCGAAGCCGCCGATCTCAGCGCCGCCTTGGCCCTTCTGCTCACCGCCGAGCGACCCTGGCGCCTCTGCCGGGACCAGCTCATGGCCGCTTACCCGGCGGTGAAGCGCCAGCGGCGGGAGCGCTTCGCCGAGGTGATGGCCGGCCAGCGCGACTATTCCGCCACCGAGCTGGATGCCGAACTGGCCGATCTGCGCAGCACCCTGGCGGCCCTCGGAGTGGCCGGGGAGGGTGAGCTCAGCACCGGGCGCTTTCTGGAACTGCTACGCAGCCGGGCCAGCCGGCTGGCCGTGGTGGCTGTGGCCCAGCCCCCCCAAGACCTAGCGGCCGCAATTCAGCGGGAGCTGGGGGGCGCAGCCTGAGGGTTGCGGTTGACGGTCTGGTCCCGTTGGGGGTTCAGGCCTTGGCGTCGTTGCCGCGGCGCCGTTCGTCCACCGCGCCGTTGTCGTCAGCGGTGGTGACCGTATCGCCGGCTGCGGCGGCCTGGGCCCGCAGGAACCCGGGCTGGCGAGAATCCAGGCTCAGGTGCACCTCGATGGCCCGCACCCGCAGGGCAAGGCTGGAGAGGGTGGTGCGGCCCTTGGGATCGGCGTTGAGGTCGGTCTCCAGGACCGAGAGCACGTAGGCCGTGAGGCTGACGCCGGCCTCATCGGCCCTGGCCCGCACCAATTCGTGCAGGTCTTCGGGCATCAACAGGTGGACCTGCTTTCGAGCCAAGACAACACTGCATGTACTGAAAATTATAAGGTGGCGAGATCACTCCGCCCCCGACCTGGCGCGGGGGCGACGCGGATTCGCCGCGCCAGGCCGAGGGCCCGCAACAGGCGGATGTGCTGCCAGGTGATGTCGAACTCGAACCAGCGCAGGCCATGGCGGGCCGATTGGGGGTAGGCGTGGTGGTTGTTGTGCCAGCCCTCACCGAAGCTCAATAGGGCCACCCACCAGCAGTTGCGAGAGAGGTCGGGGGAGTCGAAGTTGCGGTAGCCAAAGGCATGGGTGGCCGAATTCACCAGCCAAGTCACGTGGTACACCACGGCCAGCCGCAGCGGGATGGCCCAAAGCACCAGGCCCAGGCCACCGCCATGCACGCCGGCGCTTTGGCCGTAGAACCAGAGGGCCGCCCCGAGGGGAAACTGCAGCAACAGGAACCATTGGTCGAGCCAACGATAGAAGGGATCCCGTTCCAGGTCGCCGGTGAAGCGGTGGATCTCCCGCAGGGCCGGGATGTCGTGGAGCATCCATTCGCTGTGGGCCCACCACAGTCCCCGACCGGCGTCATGGTGATCGTTGGGTTGGTCGGAGTAGAGATGATGGTGGCGGTGCAGGCCCACCCACTCGATCGGGCCGCTCTGGCAGGCCAGGGTGCCCATCAGCACGAGGAAGCGTTCCACCCACTGCGGAGCTTCGAAGCCCCGGTGGGCCGCCAGCCGGTGCAGGCCCAGGGTGACTCCCACCACCGTGATCCAATACATCACCGCTAGGGCGGCCACCCCTTGCCAGCTCCAGAAGCGGGGCAGCAGGGCCGCGACCGCCCCCACATGGATCGCCAGCATGAACACCGTGGTGCCGCCCCGCAGCTTCCGTTGGCGGCGGGTTAGAGGTTGGCGGGGGGCCGCGACGCCGCGCCGCAACCGGGTATCCCGATTTTCGCGGGGGGCGCTTCCGTCGCCGGAGGGTGCGGCCATGGTGGCCGGGTCAAAGGCCTCCGAGCGAAGGGGCATGGATCACAGGCAGAACTGCCAATGTAGGTGAGCAGCCTCTGCGGATCGGAGGGCAGCATGAGTGGTCGCTGCAGACCCGCTCCGCCGTGCCAGGCGCCAACCCCGCTGACTCCCCAGACCCCAGGGCCGTGTCCTCCCTGCAGGCCGCGGCCGCCGACCGGGTGGCTGCAGCCCTGGGGCGGATTGCTCCCCGCATCGCCTTGCGCACCGCCACCGTGCGCCCCGCCCTGGAGCGGGTGCTGGCAGCCTTTGCCGCCGAACGGCTGGGGGTGCACCACTTCGCTTCGGTGACCGGCTACGGCCACGGGGACCAGGGCCGTGAAACCCTCGATCGGGTCTTCGCCCGGGTGCTGCAGGCCGAGGCTGCCGCCGTGCGGGTGCAGTTCGTCAGCGGCACCCACGCCATCAGCGCGGCCCTGTTCGGGGTGCTGCGACCCGGCGACAGATTGTTAGCCCTCACCGGCCGCCCCTACGACACCTTGGAGGAGGTGATTGGCCTGCGCGGCAGCGGCCAAGGTTCCCTGGCGGACTTCGGCATCACCTACGCCGAGTTGCACCTCACCGCCGCGGGGTTGGTCGATGAAGCCCAGCTGGCCAGCGCCCTGGCTGTGCCAACGCGGATGGTGCTGATCCAGCGCAGCTGCGGCTACAGCTGGCGCCCCTCCCTGCCGGTGGCCACCATCGGCGATCTCTGCGGGCGGGTGAAGGCCCTCCAACCGGATTGTGTCTGCTTCGTGGACAACTGCTACGGCGAGCTGGTGCAGGCGCAGGAACCCACCGCCGTGGGGGCCGACCTGATGGCCGGCTCCCTGATCAAGAACCTCGGCGGCACCATCGCCCCCGGCGGCGGCTACGTGGCCGGTCGGGCCGATCTGGTGGAGCAGGCCTGCTGCCGCCTCACCGCCCCTGGTATCGGCAGCGAGGGCGGGAGTGGTTTCGACCTGCACCGCCTTCTTTTCCAGGGCCTCTTTTTGGCGCCCCAGATGGTGGCCGAGGCCCTGATCGGCGCCGAGCTCGTGGCGCAGGTCTTCGCCGACCTGGGCTTTGCGGTGAACCCCCTGCCCGGTGCTGAGCGCAGCGATGCCATCCAAGCCGTGCGGCTGGGCAGTCCCGAGGCCCTCAAGACCGTTTGCCGGGCGTTCCAGGCGGCTTCCCCCGTGGGCGCCTACCTCGACCCGGTGCCCGCCCCCATGCCTGGCTACGCGAGCGAGCTGGTGATGGCAGGGGGCACCTTCATCGATGGCAGCACCAGCGAGTTGTCGGCCGATGCGCCATTGCGGGAGCCCTACGTGCTCTACGCCCAGGGCGGCACCCACCATCTTCACCAGGCCATCGCCCTCGAAAGGGCTCTGGTGGCCCTGGCCTCGGCCGGCCTGGTGGAGCTCTGAGGGCCGCTTGGGCGGCGGGGGGCTCCATGACCCCGCCCCGAATGGGCTGCAGCGGGGCCGCGGGTCGGACAGACTGGCGCCGCTTCCCATCCGATCTCTCCAGACCATGGCGCTGTCGATTCCCGAAGACTGCCGCTACGCCGACAGCCATGAGTACGTGCGTAGCGAGGGCGAGCTGGTGCGGGTGGGCATCAGCGCCTTCGCCGTCGACCAGCTGGGGGACATCGTGTTTGTGGAGCTGCCGGAGGTGGGCAGCAGCGTGGCCCAGGGCAGCAGCTTTGGTTCTGTGGAATCGGTGAAGGCGGTGGAAGATCTGCTGGCTCCGTTGACCGGCACGGTGGAGGCCCGCAATGAGGCCGTGCTGGCCAGCCCGGAGGAACTCCAGAACGACCCCTATGGCGAGGGCTGGTTGCTGCTGGTGCGCCCCTCCGATCCGGCCCAACTGGCGGGCCTGATGGATGCGGCCGCCTACGGGGCCGCCGTGGAGGGGCACTGAGCGGAAGGGGATCGCCCGCCCCTTCCGTCCCCTAGCGGGACCGGCCGATGGGCCGGCGCATCGCCAGGCGAATGTCGGTTCACGTTTCTTAGGATCCGTCAACTATTGGTCGGATTCCGTGGCAGCACCCTTCCTGATTCGGCACCTGGGGCCCGGGGTCGAAGACCAGGGGCAGATGCTCGCTGAGCTCGGCTTTGATTCGCTGGAGGATTTGGCGGCCGCCGTGGTGCCCGCCGATATTCTCTTGCCTCCCCAAGCTGCCACCGAGGGTCTGCCCCAGGCCTGTGATGAGGCCGAGGCCCTGGCCGAACTGGCCGCTATCGCCGCCGCCAATACCCCCTGCCGCAGCCTGATTGGCCTCGGCTACCACGGCACCGCCACACCGGCATTGATCCAGCGACACGTGCTGGAAAACCCCTGCTGGTACACCGCTTACACCCCTTACCAGGCCGAGATCGCCCAGGGTCGGCTTGAGGCCCTGCTCAATTTCCAGACCCTGGTCAGCGAACTCACCGGGCTGCCGATTGCCAACGCCTCCCTGTTGGATGAGGGCACCGCCGCGGCCGAGGCCATGGCCCTCTCGCTGGCCGTGGGCAAGCGGGCCGGGGCTCGCCGCTTCTTGGTCGACCGCAACGTGCTCCCCCAGACCCTGGCGGTGCTCGCCACCCGGGCTGAACCGCTGGGGATCGTGGTGGAGAGCCTGGACGCCGAGGCCATGGCCGCCGCCCTGGCCCGGGGCGAGGAGGCTCCCCTGCCCGATGACGCCTTTGGCCTGTTGTTGCAGTTGCCGGGGGTCGGGGGACGGCTCTGGGATCCGGCCCCCCTGTTGGCCGCCGCCCGCGCCGTCGGCGTGGTGAGCACCGTGGCGGTGGATCCCCTCGCCCAGGTGCTGCTGGCCCCGGTGGGGCACCTCGGCGCCGACATCGCCGTGGGCAGCCTGCAGCGTTTCGGCGTGCCGATGGGGTTCGGCGGCCCCCATGCCGCCTTCTTCGCCACCAGCGAGGCCTACAAACGACAGATTCCGGGACGGCTGGTGGGCCAGTCGCGGGATGCCGAGGGCAACCCAGCCCTGCGCCTGGCCCTGCAGACCCGCGAGCAGCACATCCGTCGCGACAAGGCCACCAGCAACATCTGCACCGCCCAGGTGCTGCTGGCGGTGATGGCCAGCTTCTATGCCGTGCACCACGGGCCCCAGGGCTTGGCGGCGATCGCCGCGCGCCTTGTGGTGCTGCGGCAAGCCCTGGCAGCGGCCCTGGAATCCCTTGGGCTCAGTCCCGATCCGGGGCCAGGGTTCGACACCCTGGTGATTCGGGCGCCCGGGGCCGCGGACCTGCTGGCCCGCGCGGCTGCCGCCGGTTTCAATCTGCGCCGCGGCGTGGCAGGGGGGGGCGCCGATTCCGCGGTGGCGATCAGCCTCGATGAACTCACCACCCCGGCTGAGCTGGAGCGCCTGTTGGGGGCCCTTGCCTCCGCTGCCCCCGCCGCGGCCAGCGCCATCGCCACCTTCCGGGCCCAGCTCGCTGTTTCGGCTGGAGCCGCTGCCGGTGCAGACCTTGAGATCCCCCTGGAGGGGGTGCCTCTGCGCCGTGATCCCTGGCTGCGCCAGGAGGTCTTCCACCGCTACCGCAGCGAAACCGAGCTGCTCCGCTACATCCAGCACCTGGTGTCGAAGGATCTCTCCCTGGTGCACGGCATGATCCCGCTGGGCAGCTGCACCATGAAGCTCAACGCTGCCGCCGAGCTGGCGCCGGTGAGCTGGCCCGCCTTCGCCCAGCTCCACCCCTTCGCCCCGGCCGATCAGACCCTCGGCTACGCCCGCCTGGTGGCCGATCTTGAGGCCTGGCTGGGCGCCATCACCGGTTTTGCGGGTGTTTCTCTCCAGCCCAATGCAGGCTCCCAGGGCGAATACGCCGGCCTGATGGTGATCCGCGCCTGGCACCGCAGCCGCGGCGAGGGTCATCGGCGGGTGTGCCTGATCCCCACCAGCGCCCATGGCACCAACCCCGCCAGCGCCGTGATGGCCGGCATGCAGGTGGTGGCCGTGGCCTGCGACGAGGCCGGCAACATCGACCTGGCCGACCTGGAGGCCAAGACCATCGCCCATGCCGCCGACCTGGCGGCCCTGATGGTCACCTATCCCTCCACCCACGGGGTGTTCGAAACCGGCATCCGCCGCATCTGCCAGCTCGTGCACGACCACGGCGGCCAGGTGTATCTGGACGGCGCCAACCTCAATGCCCAGGTGGGGCTCTGCAAGCCGGGCCTCTACGGCGCCGACGTGTGCCATCTCAACCTGCACAAGACCTTCTGTATCCCCCATGGCGGCGGTGGGCCTGGGGTTGGGCCGATTGGGGTGGCTGCTCACCTGGTGCCCTTTCTGCCGGGGCATCCCTTGGCTGCAGTGGCTGGAGATGCCGATGGCGAGGCTGCCGACCCCCTGGCCATCGGACCGGTGTCGGCGGCCCCCTGGGGCAGCGCCGGCATCCTGCCGATCAGCTGGATGTACATCCGCATGATGGGCGGCGCCGGCCTGCGCACCGCCAGCCAGGTGGCCCTGCTGGCCGCCAACCTGATCGCCGAGCGCCTCGATCCCCACTTCCCGGTGCTTTATCGCGGCGCCGCTGGCCGGGTGGCCCATGAATGCATCCTCGATCTGCGTCCCCTGAAGCGCAGCTGCGGCCTCGAGGTGGATGACCTGGCCAAACGCCTGATGGACTACGGCTTCCATGCCCCCACCGTGAGCTGGCCGGTGGCGGGCACGGTGATGGTGGAGCCCACCGAAAGCGAATCGCTGGCCGAGATCGATCGCTTTTGCGACGCCATGGTGGCGATCCGGGCGGAGGCGGCGGCGATTGAATCGGGCGCATCCGATCCCAACGACAACCCCCTCAAGCGGGCCCCCCATACCCTGGCCGCGGTGACCGCCGACGATTGGGACCGCCCCTACCCCCGTAGCGAAGCCGCCTTTCCGGCCGGTGTTCAGCAGCAGGCCAGCAAGTTCTGGCCGGCGGTGGCCCGGATCGATAATGCCTTCGGCGATCGCCATCTGGTCTGCACCTGTCCCTCCGTCGAGGAAGTGGCAGTCACCGAACTGGCCGCCTAAGGGTTCCTGGGGCTACCCCCAGGCCCGGCCATCCCGCATCATTGCCGTGCCTGTCGTCGCAATCGGCCGGCACACCTGCCATTCATTACATGGGGACCATGAAGGGCGACGGTACCGGCAACATTCCACCCCCATCCGCCGGAGGGATCCAGAGAGTGGAGGGCACCAACGTCCTGCGGGTGCCCTTTGGGGTGCGCCGGGCCCGTCGGGCCAGGCCCCAGCGGCCTGACCATTGGGCCACCTTGGTGCTGCCATTCCATGGTGGCGGGGGCAGTGACCCCACCCCCCCCCAGGCGGCCTGATTCAGCACCACCAGCGAAGCCGCGCTCAGGCGGCCTGCAGTTCGGCTTCCCGGAAAGGTTCGAAATTGGCCTTGCGGGTGCCGCAGATCGGGCAGGTCCAGTCCTCCGGAATCGCCTCGAAGGGGGTGCCTGGGGCAATGCCGGAATCGGGATCGCCCACGGCGGGGTCGTAGATCACCGAGCACACCTTGCAGATCCACTTGCCGGGCACCGGCTCGGCGGCTTGGCCGGCCAGGCCCTGGCCCTGCAGGGCCTGGAGGGCCACGCCGTAGCGCTCGGCGTGGTGCTGCTCGATCGGCGTCAGCAGGCCGAAGTTGCGGGCGGCGGTGCGGAAGGTACCGGCGTGGTCCTGGGATTCGGCGATCTGCTCCTCGAATTCGGCCGTGGCGCCGGCGTCGCGCTCGGCGCGGGCCTGGGCAGCGAACTCGGGGTACATGGTGGTGTACTCGTAGGTTTCGCCTTCGATTGCCAGCGCCAGGCAGCGGGCCAGGATCGCCCGCTTCTGGGTTTCATCGAGGCCTTCGGGATCGGCCACCACGAGCTCGGGGTGGAGCAGGCGGAAGTGGGCGAAGGCGTGTTCGGTCTCCTGGTTGGCGGTGTCCTTGAACAGGCGGGCCAGCTCCTTGTTGCCGAGCTGCTGGGCGACTTGGGCGAAGAAGAGGTATTTGCGGTTGGCCATGCTCTCGCCGCCGAAGGCGGCTTCGAGGTTGGCGAGGGTGGCGGGATTGGAGAGGTCCATGGGGGCCGTTGCGTTCTGGTGGGATCTTAAGCGAAGTCGGAATGAGTATGAGTTGGGTGGTTGGCGTTGATGGGAGATTCCCCATCCGCCGCCTGGCCGGCATGGTGAGCGGCTGGGCGGCAGGTGGCGCAGTGGCCGTAGTACTCCAGCGTGTGGAACAGGGGCAGGAAGCCTCCCCGCAGCTCAGCCGGCAGCGGCTGATCGTGCATGGGGCACACCGGCAGGGTGACGCTGCTCCCACAAAGCACACAGGTGAGGTGGTGGGCGTCGTGGTCGACCGGCGCGTAGAGGGTCTCGCCAGTGGGCAGCAGGCGACTGCGCACCAGGCCCCGCTGTTGCAGCCAGCGCATCTGGCGGTAGATCGTGGCCAGTCCGATGCTTTGGTGACACTGACTCAGCCGGTGATGGAGATCCTGGCTGCTTAGTTCGGCGCCCGCATCGCGCAGGGCATCCAGCAGCAGTTGCTGGCGGGGCGTGAGCGGCACCTGGCCGGAGCTGAGGTTGGAGGTGCTGCTCATCTCCTGGATCGGGGAGTCCGCGGTGTTCCGACCTTAGGGACCCCCTCAGCGTCTCCCCCGATGGGGCGCTGCGGCGGATCCCAGCAGCAGTGGCACACACAGGCAGGCGATCACGGGTCCCGGAGGGCTGTCGAGCAGCAGGCTGAGCCCGAATCCAGCCATCGCCACCGCCATGCCGATGGCGGCCGAGCGCCCCAGGGCCCCACTGAGGCTTGTCGCGGAGCGCAGCCCGATCAGGGCCGGCGCGCTGTAGAGGGCAATCGCCAGAATCAACCCCACGGCGGCCATGCCGCTCACGATCACCAGGGTCGTGGCGAGGCTGAGCAGCTGCTGCAGCCGTCGCACCGGCAGCCCTGCAGCCGCGGCCCCTTCCGGATCCACTGCCAGGAACACCAGCTGCTGATAGCGGCTGCAGACCAGAATCAGCAGCAAGCTCAGGGCGATCGCCGCCCGCAGCAGGTCGGCCGGCCCCGCTGTCAGCAGATCGCCGAACAGGAGGCTGTTGAGGTCCAC
>DAIQNM010000058.1:0-12294 GCA_036788375.1 Cyanobium sp. CTOTU6536 | reverse complement strand
GGCGAAGGGCCCGGGTGCCGCTGGCGAAGGCCGTCACCGGCAGATCCCAGCTGATCACCATCGGCAGCTCCAGGCTCTGGCCCGGCTCAAGCCGGAAGCGCACCGCCAGGGCGGCGCTGGCGTGGTCGTGGTCGGCGCTGCGGCGGTCGTTGTCGCTCTCGGGGATCGAGCCATCAAGGCCGAAGGCGTTCCAGATTTCGGCGCCATCGCCGGCCGGGTTCCAGCGGCTGCAGCGCATGATCTCCAGCCCCGAATGGGCGAGGGTTTCTTCATCGGGCACCGCCAGGCACCACTGGCCCTGGCCCTCGGCCAAGGGCTCGGCCCGCTCCCCCTCCAGCAGCACGCCTTTCAGGCCCGGGGCATCGAGCTTGCGGTTGCGTTGGCCACGGGTGCGGCCGATGGCGGGCAAGTAATTGTGTTCGGGGCTGCCGTCGTCGCGAAAGTGAACGGCAGCGGCTGGATCGGTGTTGGTGAACCAGCCGAGGCTGTTGCGCCAGCTCAGCAATAGCGAGAGATCGAGGGGGGCGGCGGTGGGGTTGGTGAAGCTCCAGCGGAACACCGCCACCGGGTAGCTGGTGCGTTCGTAATCACCCGGCAGGATCGGGCTGAAGGCTTCACAGCTCACCCGGGCCGCAAAGACGTTCTCATAGTGGAACCTGCTGCAGGGGTAGCGGGCGCTGTAGGTGCCGCTGCTCCGCTCCGAGGTGCTGGCGGGGTACCAGCTCCAGGACTCCAGGGGCGGCTGGGGGGCATCCGGTCGGGAGTCGTCCCGCAGGGGGGCGGAGGCCAGGGCATGGGCCCGGCTGGCCGTGCCGTCATGCTCAAACAGGGCGAACTGGCAGTCGGGCAGGGTGCCGAACCAGTGCTCACCGCCATCGAGGTGCCAGAGGTTGAAGCTGCCATCGGGGCCGCGGCCGATGCAGCCGGCACCGAAGCCCCCCAGGGGAGCTCCATGGTTGGGGCCATCGTCGAGGTTGCTGGCGTAGCGCACCGTGTAGGGCCGCTCCCAGCCCAGGCCGATCGGCCGTTGCCAGCTAGCCCCCGTTTTCGCGCTGCCCGTCCTGGATCGCCGGAGCTGCGGCAGGGAAGGGAAGCCGAAGGGCACGGTGGCAAGGCAGATCCCACCTAGCTTGTCAGAGATGGCAGCCCCGCTGCACCCGCAGGCCTGGCCCACTGGGGGCTTACTGGAACTGGGCGAAAGCTCACTCCCTTAGGGAGCACCACAAGCCAGCCAACATGCTCCTGACTGAAAAGACTTTTACATTGTGATTGGCTTTCTGGCCCGCCAGCGATCGGCCACTGCTGGCTGTTACTAATGCCCCCAATCCTGGGCTGGGGTTGGGGCACTTGGGATAGGATTCCTCGCATGGGAATTGGTGCCGCAGATGATTTGGTGATGCCGCTTGCGCAATCTCCTCAGGAAAGAAGATCCAATTACCGGCGATTCGCTTATCGCAAGGAGATCGATGGACTGCGGGCGGTTGCAGTTCTTGCCGTTTTGGTCAATCACATTAACCCGAGCATTTTGCCTAATGGCTATCTCGGGGTTGATGTTTTTTTTGTGATTTCTGGCTGTGTTGTCACCAGCTCACTGGCCAGCCGACAGGACGAATTTGGGTCTCGTTTTCTCGGAGCTTTCTATTGGCGACGTTGGCGAAGGTTATGGCCTGCTCTCGCGTTGATGGTGGTCGGGGTTGCCTGCTTTTTTGCCTTGTTTGGCTCGCCGATTGATGATCTTTATGTGAATGTTTTTCGTACTGGATTTTCGGCGTTGTTTGGTTTCTCAAATCTTTATCTTTTCCGGCAGGGTTCTAGCTACTTTGGTCTGGATGACCAGTTCAATCCCTTTCTGCATACCTGGTCCCTTGGCGTTGAAGAGCAGTTCTATTTGCTTTGGCCGCTGCTGATGCTCGCCTGTGGATTTGGCCTGGGTCGTGCCCGGGCCGATTCCTATCGGCGACTGGTCCGAATGTCCATGTTGGTGTTTGTTGTCTCCCTGATCGGCTATCTCGTTCTCGTTCAGCGGGGCCAGTCGATGGCGGCCTTCTTTTTGTCTCCCTTTCGCCTCTGGGAGCTGGCGCTGGGCTCTCTTGCCTTTGTGGTCTATCGCCGCTCCAGAAGGGACCCTCCTGTGGTCATTCGGGTCGCCGGAATTCGGATTTCCCTGGGTGTTCTGATCCTGGCCATCCTGATCTTGGTGTTGGCTGCCACTCCCCTATCCGAGGCCCCCTCCACGGTTGCGATTGCTGGGCTTACGGCGGCGTTGCTGGTGGTGATTCGATCCCAAGCTGGGGTAGGCAGGCTGCTGGGCCATCCCTATGCCGCGGCCATTGGCTTGGCTTCCTATTCGCTTTACTTATGGCATTGGCCAATTCTGGTTCTGGCACGTTTTACGGTTGGGCTGGGGCTTGCACAGATCTTTCCGTTGCTCCTGCTGATCGGAGTTGTCTCTGTTGCTTCCTACCGATTTGAATTCTGGTTTCGTTTTCGATTCCATCCTCTTGGTGCTCCGGCCGCGTTCCCGCTTGCGCTGCTCTCGATGCTGGCTGTATCGACAGGGATTTGGCTTTTGCAGGGACCTGCCAAAGGGCTTGTGTTTTTAGGTAAGAAGACTGGCGATTTGGATCTAGCTACTGCCAACAAGCTGATTCCAGGCACCACAATCAGCTCAGCAATGTGCTTTCTTGATCCTACCAGTCCCGTGCCACCGTCATCTTATTTTTCATCAATGTGCAGGTCAGCGGATCATTCAGTTCGTCGGCCCACCCTCTATTTTGAAGGCGACAGCCATGCCCACGCCCTCTTTATTTTGGGTCATGAATTTCTGAAACAGGGCCGATTTGCTGTTTCCTTCGCAACGCGTGGTGGCTGTCCATTTCCCTTTTTCTCGCCGTCCGGCAAGGCTGGCCAGCGAGGAGAGCGTTATCGTCAATGTCAGCCCCATTATGAATCCAGGCTCAGGGAGCTGGCCGAGGTGCTCAAGCCAGGAGATGTGGTTGTTGGCGAATCGGCAATTAATAATTATCTGTTTAAACTATCTGCTGGGGATCGAGATTCGGCCCTTGAAAGCTACGCCGAAGCCCTGCATCGTCTTGACACCCTTGTCGACAGCAGGGGCGCCCATTTGGTGCTGGTTGCTCCGACGCCAGAATTCCCCCAATCCAAGATCCAAATCCCCCTCAGCCTTTGTCGACCCGAGTGGTTTCGACCTGTTTGGGCCATTCCTGCCGCCTGTCAGACCGTGACCCAATCGAGGCTCTCCCAGCTGGCCAAAACCCGCCAAATTCGGGAGCTGCAGCAGTCTGTGGCTGCAGCTTCGACCAGTATGGCTGTATTCGACCCGATGCCAGCCCTCTGTCCACCGCAGCGCCCCCAGTGCTCCAACGTGGAGAGTGGTCAGTTTCTCTACAGCGATGGCAGCCACCTGACCAATGCCGGGGCCCTGCTGCTTCGCGATGATTTTCTGGCTTTTCTCAACCGCCTACCTTCGCCAAAGCGATCGGCACCGGATGCACCCATCTGAATCCAGCTGCCCCCCAGGTCATGGTGCAGTGGCGTTGCGTTCCTTGATGGCTGGCTCCCACCCATCGGGGTCGGAGCCATGGGAAGCCATCCATGAACCGGCCTGGCTTGAGGTGGTGGGCACCGATGCCTCCGGCTTCGCCGGCCTTGCCTCCTCTTGGCAGGAGCGACTGCTCCGGGTCGATCTGGTCGCGGCCCCAGCGCGACTCCTGGTTGAGGTGGAGCGCCGGCTTGCCGAGGGGCCCGGCCCCCAACCGCAACTGTTGGCCACCGACCGGCTGGCCGAGCTGCTCAGCCAACTGCACCGGGCCCGCGCCGAGGGCCGACGGGGAGTGCTGCTGGCCAGTGGCGATCCCCTCTGGTATGGCATCGGCCGTTTGCTGCTGCAGGAATTCCCTGCCGAGGAGCTGCGGTTTCATCCGGCAGCCACTTCCCTGCAGCTCGCCTTCGCCCGGATTGGTCGCCCCTGGCACGACGCCAGCTGGGTGAGCCTGCATGGCCGAGACCCCGAACCCCTGGCGGCTGCCCTTCAGCGCCGACCAGCGGCCCTTGGGGTGCTCTGCGATCCGGGGGCCGGTGGAGCCGATACGGTGCGCCGCCTGTTGATCGCCTCGGGCCTGGAGGCCGCCTATGGCTGCTGGATTTGCGAACGGCTGGGACATGCCCAGGAGCGGGTCAGGCGATTGGCTCCTGGCGAGCCCACCCCCGTGGACCTTGATCCCCTCCACCTCGTGCTGTTGGTGGCCGAAGCCCCCGCTGCCCCGCATCCGGCCAACCTTCCCTTGTTCGGCCTCGATGATGGCCTCTGGCTCCAACATCCCGACCAGCCGGGACTGATGACCAAGCGGGAGGTGCGCATCCAACTCCTCGCCGATCTCGATCTTCCCGCCGAGGGGGTGCTCTGGGACATCGGCGCCGGGGTGGGCAGCGTGGGCCTGGAGGCCCTGCGGCTGCGCCCCGCCCTGCAGCTCTGGGCCGTGGAGCGCCGGGCCGGGGCCTCGGCGCTGTTGGCGGCCAATGCGGCCCGTTTGGGCGTTGAACCGGCAGGCTTGGTGGAGGCGGCGGCGCCGTCCGCCTTCGATCAGCTGCCGGATCCCGATCGGGTGCTGATTGGTGGCGGTGGCCGTGACCGCGTGGCCGTGCTTGCGGCTGTGCTGGAGCGCTTGCGGCCGGGGGGTGTGGTGGTGATGCCTCTGGCCACCCTGGAGGCCCTGGCGGAGCTGCGTCCTGTGCTGGAGGCCGCCGGCTTAGCGGTAGGGGTGGGGCAAATTCAGGTTTGGCGGGGCGCTCCCCTGGGAGATGGCACCCGCCTTTCGCCACTTAATCCGGTGCTGGTGCTGAGGGGCCGAAGGGTTTGAGCAGCTCCACCTCCAGGGGCGAGCCCACGGTGAGGCCCCTGCGGCTGGCTTCACCGGCGGCAAGCTCCAGCACCCCATCCACCACCCCAGGGGAGCCGTAGCTGGGGCAGGGAAGTTGCATGCACGGTGGAGCTGCGGCATGAATGGTCACCACCCGACCAGCCCGAACAAACACCAGGTCGAGGGGCTGGGGGGTGAGGTGCATCCAGAACCGAGCCGGTTGGGCGGGCCGGTAGGCAAACCACATGCCCCGATCCGGCGGTAGGGCCGGTCGCCGTTGCAACCCCATGGCGTACTGGTGCAAGCTGCGGGGCACCTCCAGGGCGACGCAACCGGCCTCGATGGCGCCCCTATAGGCAGGAGGCGTTGGGGTGGGGGCCGTCGTCGGGTGGGGGCACCAGCGGGCCTCGATCGGCAGCCTTTGGGGGGCTGCGCCCTGGCTGGTGGGGGCGGCATGGCCGACCCCAGGGGAGCTGCTGATCAAGGCTGTCAGGGCCAGGCCCAACGGGCCCTGTCGGCGGGCAGAAGGCGTGATCATGGGCTGCTGGGCTCGCGGGGGGGAAGGCGTTCCGCCAGGCAATAGCCCTGGCCTCGCACCGTGTGGATGAGGCGTCGTTCGCCGCCCTCCTCCAGTTTCTGGCGTAAATAGCGCACGTAAACCTCGATCACGTTGCTGGCGGCCGAGCGTTCGTCCCGCCAGATTTCGGCCAACATCCGCTCCCGGCTCAGCACTCCTCCGTGCTGCCGCAGCAGCAGCAGCAGCAAGTCGAATTCCCGTGCCGTGAGGTTGAGGACCCGCTTCCCTCGAACCACCTGTCGGGTTGCCAGGTTCACGGCCAGATCGGCCACCTGGAGGGGCTGGGGTGTTGGTTCGGCTGGTTGGGTCGGTCGCCGCTGCTGGAGACCCAGATGCAGGCGCAGCCGCGTGAGCAGGTCACTGGGACCCACCGAAGTGAGCCAGAAATCATCGGCGCCGCTAGCCAGGCAGCGCACCCGGCCCTGCAGGTTGTCGCTCGCAATCCCCAGCAATAGGGGGGTGGCGGGAAAGCGTTTCCGCAGGGCCCCGATCCGGCCCTCCTCCTCCGGCGCCAGGATCACGACGCTGGGCTCTGATGCGGTGGCATTCTCCAGATCCCCCAACAGCAGCGGCTGGTGGCCTGAGAGGGCGAGCCGAGGACCAAGCGCTTCGGCAGCAGCCCCCAACAGCAGCACGGCAGCACCCTCTGATTCCCCCGAGCTTCGCCGCGCCGTGCCCTTCGATCGGCTCATCGCATCGCGCCACTCAAGGGGCGGCCTCCCGGGCGAGATCCTTGGCCGGGCCCTGGCCATTGCCGGGCTTGGCCACATGGGGCAAGCCCCAGCCGAGCTTGTTGCGCAGCACCTGGAAGAACTCATGGTCGGCCAGGCGAACGAAACGCACCGGGTGTTCGCTGCGCCGCACCAGAACCCGGTCTTCGGGCCAGACATAGCAGCCAGCGCTGCCATCCACCACCATCATCAGCCGCTCGGGCGTGGCGGGGAAGATCGTCACCGGTTCCCGATCGCTGAACACCAGCGCCCGCGACGCCAGGGAGTGGGCGGCGATCGGGGTGAGCTGCAGCACCGGGCAGTCGGGCGTGATCACCGGCCCGCCGGCGCTGAGGGCATAGGCGGTGGAGCCGGTGGGGCTGGAGAGGATCACCCCATCGGCGGCGATGTCCACCGGGGCATGGCGGCCGATGGCGATCTCGAAGTGGCACATGCTGGTGAGTGGTTCGCGGTGCAGGGCCATCTCGTTGAGGCAGAGCACCTCCCAGCGGCGCTGGTCGCCCCGCATCACGCTCACCACCAGCATCGAACGCTCCTCCACCGTCCACTCGCCGGCGATCACCTGATCGAGCACGCCTCTTAGGTCCTTGAGATAAGCCTCGGCCAGGAAGCCCAGGTGGCCGGTGTTGATCGTGAGGATCGGCACGCCGATCGGTGCTGTCTGGCGAGCGGCCGAGAGCACGGTTCCGTCGCCTCCCAGCACCAGGGCCAGGGGCATGGAGGCATCGAAGTTCAGGGGCACGCAGGCGCTGTAGCCCTTGGCCCGCAGGTGCTGGTCGGGATTGGCGAAACCCACCACCCCGCCGGAGCTGCTGACGCGCACCACCTCAAGGCCCGCCGCGCTGAGGCGCTCTTCGATGGCAGCGGCGGTGGCGAGTGCCAGCTCCTTGCCATCGTTGACGATCAGGCCGACGCGGGACACCGATCGAGCTCTGGAGAGTCCCATGAGTGTATGGGGCCGATCAGAATTGCTCCAGGAAGCGCAGGTCGCTCGTGTACAGGCGGCGGATGTCATCGATGCCGTGCCGCACCATGCAGAAGCGCTCCACCCCAAGGCCCGCCGCGAAGCCGCTCCAGCGCTCCGGATCGATCCCCAGCCCCTCAAGCACGGCTGGATCCACCATGCCGCAGCCCATCACCTCCAGCCAGCGGCCCCGCCACTGCACATCCACTTCGGCGGAGGGTTCGGTGAAGGGGAAGTAACTGGCGCGGAAGCGCACCGGCAGGTCCCCGAAGAAGCGCTGCAGGAAGGTGGTCACCGTGCCGCGCAGATGGCTGAAGTCGAGGCCTTCATCGAGGGCGAGCACCTCCACCTGATGGAACACCGGCGAGTGGGTGGCATCCACGGCGTCGCGCCGGTACACCCGCCCGGGGGCCACGATCCGCACCGGCGGCGGATTGGCCTCGAGATGGCGGATCTGCACCGGCGAGGTGTGGGTGCGCAACAGGCGCTCACCACCATCGGCTCCTGGCGCCAGATAGAAGGTGTCCTGCATGTCCCGGGCCGGGTGGTGGGGAGGGATGTTGAGGGCGGTGAAGTTGTAGAAATCGCTCTCCACCTCAGGCCCCTCGGACATCCGATAGCCCAGGCCCGCGAAGATGTCGAGGATCTCCTCCACCGTGGCCTGCAGGGGATGGCGGTGACCCGGTGGCACGTAACGGCATGGGGCGGTCACATCGAGCCTCTCGCGGGCGATGCGATCCGCCATTGCCGAGGACTGGAGGTGGTGGAGCCGCTCCCCAAGCAGGCTCTGCACCTGCTCCTTGAGCACGTTCGCCCGCTGCCCCACCTGGGGCCGCTGCTCGCCAGGAAGGCGCCCCATCGCCCCGAGCACCCCGGAGAGGCGCCCCTTCTTGCCCAATAAATCCACCCGCAACTGCTCAAGCTCGGCCGGATCGGCCGCAGCCCCGATCGCTGCGGCTGCCTCTGCTTCAAGGGCCTGGAGCTGGTCGGTGAGCTGCTGGAGGGTGATCGTGGCGCTCACGGGGTCGGGGACTGCGGAAGGGGGAAGAGCGACTGTAGGCAGTGCCGGGCTGGTGGTCGCCTTGGAGCCTCCGACCCGCTGGGAGGTGCCTTTCCGCCATGGGGGACCCGGGCGGCTGCAGTCCTGGGCACCCTGGCAGCAGGAAGGGCCATGGCAGCCTGTCCTTCTGACCCCGTGCTCCCATGGCCCCCCTCCGGATCCTGATCAGCAACGACGACGGGGTCTTCGCCGCCGGTATCCAGGCCCTGGCCGCCGAGGCCGCTGGCCGTGGTCATCAGGTCACGGTGGTCTGCCCCGACCAGGAACGCTCCGCCACCGGCCACGGCCTCACGCTTCAGACCCCCCTGCGGGCCGAGCGCGCCGATCAGCTGTTTGCCCCGGGGGTCACCGCCTGGGCCTGCAGCGGCACCCCTTCCGACTGCGTCAAGCTGGCGCTCTTTCGCCTCCTGGAGGAGCCGCCCCAGTTGGTGCTCTCCGGCATCAACCACGGCCCCAACCTCGGCACGGACGTGCTCTATTCCGGCACGGTGAGTGCCGCCATGGAAGGCACGATCGAAGGCTTCCCGGCCCTGGCGGTGAGCTGCGCCGATTTCCACTGGCGCCAGTTCGGGCCAGCGGCCCGCATCGCCCTGGACGTGGCCGAGGGCCTGCTGGCCGCCGGCTGGGGCGAAGGAATGCTCCTCAACCTCAATGTGCCGCCGCGCCCTGCGGAGGGAATTGGAGCGTTGCGCTGGTGCCGGCCCGCCGTGCGGCGCTACATCGATCAGTTTGATCGTCGGGAGGATCCTCGCGGCCGCACCTACTACTGGCTAGCCGGCGAGGTGGCCGACGACCTGGAGGCGCCTGTGGCTGGTCCGGCCGACTGGCCCACCGATGTGGCCTGGATCGCCGGCGGCGGCGTGGCCCTCTCCCCCCTCCAGCCCGAACTCTTCTGGCGTGGGGATACGGCCACCTTGCCGCCGCTTCCCTTACAGCCATCACCCTGATGGTTGCCTAGCGGCCGGAGGCCGTGGTCTCGATGATGGCCAGGATCCGCTCAGCCGCCTGCTGGAGCGTATGGGCCTGGAACACCCGTTCCCTTGCCCGCGCCCCAAGGTCGCCGCGCAGCTGGGGATCTTGGCTGAGGGCGTGCAGGCTGCGGGCCATGGCCTGGAGGTCAAGGTAGGGAACACTGAGCCCCCGGCCATCCTTCACGAACTCACCGATTCCTCCGGAGGCTTCAAAGCAGACGGTGGGGATGCCAAGGCTCGCGGCCTCCAGCGCCACTAAGGGGTAGGGGTCTTCCCTGGAGAGCAGGATGAAGGCTTGCATCTGGCTGATCAGCGCCAGGGCCGAGGCCACCGGGGGGATGATCAGCACCTGATCATCCAGGCCAAGCAGGGCAAGATCCCGTTGGATGAATTGACACAGTTCGTTCTGGTCGGGGGCACCGATCCAGACGCCTAGAAACTTCCGATCCGCAAAGGTTTGATCGCAGGCCTGAATCAGCTGGGGCAGGAGGTCGAAGCCCTTACGGCTGATGGCCTGGCCCGTTGATCCAAAAATGAAGCGGCCTTCCCGGGCCGCGGCCTGAAGCCGTTGCACCCATTCCTGTGCCCCAGGTTCGGCGTTGGCGGCGGCAATCAGCTCAGCGGGTTGATCGTAGGGAATGTATTCAAGAACAACATGGAGGGATGTGTTTGGATCAATGTCGTGGCATGCCGTGAGATTGTCCTGCACAACCTGGGCGCAGGAAATGATGGCCGATGAAAGCTTGATTTGCCGCTCGACTGCCTGGTGATCGCTCATCGTGTTGAGCGTAATGGCGAGCTCGTGAACGTGGGAAATGAAGACCGGTAGCTGGTTTGTGCCTGACTGAAATGTGGATAGGTAGCGTCCTAAGACCAAGGTGTTGAGGTACACCACATCCGGCTTGAACCCTGCGATGGTCTCGTGCAGAAATGTGCCTGGATCCATGCGCCGCCGCCGCCTCAGGGTGTCGCCCAGCCGTTGGCTGAGGGGCTTAAACAGGGGCTCCGCCGGCAGGCTCCAGGTGGGGCAGAGGCGGCTGAAATCCTCCTTTAGGGGACCATCTGCCAGCAGTACGACGCCGAGTTGGTGGGTGGTGTGGCTGCGAAGCCACTGCACAAGCCAGAGCAGCAGCAGGGGGGCGCCGGTGCGGCTGGCCTGGTGGGAGACAAACAGAATCCTCATCGGACCAGGCCGGTTGCTGGCATGATCTCACCCCCTCCGGAAGATGCGCTGCAGCATCCATAGGGAAAAGCACAGGCCGATCAGGTGGGCGAAGAGCACCTGGGTGTTGCTCAACACCGAGAGCATTTCAATCGAGGTGATCGGGAAAGTGCTGATCGGGCCCTGGCTGCCCTGGTAGGCCATGGGCCCAAACAGGCCGGGCGCCTGCATCGAAGCCTGCAGGAAGAGGCTGCCGGCCAGGGCCTGGTAGCCCACGGCGGCAACGGTGAGGCCGGCCAGGTCCACGAGGAGCCCCCGCTTGATCAGGCGGGTGGTTTCGCCCCGGGTGGGCCGCACCGGGCTGGCCAGGGCGCGGCCGCAGCGGATCACCAACCAGCATTGCCACAGGCTCCAGGCCAGCACCAGGAAGGAGAGGGTGGTGATCGAGAGTCCAGGGCCCAGGCCCACGGCCCGCTGGGCGTTGGCGGCCACCCGGCCGCCGATGTTGTTGAACAGCAGCACCCCCACCACCACGATCGCCAGGGCGAGCTGGGTCCAGAACCGCACCCAGCCCACCAGGCGAAGGGCTGTGGAGATGCGTTGAAGGTCCTGCGGCTCGGCCATGGATGGGTTGTCCGGCAAGGCACCAAACTTGCCATGGGAGGATCCCCAGGGCGAGCGCCTGGCCTTGATTTCCCATCCGATCCCGCTCCATTCCCCCGATCAGGCCCTGCGTCCCACCGCCATCGCCCTCGGCAGTTTCGATGGTCTGCATCGGGGCCATCGCCGCGTGATTGCCGCCGTCAGCGGCGATGCCACGGCCGTGCCCAGCGTTGTGAGCTTCTGGCCCCATCCCCGCGAGGTTCTGCATGGGGAGACCCGGCTGCGGCTCGATCTGCCGGAGGAGAAACTTGATCTCCTGGGACCGCTTGGGATCCGCCAGCTGGTGCTTGTCCCCTTCAGCCTGGCCCTGGCGGCCCTGGCCCCCGAGGCGTTCGTGGAGACCGTGCTCGTTGGCCAGCTTCAGGCCCGGCGGGTGGCCGTAGGTGAAAACTTCCGCTTCGGCGCCGGCCGTTGCGGCACCGTCAGCGACCTGGCTCGCATCGGCGCAGCCTGCGGTATTGAGGTGCTGGTGCTGCCGATGCTCTGGGATGGCCCCGAACGGGTCAGCAGCAGCCGCATCCGTCGCGCCCTTGCCGCCTGTGACCTGGCGGAGGCGGAGCGCCTGCTGGAGCGCCCCTACCGGTTCAGCGGCCGGGTGGTGCGGGGGCGGGGTCTCGGGGCTGGTTTGGGCTGGCCTACCGCCAACCTGGAAGTCGATGGCCGCAAGTTTCTGCCGGGGGAAGGGGTTTATGCCGTGCGCGCCTGGCGCCGCGAGGATCCCCACACGCCGATGGCGGGGGTCATGAACCTCGGTCCCCAGCCCACGGTGGATCCCCTGGCCCCCTCGGCGGTGGAGGTGCATTTGCTGGAGCGCGATCTCGAGCTCAGCGGTGCATGCCTCACCGTGGAGCCGGTGCGCTTTCTGCGCAGCCAGCAGCGCTTTGGCAGCCTGGCCGAGTTATCCGAGAGGATCTCGGCCGATGTGGCGGCGGCAGCGGCGATCCTGGCCTGAAGTTCCCCCTAAGCCCCCCGTTCGCCTAGTTAGTTGGTGGCATAGGCATGAGTCAGGCCCCAGCTGATGAACAGGGCGATGCCACCCATCAGCAGAATGCCCGAGAGGAGTGGCAGCAGGGGATTGTCTTCGCCTCCCGTGCCCGGATCGTTGACCATGCTCTGTCTTCGGGTCACCCCAGCCTAGGGATGGCCCGCTTCCGCCGAACCTGCCGCCGTGCCGAATCCAGCGTCCGATCCATGGCCCGTTTCCGGGTTGCCGCCAGCCGCAACCCCGGCAGCCCATCGGGTGAGATCAGTCCCTGCCGACGCCGACCCGTTGGACACCCCAACCC
>DAIQNM010000057.1:0-12559 GCA_036788375.1 Cyanobium sp. CTOTU6536 | reverse complement strand
GGCCTTGGCATTCACCTCGCCCACGTGGTGGATGCCCAGGCCGTAGAGCTGGCGGTGCCAGGGCTGCCGCCGCGAGGCCTCCAGCGCCGTCACCAGGTTGGTGGCCGATTTCTCCCCCATCCGCTCCAGGCTGGCCAGCAGGGCTCCATCGAGCCGGTGCAGATCGGCGATCGAGTGCACCAGGCCCCGGTCCACCAGCTGCTCGATCAGCTTCGTGCCGAGGCCGTCAATGTCCAACGCCCCCTTGCTCACCCAGTGCCGCAGAGAGCCCCGCAGGATCGCCGGGCAGCTGCTGTTGACGCAGCGGGTGGCGGCCTCGCCCTCCTCGCGCACCAGCTCCGAGCCGCATTCCGGGCAGGAGTGGGGCAGGGCCAGACGCACCGCGCCGGCGGGCCGCAGCTCCGGCAACACCCGCACCACCTCGGGGATGATTTCGCCGGCCTTGCGCACCACGATCGTGTCGCCGGCGTGCAGATCCAGCTCGGCCAGCCGGTCGGCGTTGTGGAGGGTGGCGCGGGCCACGCTGGTGCCGGCCAGGGGCACGGGCTCGAATTCAGCCACCGGTGTCACGGCGCCGGTGCGGCCCACCTGGCAGCTGAGCCGCAGCAGGCGACTGGGGGCCTCTTCGGCGGCGTACTTGAGGGCGATGGCCCAGCGGGGGGCCTTCTGGGTGAAACCGGCTGCGTCCTGTAGACGCAGGTCGTTGAGCTTCACCACCACGCCGTCGGTGGCGTAGGGCAGGGCCTTGCGGGCCTCTTCCCAGCGGGCGAAGAAGGCTTCCACGGCCGCCAGATCGCAGAGCAGTTCGGCGTTGGGATTCACCCGGAACCCCGCGGCTTCCAACCAGCGCAGGCATTCCCACTGGCTGCGGGGGGGCGGCGGATCGCCGCCTTCGGCCCCGATCAGAGCGCCATCGCCACGGCGCTGCTCCGGCCCAGCTACGGCGCTAAGGGGAGCGAGAGGGGGGGAATCGGTGCTCCGAGGCCCATTGCCGGCATCCGGCAGGTGCAGGGTGTAGGCGAAGAAGTCGAGCCGCCGGGCCGCCACCACCTTCGGATCGAGCTGGCGCAGGGTGCCGGCGCAGGCGTTGCGGGGGTTGGCGAAGGCGGCCTCGCCGCGGGCGGTGCGCTCGGCGTTGATGGCCGCGAAGGTGGCATCGGGGATCAGGGCCTCGCCCCGCACCTCCACCCAGGCTGGCGGATCGGCCAGCTGCAGGCGCAACGGCACGCTCTGGATCGTGCGCACATTGGCGGTGATCTCCTCGCCCCGCTCGCCGTCGCCCCGGGTGGCGGCCCGCACCAGCACGCCGTGCTCGTAGCTGAGGGCCAGGGCGTTGCCATCGATCTTCAGCTCCCCCACCATCGCCAGCGCTGGCAGCGCTTCCCCCGGCGCCGGGGTGCGATCCAGCACCTTGAGCAGGCGGCCATACCAGGCCTCCAGCTCCTCCAGGGAGAAGGCGTTGTCGAGGCTGAGCAGGCCGATGCGGTGCTCCACGCTGCCGAAGCCTTCGGCCGGTTGCCCCCCCACCCGCTGGGTCGGACTGTCGGGGCTGAGCAGCTCGGGGAAGCTGCCCTCCAGCTCCAGCAGTTCGCGGTAGAGCCGGTCGTAGACCGGGTCCTCCATCACGGGCGCATCGAGCACGAAATAGGCGTGGGCGGCCCGTTGGAGCAGCTGCCGCAGTTCGGCGGCCCGCTGGCGTTCGGCGCCGCTGGGACCAGGGCTCGGGGCCGGCAAGGCGGCCGGATCAGGAGGCGCTGGGCTGGTCACTTCAGACGGCAGCTCAGACGGCAGTTCGGATGGCAGCTCAGATGGTGCGGGGGACGGCACTGCGGATGGTGCTAGGGACGGTGCTTGGCGGCTGCCCATTGCCTGGGCGGCGATCGCGACCACCTTGCCTGCAGGGCTCTCCATGCTGCAGTGCTGGCACCCCCCGGCAGCCCTGGAGCAGGCCCTGCAGCGGCTGGGGCGCAACATCCGCACCGCCCGGCTGCGCCGCCGCTGGCGGCTGGAGGACGTGGCCGAGCGGATGGGCGTGAGCCGCTTCACCGTGGCCGATGTGGAGCGCGGCAAGCCCGGCACCTCGATCGCCGCCTACCTCGGTGCCCTCTGGGTGCTGGGGCTGCTCGATCAGCTGGAAGCAGTGGCCGATCCCGACCGGGATGGGGAGGGCAAGGCCCTGGAGGCGGCCCGCCAGCCGGGTCAGGCCCCCCGCCGCCATCGCTTTGACGACGACTTCTGATCCTCCTCGCCCAGCCGTTTCGCCCTCCGTTTCGCCCTCCGTTTCGCCCAGCCTTGGCGCTCGCCTGTCATGCCATCGGAACTCGAGTGCTACGTCTATGTGGTCCTGCCGGGCAGCACGGCGTTCGTCACGGCGGGCCGGTTTTCGCAGAGCAATGATCGGCAGGGCCAACCGGTGGGCACGTTCGTTTTTGGCCGCCGCTACCGCGAGCGGCCGGCCGCGGTGGAGCTCGATCCGGTGCAGCTGAGGCTGCGTTAGGGCCCCTTCGAGACGGCCCGCCTGGGGGGCTTCTTCGGGGCACTGCGCGATGCCCTGCCGGATCACTGGGGGCGCCGGGTGATCGCTCGCCATGGCGGCCTTGGGGAGCCCAGCGATTTCGATCTGCTGCTGCTCGGACCGGACGATCGCTGCGGTGCGATTGGCTTTGGCCGCGGCGTTGATCCACCGGCGCCGCAGCGTCGCTTCCATCGCAGCCTCGATCTGGAGCGCATCAAGCTGGCGGCCGATGCGATCCTCCGCGAGGAACCCCTGCGGGCAGGCTCGGCCCTGGAGCAGGTGAGGAGCTGATCGGCCAGGCCGGCACGTCGATGGGCGGCGCCCGCCCCAAGACCACCGTGGAGGCCGACAACGCCCTCTGGCTGGCCAAGTTCCCAGCCCCTTCCGACACCTGGAACCAGCCGCGCGTGGAGCACGGCCTGCTGCTGCTGGCCCGCCGCTGCGGGCTGCAGGTGGCGGAGAGTCGCCTCACCAGAGTGGGCGAAGCCGAGGTGCTGCTGGTCAAGCGCTTTGACCGCGACTGGAGCGAGACGGGATACCGGCGCCATCGCATGGTCAGCGCCGTCACCCTGCTGCAGGCTGATGACAGCCCCACCGATCGGGGCAGGTGGTCGTACTTGCTGCTGGCCGATGAGCTCCGCCGCGACAGTGCTCAGCCGGCGGCGGATCTGCGGGAGCTGTTCGGCCGGATCTGCTTCAACGCGGCGGTTTCGAATATCGACGACCACCCCCGCAACCATGCGTTGCTGGCCAGGTCAACAAGCTGGCAGCTCAGCCCCGCTTACGACCTCACGCCCGCACCGCTACAAGCCGAGACCCGCCGCGACCTGGCCATGGCCTGCGGCCTGGTGGACCGCAGCCCGAGCCGCTGGGCCAACCGCCGGGCAATCCTGGCCGGGGCTGGCCGGTTTCTGCTCAAGCCGGCGGAAGCCGAAGCGATTGCCACGCGGATCTTCATCGCCGTGGCCAGCAGCTGGGAGGCCACCCTGCGTGAAGCCTCGGTGAGCCCCGCCGACTGCCAGCGGCTCAGCCGCGCCTTCCTTTATCCGGGGCTGGAGCTGGATCCGGAGATGGTGGACTGATGGCAGGGACAATTCTCGCCGCCCAGCACGGGCACAATCCACCCAGGCGAAGCCCCCAGCGCGCTCACCTTATCGATGGCTGATCGGCCTCTTTCTTTGAAGTCATCCCCCTGATGTTCCCCACCAGATAGAAGGCTTGGAACCACTGGGTAAGCGGCAGCTACTGCTTCTCTCCGAGAAGGCTGCGCCTACGCAGAAGCCTGGGGGCTAGGTTGTTTCCATGGTTGTTCTTGCAATAATAGGAATCTGCAGTGACAGTAATCTGATGTCGGCAGCTCCAGCACTGATCGCGCATGTGGCGACGCCCATACTAGACCATGTTCCTGCTCTCCAGATCGGGGGTAGCGGAATCAATTTGGCCAGCGGGTTTGCTCTAGGGCTGCTTCGCATTGCTCCTCAACGCCGTACAGCTCAAGGAACTGCCACAATGACACTCGAATCCTTTGGATAGTCTGATTTAAGCTGCTTTCACTAGTTAAAAATGGCAATGCATTCAAGGGATCTCCCGGAGGTTATGAAGCGAATTGCGGCCGAGCTAGCAGCGCAAACCGGTAGCCTTGATCTATCCAGTCTCCTGCTCACCGAACTACCCGCTGAGTTGCAGGAACTCACCCGCCTTCAGAACCTCGACTTCAGCAACACCCAGGTGAGCTATCTGTGGCCGCTCCGGGTCCTCACCAACCTTCAGAAACTCAACTGCAGCGGCACCAAGGTGAGCTACCTGGAGCCACTACGGGCCCTTACCAGCCTTAAGGAACTCGACTGCAGCAACACCCAGGTGAGCAGCCTGGAGCCCTTGCGGGACCTCAACAGCCTTCATTCCCTCAAGTGTAGCTACACCCAGGTGAGCGACTTCGAGCCGCTAAAGGGCCTGGCAACGCTTCAGAGCCTAGACTGTTCCAAGACCCAGGTGAGCGACCTGGAGCCGCTTCGGGGCCTCATCAGCCTTCAGAACCTCTACTGCTGGGGCACTGAGGTGAACGACCTGGAGCCGTTGCGGGGACTCGCCAGCCTTCAGAACCTCAACTGCCAATCGACCCAGGTGAGCAGCCTGGAGCCGCTCCGGGTCCTCACCAACCTTCAGAAACTCAACTGCAGCGGCACCAAGGTGAGCTACCTGGAGCCACTACGGGCCCTTACCAGCCTTAAGGAACTCGACTGCAGCAACACCCAGGTGAGCAGCCTGGAGCCCTTGCGGGACCTCAACAGCCTTCATTCCCTCAACTGTAGCTACACCCAGGTGAGCGACTTCGAGCCGCTAAAGGGCCTGACACCGCTACAAGGTCTGGTCAGTCTTAAGATCCTCAACTGCACATACACCCCGCTGACCAACCTAGAGCTGCTGCAGGGCCTCGTAAACCTTGAGGAGTTCGTGTGCAGCCGCACAGTAGTGAGCAGCCTGGAGCCGTTGAAGGACCTTACATCTCTTAAATTACTCCACTGCGACCACACACAAGTGAGCAGCCTTGAGCCGCTGCGAAGCCTCGTAAACCTCACCACTCTCAACTGCGGGAACACTCAGGTGAGCGACCTGGAGCCACTGCGAAGCCTCGTTAACCTCACCACTCTCAACTGCGGGAACACTCAGGTGAGCGACCTGGAGCCACTGATTAATCTACAAAGCTTTCAATATTTTGATTGTCAAAATCTTAAATTGAAGGAATTTCCTCGCAAACTCCTGTTCAGCGAATACCTTCGCAGAATCGATCTCAATGGAGCCAGCATCCCAGGCATCCCAGAGGAGGCTTTTTCCACTGATAAGGATCAACCTTTTACTTTCTTTAACAACACCATACCCACCCTCCGTGCCCACGTCCTCGATCTAGAAGTAGAAGCAATACCAATCAATAGCGTAAAAATCCTCGTGCTTGGCAATGGCCGTGTGGGCAAAACCCAGCTTTGCCGCCAACTCGCCGCTGAGCCCTTCGATCCAACGGTGCTCACGACCCACGGCATCGCTTTGCGCACCATTGCACCAGCTTCAGAAGGTGATGCCACCCAATACCTCTGGGATTTCGGCGGCCAAGACGTCTACCACAGTGCCCACACCTTGTTTATGCGGACCGCAGCAGTATTTGTGGTGCTCTGGACGCCGGAGCAGGAAGCCCTGGCGGCTAGCGACAACGACGACGATCCCCTACAGCGCCGCCACCCGCTCACCTACTGGCTCGAATACGTGCGCACCCTCGGCCGCCCCGACTCCCCCGTGCTGGTGGTGCAAAGCCAATGCGACACCCCCGCCCAAGCGGTGGCCGTCCCACCGGTGGATGCGGCCCTGCTGCAAAGCTTCGGCTGCCTGAGCGTTTGCAACTTCAGTGCCCGCACCCCACGCGGCGCCGCCAGCCTCCAGGAGGCCCTGGCCGATGCCAACACCTACCTGCGCGATCGCGATGGCATCAGCAGCATCGGCAGGGGCCGCCACCTGGTGTGGCAACAACTGGAGGCCTGGCGCCAGGCCGATCAACAGCTGCCGGCGCCGCAACGCCTGCATCGCACCCTCAGCCAAGCGGATTTTGCCAGCCTCTGTGAACAGACAGGTGGCGTGAGTTCCCCCGAAGCGCTGCTGCGGTTTCTGCACAACAAGGGCGTGGTGTTTCACAGCCCGGATCTCTTCCACAACCGCATCCTTCTCGATCAATCCTGGGCGCTCGATGCGGTGTATGCGGTATTCGAACGGGGCTCCACCTATCCGCTGATCAAAGCCAACGACGGCCGCCTCTGGCCTTCCCTACTCGCCGCCACCGTCTGGCGGGAGTATGAGCCAGAAGCCCAGAAACTGTTCCTGAGCCTGATGGGCACCTGCGGCATCGTTTTCCCCTACCGCGAGGCGGATGGCGCTTTGGGCCTGGAGGCCGAATACCTAGCTCCCGATCTGCTGCCGCCCCGATCGTCTCCCCAGGTGGGCAGGCAACTGCAGGGCCGCTGGGAGGGTAGCGATCCCTCCCTAACACTCACCTACGCGTATAACTTCCTGCATGGCGGCCTGGTGCGGGCTTTGCTCTGCGATCTGGGCAACCATGCCGGCGATGGCGGTGTCTACTGGCGCTACGGCGCCTGGGTGTACGACGCTCGCCAAGGTTGCATCGCCCTGCTGGAGCAGCAGATGGAGAACGACCGCGCCGGAAGCATCTCGATCCGCTTCCAGGGTGACGGCAGCGGCGAATTGGCCGATTGGTTCCAGCAACGCCTGGCCGAACGCAACCGCCAATTTGGCTACGCCGATCTCCAGCCAATCATCGCCGGCCCCTTAGCCAGCCAAGCTCTGGCCTTCGACAAGCGCCAGCAATTGGACCGGAGCGATGGCGGCGAAGCACCAGCCGCGCCTCCCCCCGAACTTGTGCCGGCGCCGGTTGAAACCTTCCACAAGCCTGGCCGCGAAGTTTTCATCTCCTATGCCTGGGGTGATGATAGTCCCGAGGGCAAAGAACGCCAACAGATTGTGGATCGGCTTGTTGAAGCTCTGCACCAGCACTCCGAGCCGATCTCGGTACGAATCGATCGCGATGAAATGCGGCCCGGTGACTTGATCAGCGCTTTCATGGATCGCCTGGCCGCCGCTGATCGGGTGATCGTGGTGATCAGCGCCAAATACCTCCGCTCGGAGTATTGCATGCATGAGCTGTTCATGATTTATCAAAACTGCCGCAAGAAAGCAAAGGATTTCCATCGGCGCATCATCCCGATCATCCTGCCCGACGCCCGGCAATGCGGGGGGCTTGCTGCGCGATTAAAACTTGCCGCTGAATGGGATCAAAAACTGAATGAAATCAAACCATTTTTCGATGAAAACCCTAGGCTCTTCGGCACAAGTGGATATCAAGAGTATCTACGGATTGACGATTTCGCCTGCAACGCCTCCAACATGATCAAATACCTCTTCGACCAACTCCAACCCCGCGACTACAACCGCCAAATGGCGGAGGGATTTCCTGAACTCTGCGAGCAGATTCTTGCGGACTGACTCTGGCAGCTCCATCGCCCAAACTGTTATTTGGATCCAATATTTGGGCCCAGCTGGGGCCCGCCCTACTGCGGGTGATTCCGACAGCCAGGCCAGCAACTCCAATCCCCAGCTCGCTGAACAGCGGCCTGCCATTTATATCCCCCAGGCAACCATGACTCTGCAGCCAAGGCGCCGTGCTGATTCGAGGCAGCATCCTGCTCGGTTACCTCAACCAGCACCTGGCCCGCCTCGGTTCAAGGCGCCAGAGCCAGGTCCAGCCGTTGTGCCGCCTCGTTGAGCCGCCGGTCGAAACTGGCCAGGCTGGCGCCAAGCCGCTGAGCGAGTTCCAGATAGGACGCGTCGTAGCTGGACAGAGCCTGCGCCCGAGCGATCGCCAGGATTCTCGGCTCTGTCTCCTGCAAGGGGGTTGCGTCGGTTTCGATCGGTAGGGCCTGCAGACGAGCTCGGAACAGATCGCTGGCGCTGCTGGCGATCACGCCGCGCCGCTCCGCCACCAGCAAGGCGTTGGCTACCTCCAGATGCCATAGGGCCGGCACCCACCAAGACTCGCTGCCGCATTCGCTGAGCAGTCGACTGGCACGCTGCCCATCCTCAGGCTGTTGTCGCTCAAACGCCCAGGCCAGGGCCATCGAGGCATCGATCACCAGCATCCGCGCTGCCCTCCCCTCAAGGCTGACTCGCGCCAAGCCATCCCGGCCGAGGCCGACCCGCTCACCGTCGCCCCTCGCTCACGAAGCTGGCCACGTCGGCATCGGCGACACCTTGAATCCGTGGGAACGCCTGCATGGCGTGCACGGCAGCCTTGAGGCTATGGGCCGACTGGCTCCGATGGGGCACCAGGTCGGCAATCGGCTTGCCGCGCACGGTGATCGTGAACTGCTCGCCGTTCTCCACGGCCCGCAGCAGCCGGGAGAGCTGGGCCTTGGCCTCGAAGGCACCGATGCAGGAGTCCATAACGGAGGGGCGGTAGGGCTGCGGAGCTGGCTGGATCGGACAGATTGATCTGGTCTGTGATCTAGTTTAGTGAGGATGGGCTCAGTGAGACAGCTGCAGGCCATGGCTTCCCGTGGCGCCTGCTGGTTGCCGCTGGCATGGTGCACCGCTTGGCAGCGCTGCCCGTTGAAGCAGGGCAGCTGCAGCCAGGCCAGCAACTCGGGCTTGCTGGAGGAGGCGGTTGGGATCAGGCGCCCACCTTCTGAATCCGGTCCACCCGCCAGGCCTCATCCACCTTCACGAAGGTGAAATCGAGCGGCAGCTCCTCCTTGTCGTCGGATTTGAGTTTCACGGTGAGGATCACCTGGTCGTCCTGCAGACGGGGGCGGCCCGATTTGAGGTTGCGGTATTTGTTGAGCTGCAGGCCCGCCAGGAAGCGGATGAACTGCTGGCGGTTGACGTGGGAGCGGTAGTTCTTGGTGGTCAGCAGGTAGGCGCCATCCACCTGGCCGGAGGCCACCTGGGTGAAGAACTGCTTGATCAGCGGGTTGATGCCGCGGGCGCTGAGCACCAGCTTCACCGCCGAGATCGTCCAGTAGAGGAGCAGGGCGCCGGCGCCGGCGAACAGGGCCTTGCTGCCAAGGCCACGGGCCAGATCCCAGTCCATGGGGTGTCTCAGAGGTTGCGTCCAGGAGAGTCTGACCGACGACCCCGCCCGGCAGTGGCGATACTGCCCGGGCCCCCGCTGCCCGCGGGGCCCGCCCCGGCCACGCTTGCTGGCCGCGCTCCCGTCCCGTCGGTGCCCCCGCCGTGCCCCTGGAACCCCTGCCGCCCCTGTTCCACCGGCTGAACCGCGAGCATTTCGAGGGCGCCCTGCTCCGCGAGGGCCGGCCCCTGGTGGATCTGCGCTGGAGCGACGGCCGCCTCACCCGCACCGCCGGCCTCTACCGCCGAGGGCGGCGGCCCGACGGCTCCGACCTCTGCGAGATCGTGTTGTCGCGGCCACTGCTGGAGCCCCTGCCGCGCCAGGCCACCCTCAGCACCCTTTGCCACGAGATGATCCACGCCTGGATCGACCGGGTGCTGGAGGTGCGGGAGGTGCATGGCCCCCACTTTCGGCAGCGCATGGAGGCGATCAACCGCACCCAGGCCGATTTCGTGGTGAGTGTGCGGCACACCTTCCCCCTGCCGCTGGAGGCGGCCCGCTGGATCGCCCGCTGCCCCCGCTGTGGCCGCACCGCTCCCTACCGCCGCCGTCGCCAGGGTCTGGCCTGCCGGCCCTGCTGCCAGCGTTTTCATGGCGGCCGCTGGGATGCCAGCTGCCTCCTGCTGTTTGAGTCCGGGGCCGCCTAAGGTCGGCCCCGGTTGCGGCGCCTGGATTGGCCACCTTTTTGTGGACCCTCGAATGGAGCGGCCTCACCATCGCTGTGCTGGGTCTCGGTCGGGAGCGGTGGCTGGCCACCCGCCGGCGGTAGCCTGGGCCCATGGATGAGGCCGATGGGCGCCGGTTCCCTGAGCAACGCCGCCCCCAGGAGGCGCGTCGTGCACCGGTGACAGGTTGGGATGATCGCCGCCTTGGTCGGGGTTCTGAACCCCTGGATCAGCGGTTGGAACGCTGGATGAGCCGCGGCCGGGAGCTGGTCGATGGGGTTTCCGGCGCCCGTCCAGGCGCTAGGCCTGGCGGACCCCCCAATGGGCGCCGCGGCGGTCTGCTTCCCCAGGGCAATGGGGGGTTGGGGGCTGGAGGGATCACGCCCGGTGGCCTCGGTCGCTGGGTGGAGGATCGGCTCGATTGGCTCCTCGACGACGACAGCGACGACGACTGGCGCGAACCCTGGCAGGCCCAGCCGCCCCGGGCTGCCCGGAGCTTCGACCGGCCCCCCGGCCCGACTCCCTCCGCTCCGCTCCCGCGGGTTTCGGCCAATTCGCTCCGCCGGGAAGCCAGCGGGTCAGCGCCGGCCCCCGCAACGCCTGCACCGGGTCGCCGCCGCAGCCTGGAGGCCATCTCGCGGCGCTCGCCCAGCCCAGAGGCTGCGGCTGACCCTGCCCCCGGGGAAGACAACGGGGCCTGGCCCGACGATGCCAGCTTCAGCCTGCCCCGTTGGCAGCGGCCCCTGAGCGGCCCTTCTGCGCAGCCGTTGCCCTTGCCACGCTCTGGGCCCCCCACGGCTGCTGGGCCCCCCACGGCCGCTGGGCCCTCCCTGGGGCCGGATGGTGGCGAGGGCGGTGGTGGTCCCGGCGGCCGACCCCTGCCGCGCTCCACGCGCCGGCGCTGAGGGCTGCCTTCGCCGCAGCCAACCTTGCTTAGGGTGAAGAGCCTTGGCTGGGAGCAGGTATGAGCAGTCTGGTGGTGGTGGGTTTCCCCACGGCGGCGGAGGCCGAACAGGTGCGGCGCGAACTGGTGGACATCCAACGGGAACGCCTGATTGCCCTGGAGGATGCGGTGGTGGTGGAGCGAGATGGCCAGGGCGGCGTGCACCTGCGCCAGGCCATCAATCTCACAACAGCGGGCGCCGTGGGCGGGGGTTTCTGGGGGGCCCTGGTGGGTCTGCTCTTCCTGAATCCCCTGCTCGGGGCCGCCGTGGGGGTGGGGGTGGGCTCGCTGTCGGGAGCCTTTTCCGATCTCGGCATCGACGATGGTTTTTTGCGGGAGATTGGCGACACCCTGCCCAACGGTGGATCGGCCCTCTGCGTGCTGTTGCGCGATTCAACCCCGGATCGGGTGATTGAGCGGCTTCGTTTGCATGCGCCCCACGCCCAGCTGCTGCGCACCAACCTCAGCCATGCCGATGAAGAGGGGCTGCGGGAGATGCTGGCGAAGGCCAGTCGGGAGGCTGAGGGTTAGGCCCGGGTCACCCCAGCTGTGACCGGTTGGCTCGCCCCGCTCAGCGGCCCACCTGGAAACTGCAACCCCTGGCTTGCAGCTCGCGGTTCACCGGTTGCACCAGTTCGCCGGGGATGTCATCGGCCATTTCCTCGGCCGAGATGGCGATCGAGGGAACGCCCTGGTGCAGGGTCGCCAGCAGCTCGGCCCAGAGGGCGATCATGGTGTGTTGCTTCTGGGCCACTCCGCCCTGGCCCTCCAGGTGGGGGGCGCAGGCCCCGCGGTGCCAAAGGGCCTGCTGATGCTGGCCGGAAGTGCTGGCGCTGGGCGACGCCGTCCCGGAGGGTCGTGGCGCCGCGGTGGAGCGGCCATGGCGCCGGCTGCTGCTGGCGGTGGTGCGACGGGGGTTGGCCATGGGTTCAGCGAGACGCTATTGAATCCTGCAGTGATTACACAGGCTGTCCATTCGTCAAGCTGTAAGGCCACAAGGCGTTACCGACTTGATGAATGGTTGTGAATCGGGATTTCGGCGGGCCCCAGCCAGGTTTCCAGTAGCGGTGAAAACACTTCCCGGATCACGGTGAGTTCACGCCCCTGGCGGAAGAAGCGGTAATGGCGGCTCCAGAAGGGGCCGGGCCGGCCGAAGCGCTCCTCGAGCCAGGGGGCCTGCACCTGGGCCAAGCCATCCACCTCGCGGAAGAGTTCCGCCCGGCCTTCGGTGAGGCTGCGCCAGATCGGCTGTTCGCGGTTTTTGAGGTGGGCCTCCGCTTCGGCCCGATTCCACCAGCTTTCGGCCCACCCCAGGGTGAGGTCTCCACAGGCCAACCACACCTGCCTCCGCAGCAGGGGCTCCTCCAGTTCTGCCACCTCCCGCGGGGCGTGGGGATCGGGCCCGGTTTGCGGCGCCATCGCGATCAGATCCACCTCCAGGGGCAGGCCGGTGAGCAACTGCAGGTGGCGGGTGGGGCTGCCGTCGCCTAGCAGCATCAGTTTCCAGGGGCCGCTCAGCTGCTGACCGGCCCTGGCCGCCAGCACCTCGGCCATGGGGGCCTGCCAGAGGGGAAGCGGGGAGGGAAAGAGCACCGATGGCGGCGTCATCGGCTCGCGCGGGGGCCAAGCCTCAACCGGTGGCCGGGCATCAACTGGTGGCTGGGCCTCAACAGGTGGCTGGGCCTCAACCACCGCTGCCGATCGTGATGCGTCGGATTTCGCCCTCATGCTCGATTTGCACGCTGTCTCCG
>DAIQNM010000056.1:0-12653 GCA_036788375.1 Cyanobium sp. CTOTU6536 | reverse complement strand
GCCGTGGGGCTGAAACACCGTGCCCGGCGCCCAGCGCACCAGGGCCACGTGCTCGGATCCAAAGCCATGCAGCGGCATCACCTCGAGGCCCTCCACCAGACCGGGCAGCCAGGCAGCGTGATTGGTGTCGATCACCAGGCGCCGCTGATCGGCCGGGTGCATCTGCTGCAGCTTCACCAGGAGCGTGCAGCCCGCCTCACTGAAGGGGGCGTGGCTGGAGCCCTCCGGATTGCGCAGGTAGGTGCCGGCCGGGTAGTCGCCCTGCTCGTCGGAAAAGGTGCCTTCCAGCACCAGGATCTCCTCGCCGCCGCCATGGCTGTGCCGCTCAAAGCGGCTCCCCGGCGCATAGCGCACGATCGAGGTGGCCCGGGCCACCTCGTCGCCGCGGCGATCCAGCATCCGCCGCTCCACCCCCGCCATCGGCGAAGGCCTCCAGGGCAGGGCAGCGGTATCCAGTTGAACCCGCTGGTGGAGATTGGCGTGGAGGTCCATGCGCCTGATTGTGCTTCGTCCTGAGCGGGCGGCTGGGGCGGACGTCACAGAGGCGTTAAAGGAGTCCTGCCAGATGCTGGTGGAACAACCGTTGGAGGTGACAACCAAACACCTACCACGCGTCAAAGTGACCTCGGCAGCCATCCCTGCAACGCGGGCCCCCCTGGCTTCATGGGCGGTGCCGCTTGGGCGGGTCCGCTCCGGAAGCGCTCAGCGGATCGAGGGACAGAGCTCGAGAACCAGATGGTTCCCCCAGATCGCGGCGACATGCCGATCAACCCGCGCCAAGCGCTCGATCACCCGGCGGAGATCCAAAGCCGAGAGTTCGCCGTCAGTTCTCCATTTCAGGCAAGTGAGACCCAGAGTGCAACCTGTTCCGATCAGTCCGTTGGTCTTCATGGCGGAGCTCCTGGTTGCATCTGCTCCAAGTCTTCTCTGTTTTAGGCGCAGCGACTGCCGCCAAAATGGGGCAATCAGCCGCAGAAATGGGGTCAGAACCCCTCCACCAAGGCTCTTTCCCGATCTTCACCCGAAACCAGCGAGATGCTGAGCTGAAACTCCTTCCCTCGCGGGGTGTTAACGGCGGCCGCCTGGCCTGGGGATGGCCAGGCACCGGAGGCGATCTTGAAGTGCCACCGTGAGCGAACCGCCGCCTTGAACCCCTTGGAATCCGATGGCCACGAGCAGTGAACCGATCCGCTTCAGCGATGGGGCCGGCTACGACCGCTTCATGGGGGTCTGGAGCCGCCTCGCCGGCCAGGAATTTCTCGACTGGATCGGCCCAAGCCAAGGCCAGCGTTGGCTGGATGTGGGCTGTGGCAATGGTGCCTTCACCCAACTGATCGCTGAGCAGTGCGAACCGCTCAGGCTCGTCGGCATTGACCCTTCGGAGGCGCAACTCGCCTATGCCCGCCAGCAGCCACTGCTGCAGAGCGTGGACTTGGTGAACGCCGACGCCATGGCCCTGCCCTTCCCCGACGACGCCTTCGATCTGGCGGTGATGCCGTTGGTGATCTTCTTCGTGCCGGAACCGGCGCAAGGAGTCGCCGAAATGGCGCGTGTTGTGGCCCCAGGTGGAATCGTGGCCGCGTATTCCTGGGATCTGGAGGGTGGGGGCTTCCCCTATCAGAGCGTGAATGAAACCCTGGGCGCCGTCGGCAGGGCCGTCCCGATGCCACCCAGTGCCGGGGCCTCCCGCCTTGATGGGTTGATGGATCTCTGGACCAGCGCCGGCCTCGTCGACATCCACACCCGAGTGATCACGGTGGAACGCACTTACACCGACTTCGACGACCTCTGGACCATCGTCCTCGGGGGCCCGAGCGCCGGTCAGGCCCTCGCGGTCATGGGCGAGGCGGACGTCTCCCGATTCCGTGAGCTGCTGCGTGAGCGCCTGCAACCAGCCGGTAGCGGCTCAATCACCCTGACAGGGCGGGCCCATGCCATCCGGGGCACGGTGCCAAGCCTGTGAAAAAAAGCGCTGCCGATCCTTCACGGAAGGGCCAGCCAGGAAATCGTCAGCGCGAACACGTAAGGCTCGCGCCAGTGCCGTCCCATGGGCTGGTTGGCGGTGTCGTCCGCGCGACCTCAACCGGCCGCCAGGCTCTGCAGCTGTGCCTCCAGGCGCTGCCGAAGCCGGTTCTGCACCAGGTTGCACAGATCATCGACAAGATCGTTGTCGGCGCTCCAGATGGTGCGCACGCCAGCGCGCTCACAGCTGACCAGACCGGCCCGCTGCAGCTGGCCCAGCTGACGGCTGATGTGGGACTGGGAGAACCCGGTGGCCTCGATCAAGCCGGCGACATCGATCGCGCCCTGCTTGAGCTGACAGAGGAGCTGCAGGCGCGTCGGTTCGCTGAGCAGCCGGAAGAACTGGCTGTATTCCTCCAGCAACTGCGGACTGGGCATCGAACCTGCGGCACCCATGCTGAGTGGTCTATGACGATGAAAGCATTATGCGTTCTCCGCGCCGTTGACGGGACGCGCCAGGCGCTGGCGGGCAGCCCATCCAGGCGCGCTCCAACACAGGGGCGGGCCGTCGCCGCGGACAGGACCCCGCCGCTTGCTATCCCGTCAATATGCGCATACACTCATAAAAGCTGCTCAAGCACGTTGATGGTCGTCGCCTCCGCTGCAGCAAGCGCGTCACCGTGATCGACGTGCGTGAACCGATGGAATACGCCTCCGGCCACATCGCCGGCAGTCTCAACGTGCCCCTCGCGCGCCTGCACCAGGCCGACCTGCCCCAGGGCTCGCTGGTGCTCGTCTGCCAGAGCGGCAACCGCAGCGCCAAGGGGGTGCAGACCCTGCTGCGGCAGAGCCATCCTCATCCCATCACCGATCTGCAGGGCGGGATTCCCAGTTGGCAGCAGGCCGGCCTGCCGGTGCGCCGCCTGGCCAACGCCCCCCTGCCCCTGATGCGCCAGGTGCAGATCGCCGCCGGTTCGCTGGTGCTGCTCGGTCTGATCCTCAGCAACCTCGTGGCGCCGGCCTGGATCCTGCTCAGCTGGTTCGTCGGAGCCGGCCTGGTGTTCGCGGGTGTGAGCGGCTTCTGCGGCATGGCCCGGCTGCTGGCGCTGATGCCCTGGAACCGGGTGAACCGCTGATGGAACCCGCAACCCTTGTCCTGCGCGTCGTTCACCCCATGACCTCCCGCACCTTCCAGTTCCGGCTGCGCAGCAGCCACGCTGGCCCCGACCTCACCAGCCAGTCCGTCGAGCTGGAGCGACTGAGCGAGGAGGGGAACTGGCAGCCCCAGAACCCCAGCCTCAACACACCGCCGTTCCGTCTCCATCTGATCGCCCTGCTGCTGTGTCTGCACCTCCATCTGATCAGCGAGGCCCGCGAACGGCAGATCCCCCTACAGCAGGTGCTGGCCGATCTGAGCGTGACCGTGTCCAACAGCTGGGATCTGGAGGCCGTGGTGGCCAGTTTCCAGCTGCGGCTGGATCCAGGCGCCTCGTCCGAGGCACGGGCTCGCGCTTCTGAGGAAGCGATCAGTGCCATGCGGCAGCGGATGCAGCACAGCCCGGTGCCCCGCAATCGGCCCGCAGCGGTGCCGATGACCCTGAACATCGCGGTTCAGAACTGAGGCTTCCGCTGTGGCTGCTGCCCCAGGACCACGAAACCGGTCGGCTCAGTTCTCGCCGCCGTTGCTCTCAGTCTTGCGGTTCTCTTCGTTCTCGTTGGTTCCCCTCTCGCCGGTTTTTTTACCGTGAGGCTTGGGTTCCATCGTGAGGCCGAGACTGCGGCAAGTCCCGATCGGGTGGAGCCCAGGGGCCAGGCCCAGGGCTTTGCGCAGCGCATCGAGCTGACCCACTGACTGGAGGCCGACCTTGATCCAGCTGGATACGGTGCCGATCGAGGCGAGCGATGGAATGCTGCGTGAGCTGGTGCTGGCCATCGGGGCCAAGGTGACCCCCGTTGTGGATGGGTGATCGGTGAAGTCAGACAGTGCGCCGAAACCAGCCCTTGATCTGCTTGGGCCAATCCTGGGGGAAATCGTTGTTGCGTACTGGCAGCTGAAAGACCGACGTAGCCAGGGCGATGCCCCCCTTCTTCATCACCGCAGCGAGATGCCAGATCACGGAGCCTGCAATCAGGAGCCAGGCCAGCAAATGCAGGCTGTAAACGATGTGATCGAGCTGGCCGTTGCGCAGCCAGTCCTCGTCCATCAGCTTGCCGCTGCCAACCGCCAGCGCCAGGCCGAGCAGGGCGGCAGCATTGGCCGCCTGGTTCAGACGGGCCCGGCCAATGCTGAGGGCGTAGAGGCCAAAGAGCAAAGCCAGGGGCCAAAGCACCACGCCAAGGGTGCCGTGGATGTCGATCCAGTCACCCGGCACGGCCCAACCCAATCGGCCCCAACGGCCATCGTGGTTGGAGTACACAAGGAAGCCGCTCAGCCAGGCCACTGGCACCAGCACCACCATGGTGCCGTGCAGGAGCCGCAGAAGAGAGGGTTGATAAGGGCGTACAGGAGGCATGGCAACAGGTCAGTCAGGCGATGGCCTGGTGGAATGAGAAGAGCCCGAAGGCGATGAACAGGCCACCGCTGAGCCGGTAGAGCAGTTTCTCGCTGATGCGACCGCCGATCCACTTGCCGGCGCCCCCCCAGCCCACGTTTGTTGAGGGACTCCAAGCCTCCGCTGAACTTTGCAGACCAGCTCCAGCAGTGACGCCATCGAGGCCTGCTGGTTGCGTCCGAGGAGCTGGCGCTGAACGCCCAAGGGTGGCTGGTGGCTCAGCGCTGGCACTTGCTGTCGTCGGCGAAGGGGATCGACTTGTAGAGGTTAGTGGCGCTCAGAAACGCTACGCAGCGTTTCTTATCCAGCATGTAGGTGAGCGTTCCTTGCGGCACCTGGCTTTCGCTCACAGACTTGGTGCCGCGAATCACGAAGCCAAGCGCGGCCGATACCGGAGACTGGCCGACCAGGTACTGGAGATCCCCTTCCAGCCCCCCACTGTTCAGCAGGCCTAAGGTGGGAGGGGCCCAGGAATGGAAGCGGCCAAGCCGATGGCCCAAAAATCAGGGGTGAGCATGATTGATTTGTCATCCACATGTACTCAATAGAAACGCTGCGAGCGGCGGACTATTACGAATGGTGGGCATCTGGAAAAACGGCAGCCAAGCAGCTGCATTGTAATCAATCAACGATAAGTCGGCGATACCGCAGCGTCATGCAACCCCTCAAAAAGGGCGAAGTCAGGGGAGCCTATTCTTTGATTGCGATGGAGCGAAAGGTTTCTCAGCACTGGCGCTTCTCCAGAGAGTTGGACCTTCGCTTGCACCTCTATCGTTGGACCAACCAGTTGACGAGACGGCGGTTGCCGCCCTATTGGCAGGTGAATCCTGGCGAGATTTCGGTTACCAAAAAACCAGTCGTCGAGCTGCTCAAGTCGAGGGTCATTGATGCCTTCTGTGCCCCCTATTCATTGATCGCCGAACTGGATCTTGACCAGTTTTCATTATTACCACTTTACTCGACTCCATTGTGCCTCCTCGCTGATGCAGCAGATGATCTGACGCAGGAGCGGTGCCTCACCAGCTCCGACATCAGGCTCGGATCCCGCCTGGGAAGGCTTGATTTTGTCCCCGAGGAAGCCCATCGCTGCAGCCGGACGATCGATGCCCAGATCTTCGCAGATGGCGATGGCTTGAACGTCAACCCAATAACCCGATATTGGGGCACGACCCTGACACCACTGGTTCGAGCGGACCTGGCTGTTCTTGACCATCCAGTGGCCGTGACGTATACCGAATTCCTGGTGGTGCTGCCCGAATGGAAGGAGCACAGCTGTACCACGCACCTGGTTGATCAGCTCTCGCAATGCCTGCAAACCCATTCGGAGCTCAATCCAACCAGGCACTCGATCTCAGTCGACAGTTCCAAGGGCTGGCTGGGCCCGTCCGCAGCAGCCCCGGGCTGACCCAGGTGGATCATGGGATGGCCGCCCTCCGCCAGGCTCGCCTGGTTCGCCCACGATGTCCCTCGATCGGCTGAAGGCATTTCTGACCCGGATGCAGGACGATCCAGCCCTGCGCCAGTCGGTGCTGGCCGCCGCCACCGCCGATGACGTGGCCCAGATTGCAGGAAAGCTCGGTTTTGAGTTTTCCGGGGATGAGCTGCTGCGACTTTCGGGGCAGAAGGTGGGTCGCGTCACGGTGACCAAGCAGGACATCCCCGGCGAGTACAACTGAACGCCTCGCGCCCAGCCCATCCAGCTGGCCTTGGGCAGCCTGGCGGATCGGCATGCCCCGTCCCCTCCCGATCCCAACACGGGCTAGGGCGACCTTAGGGTTGCTGCGGCAGCCGAACCCTTCCAGCCAGGGCAACCGCCGGAGCATGGATCTCACCCCCTTCCTATCCACGGCCGAGCAAGGATCCCCGGAGGAGGACCTGGAGTCGCTCTTGATTCCTGGCCGGGTGGCGGTGGCGGCCAAGGGGCGCTTCCTGTTGCGGTCGCTATGCCGGAGTTTCGGGGGCGAGCCCCGCATCACTGGCGCCGTCACCGATCAGGAGAGCTGCCTCGACTACCTGGCGGCGCAAGCCAACGATCCCTACACGTTGTTGATGTGCACCGATGATCTGGAAAGTGGGAACGGCTTTGATCTGGTCCGCCGCGCCCGCCAGCAGCATCCGAAGCTCCAAGCGGTGATCCTGGCCCTAGGGGATGCGATCCCAGCGGAGTGCATGGACGCCCCGTGGCTGCAGGCCGTGCTCAAAGGAATGCGTTGCGGCATGATCCGGGTCTGAATGCTGGTCCATTGCCCCCAAACGGGGGCAGCGCACCTGAGCCGGGCTGATTGATGCTGGCGGGCGTTCCCGATGGTGCCGGCATGGCTGAGGCAACGTTCACCACCAACCTCACGATTGGCGAGCTGGAAGCGCACTATCACCTCTATTGCAAGGCCCTTCGCATTCTGGTGCGGGAGCAAAAAACACTCAACCAAATCCAGCGCAGCGTTTGCTGGGATCGCCTGCTGACCCTGTACCGATGCCTGCCCCGCCAATACAAGGATCCCCAGCAGCTCTACCTGCACCTCAAGCGAGAACTGGCTGCTTAGCTGCGGCTGATTTGCATCATCAGGATCCCTCCGTAGGGATCAGTCGCAGCGAAGTTCTGCAGGATCCACTCACGGTCCTGGTCCTTCAAGGCGCCATCGCTATCCCATTGCAGGCAGGTGATCGTTACCGGAAGGTTGGCCTCTCTGGGGTGCCTGTGGATTAGGCGGACACTCTCGAGAAATGCAGGGGCCATGGCGACGCCAGGCGATGGTTGCTCTCAGCATGGGTTGATCGTTTGGCGGTATGGGTTGCTTGAGCCACAGCCCCATGGCATCTCGACAGCATCGCCATGACTTCGCAGACGTGCAGTGATGCACGTCTGCCTGTTGTCATCGCCACACGACCGTCCTTCGTCGTTAGCGGCCGCTTCGTCGCCGCTACCCAGCCCGAGCGCTTCCCCAATTTCAACCAACCGACGTTGTAGCCCTTGCCTCTGATCGCAGCCCTACCCTGGATGACTGGGGCAAGGGTGATCCGTTGACGGTGCTGTTCAAAGACGTGTCTAAACCAGGGTCTGCTGCCGTGAGCGTTGAGGGATGGAATCTGGCCGAACTGGTGGACTCCCTGCGGGGGTGCCGCGAGCGTTCACCGCTCAACAACCGCAGCACCATCCAGCCGGCGGCGCTGCCCTCGCCGAAGGTGCTCACCAAGGTGATGGAATCTCTGAAGGCTGCGCTCTATCCCCGCCGACTCGGTCCCTCGGGCTCCGAACGGGGAGCCGTGGCCCTGCGGGAGGCCAGCATCGATGACTTCGTGGGCCTCACCCTCCACGATTCCCTGCTGGCGCTCCGGGAGCAGATCCGCATCGAACTGGCGAGCCGTCCCACGGATGGCGAAAGCCACGGCGTCCAGGCGCATGGTCTGGCCACGGAGATCACCAGCCGCTTCGCGGCCCAGCTGCCCCGCATCCGCACCCTTCTCGACGCCGACCTGGATGCCGCCTACCGGGGCGATCCGGCCGCCCAGAGCCTCGATGAGGTGCTGGTCTGCTATCCGGGGGTGCAGGCGATCATTCACCACCGCTTCGCCCATGCCCTGCATGGCCTCGGGGCCCCTCTGGTGGCCCGCATCATTGCCGAGATCTCCCACTCGAGCACCGGGGTGGATATTCATCCCGGCGCCACGATCGGCGAAAGTTTCTTCATCGACCATGGCACCGGTGTGGTGATCGGTGGTACGGCCGTGATCGGCGATCGGGTGCGGCTTTATCAAGCCGTGACCCTAGGGGCGAAATCCTTTCCCCTCGATGATCAAGGTGAGCTGGTGAAGGGTGAGCCGCGTCATCCGATCGTCGAAGACGACGTGGTGATCTATGCGGGGGCGACCATCCTGGGCCGGGTCACCATCGGCCAAGGCGCCCAGATCGGGGGCAACGTGTGGTTGACCCGCAGCATCGGAGCGGGCACCACGATCACCCAGGCCAAAGTGATCTCAGAGACATTTGCTGAAGGGGGTGGGATCTGAGCCCATCAGCTAGGGCCGTTGCCGGCCAGATCGCCGCCCCCGCGCAGGCTGTTTAGGCAGCCTGAAGGTCCAACTGGAGCTCCCTGGCGAAGAAGCGCTCCCGCCAGGCATCGCCCTTCTGCACCCAGACCCAATGGTCGCCATTCAGACGGGCGGCGTAGTAGCTCAGCTGCTGCAAGGTGATCTCATAACCGTGTTCCGATGCAATCTGGAGAATGGCCTCGGGGGTCTGCACTTGGCGAAGCTTCGCCTGGATTTCCTTGCTGAAGGCTGCTAGTGCGGCAAACAGATAGAACTGGTCAGATGCCATGGCCGTGAAGATCGCTACCTCTTCAACGTATCCCGCCCAACCGTGACCCGTTGTGGCGGCATTCACATGGCAGGCACAACTGGGAAACACGGATTGATCCGCCGGCTCAGGTGCACCTCTCCAGCATCATCTTCAGGCTGGCTGCCCCCAAAGCGGCGCTGCGTCGCCGGTAGCCCAGGGCCGGCCTTCAGCTCGGCCAGCGCCAGGCGGCCCGCTCCAGCACCGTCTGGCCCGGCAGCACCGTGGCCCCCAGCTCCCGCTCCAACCGCAGCAGCCGGCAATCTGAGCCGGCCTCCAGGGCGGTGATCAGGGTCTCGGCGTGGGCCACCACCCACACCTGGGTGCGTTCGGCCACCGCGGCGATCAAGCGCGCCAGGGGGGCCAGCAGATCGGGGTGGAGGCTGTTCTCCGGTTCATTGAGCACCAGCAGCGGTGGCAACCGCGGGCTGAACAGGGCCGCCGCCAGCAGCAGGTAGCGCAGGGTGCCGTCGGAGAGCTCCGGGGCCTCGAGAGGCCGCAGCAAGCCCGGTTGATGCAGCTGCAGTCGAAACAGGGGCGCACTGGTATCCACCGTGAGATGGCAACCGGGGAAAGCATCGGCGATGGCGGCCTGGAAGGCTTCACCGTCGCCGATCTCCAGGATGGTCTGCACCGCCGCCGCCAGATCGCCGCCGTCGGCGGCCAGCGAAGGCGTGCGGGTGGCGATGCGGCCGCTGCGGGCGGGGGCCTGGCGGTCGGTGCGGAAGCTGTCGTAAAAACGCCAACTCAGGATCGTGCGCCGCAGCTGAAACACCTCCGGGGCTTCGAGCGGATCGGAGGCCGCGGTGAACAGACTCTCGTGGGGCGAGACCTCCAGGGCGATCGGCACCGCTCGGCCCCCTTCCCCACAGCGCTCCACCACCGCACCGGTGCGCTGCACCAGCAGGCTGCGGGGATGGAAAGGGCCGCCGGCCCAGATCCACTCCCGCTTGATCTGCGGATCCAGCACGAAGGCACTGGTGTGGTCGTCGGACTGATAGCCCAACTCGATGGCATAGGAGAGGGTTTCGCCCGCAATGCCCAGCCGCAGCCGCGCCGCCTCCCGCCTGCCGCTACTGCCCTGCACCGGTTGCTCTCCGCGGCGCATCTCCCGCGTGGTGCGCTCCGGCCCGGCCCAGAACACCGCCGGCAGCCCCCCCTCGGCGGCCAGGGCCGCCACCAGATCACCGCGGGCGGCGGCGCTAATCAGCCCCAGGGAGCGATACAGGTTGCTCTTACCGCAGCCGTTAGCGCCGCACACCAGGGTGAGGCCCCCATGGGGCTGGGCCCCGAGCGGCAGGGTGAGCTGCTGCAGGGAGCGGTAGCCCGCCACCGCCAGGTGGGTGAGGGCTGGAGCCTTGGTTTCGCCCCGATTGGGCATGGCGAGGGGGCGAGCCGGTGCCTCAGAACTTGAGCACGCTGGTGGGCCGCAGGATCCAGCCCGCCTCGCCCGCCTTGAGCTTGTAGCAGATCTGCCGTTGGCCGCCTGTGGCCTTGGCGTTGCTATCGCCGGATTTATAGATCGGGAAGCGGCGCGCCAGGCAGCTTTCCACCACCTGGAACTGGTCGTGGCCCTGATAGCCCTGGGCGTTGGCACCCGTGAGTTCCGGCAGGGTGATCGGGGAGAGTTCGGCGCCTTTGCTCACGGCGAAGGCCACCACTTCGCCGTAGCTGCCGCTGCCGGCACCCTGCACAAACACTTAGATCTCGGGCAGACCATTGCTATTGAGATCGGCCACCTCGGCACCCACCACCTGGCCATTGACCGTCTGGCGAATCGGCTTGATCAGCGGCTTGGCGCCCGTGGTGGTGATCGTGAGCTGCTGCTTAGAGCCCTCACCACTGCTGTGCACCTGGAAGCTGATGCCCTGCAGGTTCAGGGTTTTGTGGAAGCCAGCGCCGGCCCAGGCCGTGCTGGGGAGGGCGCCGACCAGGAGCAGGGCGGCGGCGGTGAGCTGGGGGTACAGGCGCTTCACGGTGCTCCGCGATGGGAGTACGGAACCATTAGCAGCATGGTGCCTCGCGCCGCTGGTGAGGATGCATTGTCAGGCGAAGGGTTGTCAGCACCATCGGGTCATCGATCCGCTGCCGCCGAGCACCGCGCTGATGCCCTAGGCCCCCTCACCATCACTGGGGATGGCGAACCAACCAGCCGAGCATCAACAGCCCCGTCGCCGTGATCCAGCTGCCCATCACCCGCAACCCGAGCTCCAGCCAGCGGCGCCGGGGCGGGGCCAGGGGCAGGAGCAGCAGCGTGGTGAGCACCGCGATCGCCACCGCTTCGCCGGTAAGGGCCGCCAGGCCACCGGCATGGCCGGCCAGGCTTGAACCGGCCGCCAGGCCGAACAGCAGGGCCAGGCCCGCCGCCCCCGGCAGAACGGTGCGGGCCCGCCAACGCAGCCCCAGGGTCACCAGCAGCCCCAGCGCCGTCACGACGATGATGCAAGGGAGCATCCAGGGGAGTTCGGCAGCAAGGCTCGAGCCCCCCAGCCCCCCCAGCAGCCAGGCCAGGGGCAGCAGCAGCGGCAAGCGTTCAGCGCAGGGCCCCTCGGCTTGGGCGGCCAGCAGCACCAGGGCGATCACCAGGAGCAGGTCGGTGGGCTGCAGCACCAAGCGGGCCATGCCATCCCCCCAGGGCCCCAGACCGGTGGGGACCAGATGGGCCAGGGGCAGGCCGAGCAGCGCAGGCCCGGCAAGGACGGCCAAGGTGTTCACAGGAGGGCCCGCCTGAGGAACCAAAACCCCACCAGGGCCACCCCCGCGCCGGCCGCCCTCACCCCGAGGCGTCCGCCCGGCCACCGACGGATTTCGCCAAGCAGGATCCCCAGCAGGTGCAGCAGGCCCGTGGCGACCACAAACGCCAGGCTGTAAAGCAGGGCATTGCCTCCAGGCGGCAGTTCGGCGCCATGGGCATAGCCATGGAACAGCGCGAAACTCGCCACGACCAGGGCGGCGGCCCCCAGGGGTGGCCTGAGTTCAAGGAGCACCAGCAGCCCCAACACCAGGCCGGAAACGGCGATGCCGATCTCCACACCAGGAAACGGCACCCCCAGCAGGGCCAGCAGGCCGCCGAAGGCCATCACCATCGGAAACGCCACTGGAAGCACCCACAGGGCCGGCGGGCCTAGCACGGCCCCCCAGAGCCCCACGGCCACCATGGCCACAGCGTGATCAAGGCCCGAGATCGGGTGCAGGAAACCAGCAACCAAGCCCCCACCGTGGCTGGCCTCTGAATGGGCCCAGGCCGCCGTGGGAGCCGCTATCACGGCGGTAATGGCAAGGGCAAACCAACGCGGCAGCCGTGATGGGGATTCAGTGATGGGGCATAAGCGTTTCACTGAGATCGTCGGCCACGTTGGTTTTAATCGTACAGTCGCTGGTTGGCCTGGCGAGGCAGAGAACTGCATAGCCGGCATCAATCAGCTCGTTGGTGAGAATGTTTTGCTCGGATTGATCAACGGATCCCGAGATAATCAGGCCAGCACATGTGCCGCAATCGCCTGATCGGCAGGAATAGGGCAAGGCCAGGCCTGCCGCTTCCGCAGCGTCAAGAATGTAGTCAGTATCAGCACAAGGAAAGACTGCCCCAGCGGTTGTTGTGATCTGGAAAGCGGCCATGTCGAAGCTTTTTTGGCAATCTTACTCTCGCTGTTCCTGATCGATCAGAGCATCGCCCAAGGCGATCAAGGGCTTGCCGTGATACCTGCGGGGCTAAGTAGGGCTTGCTGAATAAAGTTTTCCTGGGCTCAGGACGCATCAAGGGCAATGCGCTGGACCGCCTGCACTTGGGCATTTTATCAAGG
>DAIQNM010000055.1:0-12725 GCA_036788375.1 Cyanobium sp. CTOTU6536 | reverse complement strand
TGGGGGTGGTTGGGGATCGTGCCGCGGTAGATCACGGCCTGGCCATGGTCTTCGCAGGCATCTTCCAGCTCGGCGATGTGGAACAGGCGGTAGGTGGCGGCATAGAAGCGGGCCTCGCCCACCAGCGGCGCCAGGGCAGGCTCGGTGATCCGGAACTCGCGGTCGCTCACCAGCCGCGGGTCGGGGAAGCCGGCGCCCTTGGCGAGGCGCAGGAAGTCGTTCCAGTAGAGCGCTCCGCCCAGGCACTCGCCGTAGAGCACCGGATCGCGCCGCACCGCTTCCGGCAGGCGCCGATCGACGTACACATCGGAGAAATACATCTCTCCGCCTGGCTTGAGCAGTCGTTTCACCCCCTGCAGCACCGCCGCCTTGTCGGTGGAGAGGTTGAGAACGCAGTTGCTCACCACCACATCGAAACTGCCGGGCTCCAGGGGCAGGGCCTCGAGGGCTTCGATCGTGCCTTCCAGAAACGACACGTTGGCGTAGCCGAACTGCTCGGCATGGAAGGCCAGGTGCTCGCGGGCCACCGCCAGCTGCTCCGCCGTCATGTCGACGCCCACCACCGAGCCGCTGGGCCCCACCAGCTGGGCCAGGGCGTAGACGTCCCGGCCCGTGCCGCAGCCCAGATCGAGGATGCGGCTGCCCTCCAGCAGGGGCGGGCACACCAGGCCGCAGCCGTAGTAGCGCGCCAGAACATCGGGGTGGATCCTGGCCAGCAGCGGCCGCAGCCAAGCCGGCACCGCATCGGCATCGCAGCAGGCGCTGGTCTTTAGGTCGGCCGTGCCGGTGAGCTCCTGGCCGTAATAGGCCTGGACGGCGGCTTGGGTGGGCATGGCAGCTCGCGGCCTGGGGAGATGGGTTCAGTTTGCCTTCGGTGCCAGGGGCATGGCGACTTTGCAAGCCCGATCCAGGGTCTGCAGGTAGCGATCCAGGGGTTCGCGGGCCATCACCCGGGCCTCCGCCTCCCTTTGCCATCTGTCTGGCCGGTAGAGCACCTGCAGCTCCAGGCGATCGCGGCGTCCTAGCCGCGGCAGCAGCGTATCGAGACCCAGCAGGGGTTTCTCTCGCAGGCACAGCGACTGCACCGCGTGCCAGCCCTCGTGCAGCAGGGTCTCCAGCTGGTTGCCCCTGGGGCACACCACCACCTCGCGCCGGCCGCGCACGTACAACCCAAAGAGCTGGGGCTCGGCGCAGCGGGGATGCTCCCGGCGGATCACGAACCCCCTCTGCTCAAAGGCGGCGATGGCCTCCTGCAGCTTGTCGCCCCTGGCGTTGGCCCCCAGGGGCTGCAGGAGCACCACGGCAAGGAGGGTGGCGCACACCCCACCTGCCGGCCGCTTCCACCCACGACCTGCCATCTCAGTAGGTGTCGACCCGAACCGGTTTTAGCTGCCAGCTCGCTTCTCCCGGCACGAGCTTGTAGCTGATCTGCCGGGTGCCTCCAGTGGGCTTGGCATTGCTATCGCCGGGGCGGTAAATCGGGAATCGGCGGGCCAGGGTGAGCTCCACCACCGCGAATTCATCGTGGCCCTGGTAGCCCTTGGCGGCCTGGCCGCTGAGCTCCGGCAGGTGAATCGGAGAGAGCGAGCGGCGCCCCTTGTTCAGGGCCCAAGCCTCCACCGCGCCGTAGCTGCCACTGCCGGCACTGGTGATGAACACGTACACCTCGGGCAGTCCGTTGGCATCGAGGTCAGCCACCTCCACACCGCTGACGCTGCCGAGAATCTCCTGCCGAATCGGGGCCAGCGCCCGGGGGGTGCCGCTGGTGGTGATGGTGAGCTGGCGCACCGAGCCCTCCCCCTGGCTACTCACCGTGAAGGTGACGCCCTGCAGGGAAGCCCGGGTGGGGTTGGCGGGTGCGGCCAGGGCAGGGGAGGCGGCGCCGATGGCCAGGGCCGCGGCGAGCACGCAACCGAGCCGGCGTGGATGGGAGTGGGGCATGGCAGGGGCGTGAACTCCCTGCAGTGTTGGTGCCCCGCTGCGGCCTGTCATCCCCAGCTCCCGATTTCGCTCTCCAGCGCCTCCGCCAGGGCGGCCACCAACCGCTGGCGGGCCTGGCGGGAGGCCCAGCCGATGTGGGGCGTGAGGATCAGGTTGGGCACGGTTTTGAGGGCGTCCAGTTCGGCCCCGGGGGGCTCCTGATCCAGCACGTCGAGGGCGGCCCCGGCCAAGGTCCCCCGTTGCAGCGCTTCCACCAGGGCCGGCAGGTTGATCAGGCCGCCCCGGCCCAGATTCACCAGCACGGCCGACGGCTTCAGCCAGCCCAGCCGCTCGGCGTTGATCAGGCCCCGGGTGGCCGGGGTAAGCGGGGCATGCAGGCTGATCACATCGGCCTGGCGCAGGGCCGCTTCCAGCTCGGCCGCGCTGCTGCGGCTGGTGATCAGCCACACCGCCATCCCGAAGGCCTCCGCTACGGCCGCCACGCCCCGGCCGATGGTGCCCGCTCCCACCACGGTGAGGGTGCGGCCGGCCAGCTCCTCAAATTCCGGCTCCACCAGGGCGAACACCGGGCTGCGCTGCCAGGCGCCGTCGCGCACCTGGCGCCGCCGGGTGGTGAGATCGCAGACGAGCTCCAGGATCAGGGCCCAGGTCACCTGCACCACCGAGGCGGTGCTGTAGCGCCCCGCGTTGCGCACGGCGATGCCTAGCTCCCGGCAGGCTTCGCTGTCGATCTGGTCGGTGCCGGTGCTGGCCGCGCAGATCAGGCGCATCTGCGGCAGGTGCTGAAGCAGTTCCCGATCGAGCTTGATTTTGTTGGTGATCGCGATCTCGGCTCCTTGCAGGCGCTCGAGCCTCTGCTCCGCGGCGGTGCTCGGCCAGCAGACCAGCTCGGCGTGCTGCTCCAGGGGGGACAGGTCCACCGGGCCCAGGCTGAGGGCGTCCAGAAACACGGCCCGCGGTTTGGTCATGGCGCCTCTTCGCAACTGTGCCTATTGTTGAGAAGCCCAGGGATGCAGCGGTGCCCGCCCAACCCAGCTTGCGCACCAGCCTGCACGATCGCGGTCAGCGGCTCACGCCCCAGCGCCAGCGGGTGCTGGCCCTGTTCGAGCGCATCGGCGAGGGCAGCCATCTCAGTGCGGAAGAGGTGCACCAGCGCCTGTTGCGCAGCGAGGAGCGGGTGTCGCTGGCCACGGTGTATCGCACCCTGCGGCTGCTCAGTTCGATGGGCCTGCTCCAGGAGCTCGAGCTGCCCGAGGGCGGCCGCCGTTTTGAGCTGGCCAGCGATGCCCACCGCGACCACCACCATCTGGTGTGTGTGCGCTGCGGGCGCACGGAGGAATTCGAAACCCCGGCGGTGCTCCAGGCCGGGGAGCAGGCCGCGGGCCATCACGGTTTCCGCCTGTTGGAGTGTGTGCTCAACGTGCGAGCCCTCTGCCCCGGCTGCGCGGCGGCGGAATAGGGGCTCGCGCAGGACTTTGCAAAAGCGCCAGCTCCGCTGTCGGCCCCCGGAACGCTCCTTAGCGTGAGCCCGTGTGATCGCCTCGCACGCGATGCCTCGCGTCATTCCTGAATCACCCGCTCGCGTCAGTGGCCTGCCCTCGCCCCGGCTGCATCCCAGTCGGATTCTGGGCGCGGTGGTGGGCGCGGCCCTGGCCTTTCTGCTCACCTGGCGGCTGCCCCCCAATCAGACAAGCGAAAGACCAATGAGACCAACTTGGCAACAAAAGAAGGCTGGCTACGCTTGCGAAGCATTTATAATTAAAAAAAATATGAAGCTTTCCGCAAGAATTGCCTTTCTTTCGCTTCTACATGGCGCATCCTGCATTGCAGTGGCAGACCAGGCCTTTGGGCAATCTCGGATTTACGGGCCCGTCACGAATGTTGAGAATCCAAACAGCTTCATTATTTACCAACAACCCAGTGGGTCACTCAATCCCAATGCATTGGCGGAGGTAGCCGATGCAAGGGGAGACTATGCAATGGCCATCGGCGCTGGGGCGACCGCTCATGCAATTGAAGCTCTTGCTATTGGACATCAAACTGAAGCAAGAACGACGCCTTCCGCGCCTACAGTACCAGCGGATGTGGCGGGCAAAGCAATAGCTATCGGGGCGAGAACAGCAGCCTATGATACTGGAATTGCAATTGGCGTCTCTTCAGTTGCTGGCGGAGGAGAGGATTTAATACAGTATAGAACCTCTGCAATCGCAATTGGCGTTCAGACTAGCGCACGAACAACCGAGTCCATCGCCATAGGCACATTCGCCAGTGTTACTGAAGAGAAAGCTCTCGGTCAAAACGCCGATAGGTCGATCGCGATTGGACGTTCTGCTCAAATTGCGGGTTCCGAAAACTCGGTTGCTATCGGTCCCGCTGCGACTGTCCTTGGCAACTCCCCTAGTTCCATCGCATTGGGATTCGGGGCCCTCGTTCAAAAGGGGAGTGAGTCAGGCATTGCAATAGGAACTGATGCAATTGCCTTGAGTGGCGAATCAGCGATAGCCATAGGTAAGAATTCCAGTAGTGAAGGCTTAGGGTCAACTGCAATTGGCTTTTTTTCAAAGGCAGAAAATGGGAGCCTAGCCATGGGAACGTTGGCTGTAGCTGACGGCAAGGCTTCAATAGCCCTGGGGGAATTCTCTCTCGCCACAGGCGGCCAAGGAAGCATAGCGATTGGCGAGGGGGCTAATGCAAGAAATAGAAATGCCACAGCTATTGGACGCAACTCTTTATCGACTTTCTTAAATTCAACAGCACTAGGCGCCGGTGCCATCACCACCCGCGACAGTCAGGTTGTAATCGGCACATCTCTAGAGACCGTCACAGCGCCAAGTGTTGCAGGCATTGGCAACCAATTCTTATTTGCCACTGCAGATGGCACTCTCAATCGCTATACAGGCGCCACAACCATCGGCAGTGATTTGCTGATCAGTGGCAGTCAGGCCATCGGTGGCAACCTCACGGTAGGTGGAGATGTTGTTTTCAACAACTACAAAAATACAAATCCGGGCAGTGGTACAACCTTCCTCTCAACCGATGCCAACGGCAAAGTCGCTTTAGCCGCCATCCCCAACGGCACCACCTTCTGCACCCTAGTAGGCGCCAATTCATCCTGCTATGGCCCCAATGCTGAGGCCAAAGGTGCCTTTGACACTGCCATTGGAGCGAACAGCAGAGCAGATGCAGCACTCGGCTCTACAGCCCTCGGAGCCGAAACCAATGCCTCTGGAAATGGGTCTACCGCCATTGGCGTCCTCGCCAAATCCCAGGGCGAAGGCTCCCTCGCCGTTGGTTTCGCTGCTAACTCCACAGCCGAAGATGGTATCGCCATTGGCTCCAATGCCCTGGCCAATGGCTTCAATGCCTTTGCCTTCGGCACGGGCGCTGTGGCCAATGGCCGAAACGTCACCGCCATTGGTTTCGGTGCACGTGCTGAAGGCTTCAATACCAATTCCCTCGCGCTCGGCACTGGTTCGCTCGCCAGCGGGACGGATGTGACTGCTCTTGGTGCCGGAGCCACGGCAACAGGAGTACGGGCCACCGCCATCGGTGCCGGTGCCATCACCACCCGCAACAATCAGGTTGTGATCGGCACACAGCAAGATGATGTCACCATGCCAGGCCTCTCCGGCTCGGGCACTGACTTGGTGGCAGCCAACAATGACGGCACCCTGCAACGCTCATCCGTCTCGTTGCAACAGGTCGATCAAGCGGTCAACACCACCATTCCCAAGCTGGAATCGGCAGTTAGCGGCCTTGGCCAAGCCGTCGAATCGGTTGGTGCCATCGCCTCCGCCATGTCAGCCGTTCCGCAGGTTTCTCTCATGGAAGACGAGCCCATGCGCTGCGGCGTGGGCACGGGTGGCTATGGATCCGAGTATGCGATTTCTGCCGGTTGTGCAGTTCGCATCGCCGACCGCCTGCACCTCAACGGCGCGCTTGCTTACGCACCCTCCGTCAACTATCAGTACGGGTCAACACCGTCTGTGGCTGGTCGCCTCGGCTTCTCCTTCCCCCTAGGTCGCATCGCCAAGCCCTCTAGCAAACCAACAGCCGAGGCTTCCAAAGAACTTTCCAATGTTCAAGGAACCATTCAAAAGATTCAAGCAGAAGTCAAATCCCGCGACAACCAAATCGCCATCCTCAAAACTCAGCTCGACAAGCTGCTCAAGGCTCAACACTCTGAAACGAGCACACCCAGCAGCAAGGCAACGACAGAGCTGATCGCAACATTCATGAGCAGAATTGAACAGCTTGAAAATCGCCTAGCCGAACAAGAACTTATTTCCCAACGTGCCATGGAACAGCTCAAATCACTTGTAGGCAGCGCCCCTCTAGGGATGGGGGCCATCAGCAAAGTAAACCGCTGATTTACTGCTGCTGATCCAGCTCACCCCTCATTCCTTGACATCGCCAATATGAATCACGCCTTTCTCCTAGTCGCTACACTTTTAGGCTCTGCAATCACAAGCCTCGTGGCGTTTACTCCAGGCCACGCACAAAGCAATCCTGCGAATGCGCAGCCAACCAAACAATTCAGCGATGGATTTATCAAAGGCTGCCTCCAAAGCAAGACAGTTGACGTCAAGAACCTGGCCAAGTACTGCACATGCATGGCCAGGAGCTATGAAACTCGCTACGATGTCGCAACCCTGTCGGCCATTGCTCAACTGTCCGGCAATGTTGGCCCGCAGGGCCCGGCCTTGGTGAATCTGATGATGGCTCCAGAAGCAAGGGCTTGCTCTAACAAGAGCTGAAACAGCATGTTACTCAACTGATGCAAACCCCTCTGGTGGTGATCAAGCGCCTGGGAAGTCTGCAGCGATGGCTCTGTGCCCTGGCCACCTGTTTGGCGGTGCTGGTGCTGATCCAGCCCTTACGGGCTGAACCGGTTACTCCAGCTCAAGCCAGACCCACTGATGTGAGTTCGCAACACACGGGTAGCTTTGAAGTGGCGCCGGTGCGCATCCTCGGCGTTCCTGCCCTAGTGGTGGCTTCACCAGAACTGCCGGGCAGCGGATCGGTGGTGAGTGCCCAGCGCCGCGCCGAGGTGATTGAAGGCAACCTGAGCTTGCTCTATGCCAACCAGAGCCTTTGCACGCAAGCCGAACAGCTCTCGGAAACCATCCTGGAACGCCTAGTGCTGGGCGGCCCACGAGAGCAGCAGCTCTGCAGTGGCGATCCCTGGGCCGTGCACGGTTCCGCGGACCAGTTGGTGGTGGAGCGCGTCGCTGGTCCTGCGGGCGGCGTGTTGCTGCAAGCCCGCCTGCCTGGGCGCGCCGTTCCGTTGCCGCTGCTCACGGTGACTGCAGCGGATGGGCAGCTGCATGGCTTCACGCCCCAGCAGCTGGCCAATCAGTGGCAATCAGTGCTGCAACGGCGGCTTCGTCATGCCAGGCGCACGATGCAGCCCGATCAGCTTGGTCTGCGGATCCGCGTGACTGTGGCCGTTGAGCTGTTCCTGCTCCTCACCACGGCGCTCACCCTGCAGCTGTGGAACCGGTTACGCCGACAGTTGAGCGAACGGTGGACGCCACAACCGCAACGTGCCCCACGTGCTCAGCAGTCCACACCTTGGCTGCTTTTGGCGAGCCGGATCAGCTTTGTGCTGGTGCTGCTGCAAGGGCTGGCCATGGTGGGTTTTGCCGTGGCGGCGATTCCGGGCCGCATCCCGCTGGCGCTTGGGCTGCTGCTGCAACCGCTCGACATCCTCACCAAGGCAGCCGCCGTAGGCGCCGTGGTGCTGGCGCTGCGCCTGCTGCTCCGTCTGTTGCTACGGCAATGGCGCAGCAGCCCCAATGTGCCAGCTGAACTGCAGGCGCGGCGTGAGCAGCGTTCTCTCAACCTGCTGCAGGCCGGACAGCGTCTGCTCAGCCTGTCAGGTGTGGTGGTGCTACTGGCGCTGGTGATCAGCGGAATCCCCGGACTCGCCGCCACGCCGGTGGCGTCGTGGCTGGCCGGCGGTGCAGTCCTCGGTGCCCTAGCCCTGGTGTTTCAGGGACTGCTGCGGGATTTTGCAGCAGGAGTTGTTGTTCTCATTGAAGACCACTACGCCGTTGGTGACTGGGTACAGGTGGATGCCCTCGAGGGAACCGTCGAAGACGTTGGCATCCTCACCACCGAGCTGCGTGCCTTGGATCAGCGTGTGGTATGGATCCCCAACAGCCGCTGTGAACAGGTGGTCAATCACACCCGCATTCGCTCTGGTGTGGAGCTCGTGGTTCCCCTCCCACCGAGAAGTCCTCAGCTTGAGCGCGTGCTGAGCGTGCTCGCAGAAGAATGTGTGCTGTTTGCCGCCAAACAGGAATGGAAGGATCTTCTGCTGAAACCACCGCTGATCCGTGGTGTCAAGCGGATCACCCCTCTGGCTGTCGAACTAAGCGTGCTGCTGATCACCCGAACCGGTGCTCAGTGGGCCGCCGAACGTGCCTTACTCACGCAGATCGTGGCGAGGATGGAGCGTGAAGCGTTGCCCCTGGCTCAAGATGAAACCATGACCAGCTGATGGATCTTCATATCCAACAGCGGGTGGCAGACGACTCCTCCAGTTGGCTCCCTTCCGCCAACTGAGCCAGGGAAACCCAGCTCAATCTCAGGGCTTAACGACTCAGGCCTCTCACTCGAGTATGCGAGCTGGCGCCTTGCACAGCCATGTCTGGGCCACGCCCTTGGCGGAGAGGAACGGCGCGTCGTAAAAGCTCGGGCGGCCTTGGGCACTGTCGCTGTTCTGCACGCGCCATTGCTCACGTTCACAGCTCACCGTGAGCGTGAGCGAGCCGCCGCCAGGCTGGGCCACGCGGAAAAAGCGAACGCCGTCGTACAGGCCCATTGGCTTGGCCTGCAGCTGCTTAAGCAGAATCGCCAGAGCCTGCGGTGGCTCCGCCCTAGCCTGGAGCGGCATGACCACCACCGCGGTGAGGCAGGCTGCTGCCGCAACCAGCAGGCGCCTTGCTTTGCTTGAAGACGTCATCTCAGAGCCCATGAGTTGAAGGAATTCTGACGAACCAGCCGGCAGTCTCAGCGAAAGACCTATCCCGAGACAGGCCACGCCCTAAATCCACATTTAGCCTTAATTGAGATTTTCTGGCCTGTCAACTTGAAACAATTCGTTCTCCTATTGAGCGCGACACTGCCGCTTGTTATCAACAGCGCAGCTCTGGCCCAACCCGCTGGTCTCAGCTACCCACGCCAGGGCGTGGTGTGTGATTCGGTTGGCCGCACTTGCTACGACAGCTACGGCCCCTCAATTGGCATCACTGCTGATGTGTATGGCCAGGGAGCTGCTAACAACCTCACTGCCAACCTCAACCAAACCAACAGTCGCGATTTCCGCCTGAGCACCGGCCAGGCCTGCAGCGTGCCCAGGCGAACTTGTTGGAATGATGGCTGGAGCGCAACAAAGGTGGCACCCGGACTGACCCAGCAACTCTTCGGCAGCAACAGTGCCAATGGGCAGCCCTTACAGCCGCAAAAGATCAGTGGCACTGGGCTCTGCAGCCTGAGCCGCAGCGGCCAGCGCATTTTCGACGGCACATGCAGGCTCAAGCAGGTGCGCAAGGGCGACCAGAACCTCTACGAGGTGCAACTGCAGAATGGCAGTAACTACGTCTTTCGACAGAACGGCAGTCAATACCAAATTCGTGATGGCTTCGGCGGCATCTGGCCAGTGACTTTCATCGACCACGGCAACACCGGCATTTTCCGCTTCGGCGACTACAAACTCGTCGCCACTCAGGAGTCTTCCAACCGCAATGCCGCCGTTGGCAGCGCCATCGGCAACCTCCTCAATGCACTCTTCCAGTAAACGCCCGTTCACACCGCTCGCCCTGGTGCTGGCCGTCTTCGGCTGGCCGGCAGCCGCGTTGGCCGATGTGGTGGTGGTGCCGGTTCCGAGCCCCTTCAGCTACGACACCGCAACCCTGCGGCAGCTCAATCTGCGCGGCAGCTGGGGGCGCTACCTCGGCTTCACCGGCCACAGCGTGATCGAGTGGCCAGCGGTGCCAGCCCAGCTCAATGCCGGCAACCCCGGCACAATCCGCTGCGATGGCAACCGCTGCTGGCGCGAGGGCTACGTCGGCCCGAGCCTCACCGGTGGCACCCCCGCCGGGTCGCTGCGCCATTACTTCAACTACCAACTCGACTGCCGCGACCAAACGTTTGATCGCATCGGCGATGTGCGCCTGCCCGGCAACTACCAGCGCGGCTGGCAGCCCGTGCTCAACGACCCCGTGGCCCTGGCCGTGGCGCGTGACTGGTGCCCGCGCATCACCCAGCTGCCCACCGGCTCGTGAATCCACGCCCTCCCATGAACCACCCCGGAACGGGCTACAGCCTCTTCATGCACCGCTTTGCGTGGCGTTCAACCAGCTTCTGCTGGAGCAGCTACGCCCGTAACAGGGCCGTTCGGGGAGACCTGGCCCGCCACGGCTGCCCACACCTCACGGGGCGTGGCATCAAGCTCGCTGCGCAGGTGGTTCTGCAGCGTTCGCGCCGAGCAATGCAGCTCCAGAGCCAGAGCCCCCAGTGAGAAGGGGGTCTGAGGGTTGCGCTGCAACTTGTGCTGCACCAGTTCGAGAAAACGATCGGTAAGAACGTCGGGCGCAAGGTCGATGTGCGGTCTGCATCCGAGGGACTGCCCATGGCTGAGCAGGGCCTGCCAGAACAGACCTGCGCTGTGATCAAGCCATTGGGACTGCCAACGCGCCACCGCAATCAGCTCGCGGGCCTGGCGCAACAACGCCATCGTGGCCGGCTGCCGATCGCGGCGGAAGGGATCGAGCACGGCGGTGCCGCTCAACCCGTCGCCGAAGCCCGCGAGCATCTGGCGCGGCACCAGAATCGACACTCCCACAGAGGTGGCCGAGATGCGGCCTTGCAGGTCGGCCCCCGGAGCAATCCAAAGGCCCTGACCAGGACTGGTGATCATGTCGTCGCCCCGATCGCCCTGCCGATCGCACGTCCAACCGCGCTCGGGAATCCAGAGCACCGCCATCTCTGAGCTCTGCTGCCGCCACAGATCCAGCTCCGCCCCTTCGCCACGCAGTTCCACCAGTGTGAGCGGCCCGGCAGAAGCCATCTGAATGCTGGCTTGAAACACTTGCCTGTCGAGCCCAGCACAGTTGACACGGCACTCACCCATCACAGCCTGCAGGCTGGAGCGCCAGTGCTCGAATTCTGAGCTCTCAACAACGGGGCGAAAGGCCGTGGCAGCCGGGGGGGACGTCATGGCAGTGCGGTCGTCGCCATCCAGCAGCAGTGGGCCCGCATGGTAAGGCCGATCAGATTCGAAGCATTGAGGTGGGTGCCTTTATGGACAGTTGCGGCCCCTGTCTATCTGCTGGCTTCAGAACTAAAGCGTGGCAGTGCCTGCAGCGCCGATTTCTCCCTGGTGGACCATTTCGCCCTGGCTCCTCTTCCTCTGGGGGAGGTGCGGCAGCAGTTCAACGTGTGCCGGCCGCTCCAGCCCAGCCCCGTGGATCATCTGTTTTGGGATGGCTGGCGGGTTTCGCGCGGCGATTCCCCGCAGTAACGGCGGTAATCGGCGGCGGTGGCTCCGCAGGCCAGCAAGCCGGCGCGCACCATCAGCTCGGCGGTGGAGTGCTGGCGCTGCTCGGGATCGAGCAACAGCTGGCGCAGGCGCCGCAGGCGCAGTCGCTTCAGTTCCGCCATGGGCGAATGGCCCCGATCATCCAGGAAGGCGTATTGCAGCGTTCGGGTCGACACGCCCATCGCAGTGGCGATTCGGCGGATGTCGATGGCCTCGTGCAGGTGGAGGTCCATCCACTGGCGGGTTTGCTCCACATAGGCCCGCCGCCGCACTGCGGTGATGCGCTCCCGGGGCTGGCCCTGCAGGAGGGAGGTTTGGAGTTCCCAGCTCTGGAGAACATCCAGCAGCTCCAGTGCGGCATGCTCGGCCCCGGCGCGGCCCATGGCAACGGCCTCGGCAAAGCCCAGGGCGGCCTTCACCAGGGCCCGGTTGTGACGTCCGGCCCCGATCCGGGCTGGTGAGTTGAATTCGAGCTGATCGGGAGGCAGCACGATCGAGAGCCCCTCCATCCGCAGGCTCGTGATGCCTTCCAGCCCATCGCCCGGCCGCATCAGCAGGGCTTCGCCGGGCTCAGCGGTCTCCCAGCGGCCGTTGATCCGTTCCTGGCTCCAGCCCTGGAGAGGCAACCACAGCACCGCCTTGTCGGCTTCCTGGATGCGTTGCAGCTCCATCTGTCCCTGCCCCTGCAGGTGCACCACTTGCAGGGGGCCCGCCTGGCCGATGGCCACGCGGGTACGGAAGCTGCTGGACGGGGAGCGGAGGGTGCTGCGATGGTCCCCGAGGGTGCCTTCAATCACCAGCCGCCACTGGTCGAAGTCGTGGCTGTCGAGCACCGGGGTGAGGGCCGGTCCCGAAAACAGCGCTGGCAACAACGCGTCTTTCATCAGCAACAGCTGGCGCTTGCAGCGGCTTCACCGGCGCTCACGCCCGTGAAGGGCAGGCTGCTGCCGCAGCCGGGGAACAGGCCGTAGTGGCGGCTGAAGTCGCCGATGAACGTGAAATGGGGTGCAAACCGGGTGGCCTGCAGCATCCGGAAGCTGTTGCCGCACACCGGAAACACCCGGCCGGTTTCGATGGCGTGGTGGCCATCGAGGTCAAAGCGGTGGGGGTGGTGGGGGATTGTGCCGCGGTAGATCACGGCCTGGCCGTGGTCTTCGCAGGCATCCTCCAGCTCGGCGATGTGGAACAGGCGGTAGGTGGCGGAATAGAAGCGGGCCTCGCCCACCAGGGGCGCCAG
>DAIQNM010000054.1:0-12775 GCA_036788375.1 Cyanobium sp. CTOTU6536 | reverse complement strand
GATCAGAAGAGATAGGCCAGGATCATCACCGCCGCCAGGCCGGCCAGGGAGATCTGCTGGAAGCGGCGATCGGCAAGATCGATCCTTCGCCGCAGCATCAATTCAGCCGCCGGTGCGGCTTGATCGGCGGTTTCGTTTGAAACGGCGGTCTCGGCGGCGGCAAGAACATTGATACCCCAGACAAATAAAACAAATTGGACGATCGCAATCAGGTAGCAGTAGGCGTAGATGATGTCGAGGAAGGTGAGGTAGGGAAGAGGCGGTAATTCGGCTTGGTATGTCTGCTGCATCACCACCAGTGTCAGCAGGGCGGTTGAGGGAATGGCCAGCCGCAATTCGCCGAGGGAAGCCTCCAGACTCGGGGCCAGGAACACGACCGCCATCACGATCAGCAGCGGCAACAGCCATTGCAGGAAGGCCGTGAATCGGGGGATGCGGTAGTAAACCCGCATTTCAGTCATGGAGAAAGCACGGGTGGCGCGGTCATCGAAATCGGTGGGATAGGTGTGAATCAGGGGCTGGATATTTACGCCAACCTCTTGATAGCCCCTGATCGAGGCATAGGCCCCCACCAGGCCCTCCTGGTTGGCCTCAGGCACCAAAAGCACGGGATCCTCACCATCCACCGCGAAGGATTGCGGGCGGGTTTCGAACAGCAAAGGCAGGGAGAGCTGGTTAAAGGGTGAACGGCGCATATTGAGATCATCGATGTAGAAGTGGCCGGAGAAGCGGAACAGCTGGTAACGGCTGCCATCAGGGCTTAGCTGCGGTTCGGTGTTATCAGCTTCCACATGGAAGTCGTAGCCAACGATGTTGTTCACCACCTCCACCAGCTGATCGGGGTCGATCTGCTCGGCTTCGATCCGTTGCTGCACCGCCTCGGGCCATTCCAGCCAGTACCAGCCGTCAGCCATATAGGTCTGGTCCGGGATCGAGAGGTTGTGGGCGTTCTCCAGATGCACCCCCAGGCGGATCCGCGGTGCGGCTGCCAGCTCGGGGGGAATGGGCTCCAGGCGCCTGTAGAGATCGCGGCGCCGCACCGGTTGCGGTTGCATGGCTGGCGGCTGGAGCTGGCCAGCGGCGGGTTTCAGGGACGATCGGCCATCGCCCGCTCCGGCGGCGCCGTGATGGAGCAGCGCCATCGCCAGTCCCAGGCTGAGCAGCAGGGCCAGCAGGGCGCCAAGCCAGCGGGGCCGTTGGCCTGCGGCCAGGGGGGGGACCGCGCGAAGCCGCTCAGCCATGGCTGGTCTGCCGGGGGTGGCCGGGCGGGAATTCCCTGCCTATGTGGTCCTCACCACGGCGCCGTGCCAAGTCCACCTGCCGCTGCCGCTCGCTGAACCGCTCCCGGTCCGCCGGCGTAAGGAGGTCGACGCAATGGCGGCAGCTCACGCCTTCGCGGTAGCTCGGCAGCAGCCGGTCGGCGGCCGAAAGGGGCATGCGGCAGCCGTGGCAGAGGCTGTGCTCCCCGGGCTCCAGCCGGTGGTTCACCGCCACCCGCTGGTCGAAGACGAAGCATTCGCCCTGCCAGCGGCTCTCGGCCGGATCCACCGTCTCCAGATAGCGCAGGATCCCGCCCTCGAGGTGGTGCACCCCCGCGAAGCCCGCTTGGATCAAATGGGCCGTGGCCTTCTCGCAGCGGATGCCGCCGGTGCAAAACAAGGCAAGGGCCTTGGGTCGCTGCTCGGCAACAAGGGGCCGCAGCACCTCCTCCACCCAGGCCGGGAAGGAGCGGAAGCTGGCGGTGCCCGGATCCAGGGCCCCCTCGAAGCTGCCCACCGCCACCTCGTAGCCGTTGCGGGTATCGATCACCAGGGTGCCTGGGTCATCGATCAGGGCATTCCAGTCGGCGGGCGCCACGTAGGTGCCCACCGCCTTGGTGGGGTCCACGCCGGGCCTGCCGATCGTCACGATTTCGTCCTTGAGGCGTACCTTGAGCCGATGGAAGGCCTGGCTTGGGGCGCTGTGGCGCTTCACAGCCAGATCAAGGAGGCGGGGATCGGCCCGCAGTGCCGCCAGCAGCTGCTCCAGGCCCTCCTCGGGCCCACTCACGGTGCCGTTGATCCCTTCGGTCGCTAGGAGCACCGTGCCCTTGACACCACCGGCAAGGCCGATCGCCAGCAGCCGCTCCCTCAGGGGTGGCAGTTCGGCCCCGTGGAAGGCGGCGAAGCGGTAGAAGGCCGCAACCCCCACGCTCATGGCGCCAGGGCCGCCACCCCCACCCTTGGCGCCGCCATCTCGGCTTGCACCCGCACCCCAGCGGCGGCCAGCAGCTCCCGATCGGCGGCCACATCGGGGTTGCCGGTGGTGAGCAGGGTGTCGCCGTAGAAGATCGAATCGGCTCCGGCCAGCAGGCAGAGGATCTGGGCCTCGCGACCCAGCTGCTCACGGCCGGCGCTGAGTCGCACCCGGCTGTGGGGCATCAGGATCCGGGCCGTGGCCACCATGCGCACCAACTCCAGCGGATCCACCGTCGGGCGGTCCTCCAGGGGCGTGCCCTCCACCGCCACCAGGGCATTGATCGGCACGCTCTCGGGATGGGGATCGAGGTTGGCCAGCACCTGCAACAGCGAGGCCCGGTCGGCGCCACTTTCACCCAGCCCGATGATGCCGCCGCAACAGAGCTGGATCCCGGCCGAGCGCACCCGGCCCAGGGTTTCGAGCCGTTCCTGGTAGGTGCGGGTGGTGATGATCCGGTCGTAGTGCTCGGGGCTGGTGTCGAGGTTGTGGTTGTAGGCGGTGAGGCCCGCTTCGGCCAGGCGGGCGGCCTGGGGCCCGGTGAGCATGCCGGCGGTCACGCAGGCCTCCAGGCCCAGCTCCCGCACGCCCCGCACCATCGCCAGCATCGCCTCGAAGGGGGCGCCATCGCGGATATCGCGCCAGGCCCAGCCCATGCAGAAGCGGTGGGCGCCGGCATCCCGGGCCGCCCGGGCCCGCGCCAACACCGGCTCCACCTCCAGCTCGGGGCGGCCGCTCACATCGCTGCTGTGGTGCATCGACTGGGGGCAGTAGGCGCAGTCCTCCTCACAGCCGCCGGTCTTGACGCTCAGCAGCGAGGCCAACTGCACCCGGTAACCCGGGTTGGCGGCCCGGTGCACCTGCTGGGCCTGCCAGAGCAGGTCCATCAGGGGCAGATCCAGCAGGGTCTGGATTTCGCTCTGGCTCCAGTCGTGACGCGTGATCATGCCGGCGTCTCCACCCCACCGAAGCGGCGGTTACGGCCCTGATAATCCTCCAGGGCGGCCAGCAGGGCCCGGGCGTCGAAGTCGGGCCAGAGCACATCGGTGATGTGCAGCTCGGCGTAGGCCAGTTGCCAGAGCAGGAAGTTGCTGATCCGTTGCTCGCCGCTGGTGCGGATCAGCAGGTCGGGGTCGACCTCCCCGGCGGTGTGGAGCTCGGCGGCAAAACTTGCCTCGTCGATGCAGTTGGGGTCGAGCTGGCCGTCGCGCACCTGCTCGGCCAGCCGGCGGGCCGCCCGCACCAGCTCCCGGCGGCCGCCGTAATTGGTGCACACGTTGAAGTGGATGCCGCCATTGGCGGCGGTGCGGCTGGTGGCTTCGGCAATCAGGTTTTGCAGGCCCGTGGGGAGCTGCTCCAGATCCCCGAGGAAGCGAATCCTCACCTGTTCGCGCTCTAGGGCCTCGAGCTCCCGCTCCAGCACCCGCTCGAACAGGGTCATCAGGAAGGTCACTTCCTCGCCGGGCCGAGTCCAGTTCTCGGTGGAGAAGGCGTAGGCGGTGAGGGCACCGATGCCCCAGTCGCTGCAGAGCCGCAGGGTGCGCTTGAGGGCCTCGACGCCGGCGCGGTGGCCCATCACCCGGGGCAGCCCCCTCTGGCGCGCCCAACGGCCATTGCCATCCATGATCACCGCCACATGGCCGGGTAGCCGAGCGGGATCCAGCTGCCGCGGCAGGGGCTGGCGCTGGGAAAGGGGAGTGGTCGCCAGAGCGCGACTCATCCGCGGGGCTCCGGCGGGTCCGCAGCCACGGTACGACCCGCCGGGGTACCGGGGGGGGCGCTGGCCAGGGCGGCGTTGAGCAGGTCGTGCAGCCGGCTGCTGGTGATGGGCCGCTCCAGCCGGCCCTGGCGGGCCAGGGAGAGGGTGCCCGTTTCCTCTGAAACCACCACGCAGAGGCACTGGTCGTGGCGTTCGGTGAGGCCGAGGGCCGCCAGGTGACGGGTGCCGTAGCGGTTGAGGCCCTGGCGGGAGAGGGGAAGGATCACCCCGGCAGCCACCACCCGGTTGTTGCGGACCAACACGGCACCGTCGTGGAGGGGCGTGTCGGCGGCGAAGAGGTTGAGCAGCAGGTCCACCGAGAGGCGGGCATCCAGCTGGATGCCGGGGTTGAGGAAATCCTCAGGGCGCAGGTCGCTACCCAGGTCGAGCACCACCAGGGCACCCCGCCGGGCCTGGGAGAGACGACCGGCCGCCTCGGTGAGCAGGCTCACGGAGCCGGAAGCGATCTGTTCGCGGCTGCGGTCGCCGAAAAGATCGGCGATGCGGCCGGTGCCCAGCCGCTCCATCAACCGCCGCAGATCCCCCTGCCACAGGATCGCCAGGGCGAGGCTGCAGGCCAACACCAGGGCATCGATCAGCTTGCTGGTGAGGGGCAGCGGCACGAAGCGCTGCACAAACCAGGCCAGGGCCACCAGGCAGAGATAACCGCGCAGCAGCCAAAGCGTGCGCGCTTCGGTGATGCGGCCGAGCAGAAGTTTGCCGATCAGACCGGCGAAAAGCAGATCGACCAGCAGCAGGAGAACATCGCTGGGCGGCTGCCAGGACACGGCGAACTGGGGGGTTCGGGCGGAATTCGGGCGGCTCTGCTGCCAAACAGCAGCTCCGCCAACCTCAAGGTACCGGTGTCAGCCGGGACGGCAGCAGGTCGTAGCGCAGTAGCTCGTCCGGCTGCTCACGCCGTTGCACCAGCTCGGCGTTGCCGTCGCCCACCAGCACGGCGGCCGGCCGGGGGATGCGGTTGTAATTGGAGCCCATCGAGGCGTTGTAGGCCCCCGTGGCAAACACCACCAGCAGGGCGCCGGAATCGGCCGGTGGCAGGGCCAGATCGTGCAGGAGCACATCGCCGGATTCGCAATGCTTGCCCGCCACGGTCACCACCGTGGTGGGCTCCGCCAGGGGGTTTGCGGCCAGCACGGCGGTATAGCGCGACTGATAGGTGATCGGGCGCGGGTTGTCGCTCATGCCCCCATCCACCGAGAGATAGGTGCGCAGGCCTGGGATTTCCTTGCGGCTTCCCACGGTGTAGAGGGTCACCCCGGCGGTGGCCACCAGCGATCGGCCCGGTTCACAGAGCAGGCGGGGCAGGTCGAGGTTGCGATCCCGGCAGGCCTGGGCCACCGCTTCGGCCACGGTGCGCACCCAGTCCTGGATCGAGGGGGGATCGTCGCTTTCGATGTAGCGGATCCCCAGGCCACCGCCCACGTTGAGGTCGGCGCAGGGGTGGCCCAGGGAACGGGCCAGGGCCAGGGCATCGGCCATCACACCGGCCAGATCGCGGTGGGGCTCCAGCTCGAAGATCTGGGAGCCGATGTGGGCATGGAGGCCGTCCACCAAGGCCCAAGGGCAGGCCGCCAGCTCGGTGAGCACCGCCTCCAGCTGGTCGGGATCAAAACCAAACTTGCTGTCGAGGTGGCCGGTGCGGATGTACTCGTGGGTGTGGCATTCGATCCCCGGCGTGAAGCGCACCAGCAGCCGTACCGGGCTGGTGAGTCCGGGGGCCGCCAGGTGGCGCAGGAGGGCCAGGTCGTGCCAGTTGTCGAGCACCACGGTCACGCCGTGCTCCAGGGCCAGGCCAAGCTCCTGCTCCGATTTGTTGTTGCCATGCAGCACGATCCGCTCGGCCGGCATGCCCCCCCGCAGGGCGGTGAGCAATTCACCGGCGGACACCGCATCGAGGCCCAGGCCTTCGCTGGCCACCAGGGCGGTGAGGGCCAGGGAGCTGTTGGCCTTGGAGGCGTAAATGGCGAGCGAGGGACCGGGGTAGAAGCTCTGTAGGGCGTCGCGGTAGGCGCGGCAGGTGGCCCGCAGGGTCGCCTCGTCGAGCACGTAGACGGGGGTGCCGTAGGTGGCGGCCAGGTCGTCAAGGCGGCAGCCGCCCACCACCAGCTGCTCGTCGTCGTCGAGGGCGGTGCTGAGCGGCGTGAGGTTGCGGTTGGGGCTGCTGCCATCCCGGCCGGCCTCGAAGGGGCGTCCGCCCAGGGGGAGCTGGGCGCCGGCGGGATGGGGTGCGGGGGTCGTCACCATAGGGAAAGGCGATCGCTGCAGGCGCTTCAGGCGCTTCGGGGCACGGAACCCTGCCGCGGGGCGGGGATGGGATCCGCAATCGTAGGGATCCCGCCCGCCCGGCTCCGCTTGAATCCCGAACCGCGCACACCTGCCGATTCGCTCACTGATTCGCTGAGCCATTCGCTGAGCGATTCGCTGCGGGCCCTGATGCCCGCCGACCGGGAGGCCTGCCTGGCCCTCGATGCCGCCGCCCTGGGGGGGCTGTGGACGCCCGGCCAGTGGGACACGGAATTGGCCGCCCCTGGCCGCCCCGGAGTGGGCCTATGGGAGGGGGAGGCGCTGGTGGCCATGGCCAGCGGCTGGCTGATCCTCGAGGAACTGCACATCACCCTGGTGGCGGTCGATCCGCGTTGCCGCCGCCGGGGGCTGGGCCGCCGGGTGCTGGAGGCCTTGCTCGATCAGGCTCGCGCCGCCGGCGCCCAGCACGCCACCCTCGAGGTGGCAGTTCCCAACGATGCGGCCCGCGCCCTCTACGGAGGCGCCGGTTTCCGCGAAGCGGGTATTCGTCGTGGTTACTACCGAAATGGCGACGATGCCCTGATCCAATGGTTCAAGCTGAAGCCTTAAGCGGCGGTACGGAAAACCGGCGGTTTGTGTTGCGTGAACCGCCCATTCGTTATTGGTTGCTTATCGCTAAGTACCGCTAAAAACCTTGTTGGTCACTGGATTCCTCCAAAAGGTGGCGTTGACAACCACCGGACCGCTTTGATCCTGATAGGTTGGTATCACGTGCACCCGGCCCCGGCCCATGTTCGAGCGGTTTACCGAGAAGGCCATCAAGGTGATCATGCTGGCCCAGGAAGAGGCCCGCCGCCTAGGCCACAACTTTGTTGGTACTGAGCAGATTCTGCTCGGGCTGATCGGCGAGGGCACCGGCGTAGCGGCCAAGGTGCTAAAGTCGATGGGGGTCAACCTCAAGGATGCCCGGGTGGAGGTGGAGAAAATCATCGGCCGCGGTTCCGGTTTCGTGGCGGTGGAGATTCCCTTCACTCCCCGAGCCAAGCGGGTGCTGGAGCTTTCTTTGGAGGAGGCCCGCCAGCTCGGCCACAACTACATCGGCACCGAGCACCTGCTGTTAGGGCTGATCCGCGAAGGCGAGGGCGTCGCCGCCCGGGTGCTGGAAAACCTCGGCGTTGACCTCGCCAAGGTGCGTACCCAGGTGATCCGCATGCTCGGCGAAACGGCCGAAGTCGCTGCCGGCGGCGGCGGCAAGGGCTCCACCAAGACCCCCACCCTCGACGAATTCGGCAGCAACCTCACCCAATTGGCGGCGGAGGCCAAACTTGATCCCGTTGTCGGTCGTCACAACGAGATCGACCGGGTGATCCAGATCCTCGGCCGCCGCACCAAGAACAACCCGGTGCTGATCGGCGAGCCCGGCGTTGGTAAGACCGCCATCGCCGAAGGGCTGGCCCAGCGCATCACCCAAGGGGATATCCCGGACATCCTCGAGGACAAGCGGGTCCTCACCCTCGACATCGGCCTCTTGGTGGCCGGCACCAAATACCGCGGTGAGTTTGAGGAGCGCCTCAAAAAAATCATGGAGGAGATCCGCTCGGCCGGAAACGTGATCCTCGTGATCGACGAGGTGCACACCTTGATCGGAGCCGGTGCCGCCGAGGGCGCCATCGATGCAGCCAACATCCTCAAGCCCGCCCTGGCCCGCGGCGAACTCCAGTGCATCGGGGCCACCACCCTCGATGAATACCGCAAACACATCGAGCGCGATGCGGCCCTGGAGCGGCGCTTCCAGCCGGTGATGGTGGGTGAGCCCTCCGTGATCGACACGATCGAGATCCTGCGGGGTCTGCGGGAGCGCTATGAGCAGCACCACCGCCTGCGCATCTCCGATGAGGCCCTCGTGGCCGCCGCCACCTTGGGCGACCGCTATATCTCCGACCGCTTCCTGCCCGACAAGGCGATCGATCTGATCGATGAGGCCGGCAGCCGGGTGAGGTTGATGAATTCCAAGTTGCCGCCCGCCGCCAAGGAGGTGGATAAGCAACTGCGGGGCGTGCAGAAGGAGAAGGAGGACGCGGTGCGTCAGCAGGATTTCAGTAAGGCCGGTGAATTGCGCGATAAGGAGGTGGAGCTGCGCGAGCAGATCCGCTCGATCCTGCAGGCCCGCCGTGATGAGGAGCCTGCTGAGGTCACCACTGGATCCGAGGCCGTCGCCGTTGCGGAGCAGGGGTCTTCCTTCGCGGCCGAATCCACCCCGGAGGCGCGCACACCGGTGGTCACGGAGGAAGACATCGCCCAAATCGTGGCCTCCTGGACCGGCGTGCCGGTGCAGAAACTCACCGAGAGCGAATCGGTGAAGCTCCTTAACATGGAGGAAACCCTCCACCAGCGCCTGATCGGCCAAGACGAAGCCGTCAAGGCCGTGTCCCGGGCCATTCGTCGGGCCCGGGTGGGTCTGAAGAATCCCAACCGGCCGATCGCCAGCTTCATCTTCTCCGGCCCCACCGGCGTGGGCAAGACCGAGCTCACCAAGGCCCTGGCCGCCTACTTCTTCGGCAGCGAAGACGCCATGATCCGGCTCGACATGTCGGAGTTCATGGAGCGCCACACCGTCAGCAAGCTGATCGGTTCGCCTCCGGGTTATGTGGGCTTCAACGAAGGTGGCCAGCTCACCGAAGCCGTGCGCCGCAGGCCCTACACCGTGGTGTTGTTCGATGAGATCGAGAAGGCCCACCCCGATGTCTTCAATCTCCTGCTGCAATTGCTTGAAGATGGACGACTCACCGATTCCAAGGGCCGCACGGTTGATTTCAAGAACACCCTGATCATTATGACCTCGAACATTGGTTCGAAGGTGATCGAGAAGGGCGGTGGCGGCCTTGGCTTTGAGTTTGGCGGTGGCGATGTGGAGGAAACCAATTACAACCGCATCCGTTCGCTGGTCAACGAGGAGCTCAAGCAGTACTTCCGCCCCGAGTTCCTCAACCGCCTCGACGAGATCATCGTCTTCCGCCAGCTCAGCCGCGACGAGGTCAAGGAGATCGCCGAAATCATGCTGCGCGAGGTCTTCGCCCGCATGGAAGAGAAGGGCATCCGCCTTTCCGTCACCGAGGCCTTCAAGGAGCGCCTGGTGGAGGAGGGTTACAACCCCAGTTACGGTGCCCGGCCTCTGCGACGTGCCGTGATGCGTCTGCTCGAGGACAGCCTGGCCGAGGAATTCCTCTCCGGCCGGATCGGCGAGGGCGATGCGGCCATGGTGGATGTCAATGCCGACAAGCAGGTGGTAATCCTCAAGCAGAGTCCTAGCCCAGCCCTGCCGGAATTGGCGGCGGCCTCGGCCTGACCGCCAGGGCCGATACCACCGCCCCATGGCTCTTCACCAGATCCCGCGGCGGGACCAACGCCACCTGGTTCCCTTCGCCAGTGTGAAGCTGGTGGCCCAAGTTCTGCCCGAGGCAGGGGCTGATCCCCTCCCCTGTCACGTGTGGGATGTGAGTGATTCTGGTGCCTGTCTTTGCTTCACTGAGCCTCCGCTCTCCCTGGCTGCGGGACAACAGCTGGTGGTGCAGATCTTTGCTCCCGCTGGCGGTGACTCCCTGGATCTCCCCTCGCGGCTGATCTGGCTAGATGCCATCCATGGGGCCCATTTCGTGGGCATCCAGTGGGGAAGTCCCCTCGCCTTGGCGAGCACGTTCCTGAATGAACTGCTGATTCCCGATCCGGGGCCTTCGGCGTGTAGGGCCCGATCACCAACCTCCGCCCAAGCCTCGGCTCCCCGCTCCCAACCCAGCAGCTCCCTAACCTGCTCCGATGACCACGACCAGCCACCACGCCATTGCTCCTGCTGCGGTGCTGCGCGGGGAAGGGGCCCTGGTTGAGGCGCTGGGAGCCCTGGCCGCCCTAGGCCGTAGGCCCTTGTTGCTCGGTCGCAGCGCCGCCACCGAGCCCCTGCGCCAGCAGCTTGCTAGCCAACTCGCCGGTCACGGCAGCCAGGCGGTGGCCGCTGCGTTGCGCTGGGATTGCTGCGAAGAGGATCTGGTGGTGCTGGCCGATCTGGCGCGTTCGGAGCGCTGCGACGCCGTGCTGGCCCTCGGCGGCGGCAAAGTACTCGATGCCGGCAAACTCCTAAGCCAAAGGTTGGGGCTGCCCTGCGCCACGGTCCCCTCCAGTGCCGCCACCTGCGCCGGTTGGACAGCTCTGGCCAATCTCTACAGCCCCGAAGGCGCCTTCCAGGGTGATGTGGCCCTGGAGCGCTGTCCCGACCTGCTCGTTTTCGACCACGCCCTGGTGCGCCAGGCCCCGCCCCGCACCCTCGCCAGTGGCATTGCCGATGCCATGGCCAAGTGGTATGAGGCCTCCGTGAGCAGTGGTGCCAGCAACGACGGCCTGGTGCAGCAGGCGGTGCAGATGGCCCGCACCCTGCGCGATCAGTTGTTGCTGGAGGGGTTGGCGGCCATGGAGGCCCCCGGTGGCGAGGCCTGGGGGCGGGTGGCCGAGGCCAGTGCCCTTACGGCCGGCCTGATCGGTGGCCTGGGCGGCGCCCGCTGCCGCACCGTCGCGGCCCATGCCGTTCACAACGGCCTCACCCAGCTGTCGGCCTGCCATGGCTCGCTCCATGGCGAAAAGGTGGGCTTTGGGGTGCTGGTGCAGCTGCGGCTTGAGGAGCAGGTGGGCGGCAACCAGCTGGCCGGCCAGGCACGGCGGCAGTTGCTGCCCTTCTTCCAGGCCCTGGGGTTGCCCCTCACCCTGGCCGACCTGGGGCTGGCGAGGGCCACCCTGGAGGAGTTGCAGGAGGTCTGTACCTTCGCCTGCCGCGGCGGCTCCGACCTGCACCACCTGCCCTTTGCCGTGGGTCCGGCTGAGCTGCTGGGGGCCCTGGTCACCACCACCGCCGAGCGGCAAACGGCGTGAGCTACCCCGCCGGCCCAGCCATCAGCCCTGGACTGGATCCTGCCATCGCAGCGCCCAGCGGGCCTGAACCCGGGGCCGATGGCCCTGGCCTCGTCGCCTGGGCTGCAGATCATCTTCAGGATTCCCTAGGGCGGGATCTGGCGGCGGCGGTGCAGTGGTGGTCCCTGCCCGGAATGGAGGATCGCTGGCCCGTGGCGGTGCTGGGGGAAGGGCCGCCCCTGCTGCTGCTCCATGGCTTCGACAGCTCCTTTCTGGAGTTCCGGCGCATCGCGCCCCTGCTGGCCCCCCATCACCGCCTGGTGATTCCCGATCTCCATGGCTTTGGTTTCGGCCCCCGCCCGGCCGGAGTCCCCCAGGGGCCCGAACCGGTGCTGGGCCATCTGGCGGCCCTGTTGGAGGTACTGGAAGGCCGGCCGGATACGGCTGGCCCCCTGGGGGTGATCGGTGCCTCGATGGGGGGATCGGTGGCGGTCTGCCTTGCCCGCCGCCATCCCGAGCGGGTGGAGCGGCTGCTGTTGTTGGCGCCGGCGGGCCTCACCGGCCGCCCCATGCCCTTGCCGCCGCTGCTGGATGTCCTGGGGGTGCGCTTTCTGGCCCTGCCGGGGGTGCGGCGGGGGCTTTGCCGTTCGGCCTTTGCTGATCCCGCGGCGGATGTTGGGCCCGCCGAACTGGAGATTGCCTCCCTGCACCTGGCCTCGCCCGGCTGGGCCCCGGCCCTGGCCCGCTTCGCCCGCTCCGGGGGCTTTGCCGGCTGTGGCGAGCCCCTTCCGCCCCAGCCCCTGGCGGTGCTCTGGGGCGACGACGACCGGATCCTGCGCGCGCCCCAGAAGCGGGCCGCCCAGCAGTTGCTGGGCGAGCGGATCCACACCCTGGAGCGCTGCGGCCACCTGCCCCACATCGACCGTCCGGAGGCGGTGGCGGCAAGCTGGCTGCAGCCGTGATTTCTTTGCGCTGATGTCCCTTCGTTTGTGGCGTCGGTGTCGCCTGTTGGCGGCCCGCCTCATGGCCTTCGTGCCCGCTCTGGTCTTGCTGTTTGGCGCCCTGTTGCCCCTGCCGGCCTCAGCCGCCCTGCTGCACCTGGAGGGCCCCATCCCGGCCGACCTCGGGCTCCGTCAAGGCCATTTGGCCCCCTGCCCGACCCCGGCCCATTGCGCCCGTGAGGACTGGGCCGTGGCCGATCCCGCCGCCGCCCTGGAGCGGCTCCTGCCGGCCGTGCTCGCCCTCGATGGGGTGGAGCTGGTGGAGACGGGCGAGGGCTACCTCCATGCCACGGCCACCAGTCGCCTGTTTGGTTTTGTCGATGATCTCGAACTCCACGCAACGCCGGCGGCCGGCTTGATCGAGGCCCGCTCGGTGTCGCGGTTGGGGGATTCCGATCTGGGCGTGAATGCCCGCCGATTGGCCACCCTCCGCCAGGCTCTGACGGCAGGCTGAGACGGCTGCTCTTGCGCCACCGGTCTCAGGCTTCCCCTTCTTAGCTCAGGCTTCAGCGTCCTGCCCTAGGGGCACCTTCCTGCTTCAGCCTTCGCCCCCTTCACCACCTTCGCCGCCTTCGCCGGCGGGACGGGCGGGTTTTGCTGCTGGGGTAGCGGCGGGTTGGGC
>DAIQNM010000053.1:0-12915 GCA_036788375.1 Cyanobium sp. CTOTU6536 | reverse complement strand
TGCCCTTCCGCGATGGCCAGCAGCTCTATCCCATCGAAGCCATCGCCGCCGATGGTGAGCAGAAGCGCAACATCACCCTTGAGTTCCGCCGCTCCACGCCGGAAGCCAACGTGAACCCCCAGGAAGCAGCCGTTGCCGAATGGTTCTGAGGACCCTTAGGCGCCCGCAGAAGCACACGGGGGCACCGGCAGGGCCTCGCCAAGCGAGCTGAGCAGCGGATCACCCAGGTCCACCACCCAAGCCCTTTCGGCCGAATCCAGGGGCTCTTGCCCGGCGAGCTGCTGCTCCAGCACGGAAGCGTCGGCCTCGGAGGGATCCACGCCACTGGCCTGGCGGCTGGCGATGCGATGGCGGGCCAGCTCGGTGCTGACCGGGCAGTCGAGGATGCCGAAGCCGACCCCCGCAGCCGCCGCTAGCCGCCGGAATCCCTGCCGCTGCTGCCGCTTCAAGAAGGTGGCATCCACCACCACCGCCAGGCCTGCGGCCAGGGCGGCGGCGGCAGCATCCTCCAGCACGGTGCCATAGAGGGCCTCGCTCACCGATGCGGCATAGGGGTCCGCCCCAAGGGAAGGGTCGAACCCGGCCGAACCCCAGCGGCCAAACAGCCGCAGACGCTCCACGTCCGAGCGCAGTTGGATCCAGCCCCGCTGCCGCAACAGGCCAGCCGCGTGGCTCTTGCCGCTTCCCGAAACGCCGTGGGTGATCACCAAGGAACCACGGGGAGGGGCCATGGCCTGGCGGGCGGCGGCCAGATAGGCAGCCAGATCGCCCTCCAGTCGATCGACTTCCGCAGCCGGCAGCTCGCCCTGGGCTAACCGCAGGGCCGTGACCTTGGCCCGCACCAGGGCGCGGTAGGCGCTGTACCAGGGCAGCAGCCGCAGGCCGCCATGGTCACCGCCCGCCTCAAGCCAGCCGTTGAGCAGGCGCAGGGCCAGCTCGGCATGGCCCCGCTGGCGCAGATCCATCAGCAGAAAGGCAAGGTCGCTGATCGGATCAATCCAGCGCAAGGCCTCGCTGAATTCGAGGCCATCAAACACCGTGATCCGCCCGCCGTGGAGGGCCATGTTGCCGAGATGCAAATCACCGTGGCACTCGCGGATGCGGCCGCCATCGCAACGGTTCCTCAGCAGCGGATCGAGGCGCTTGAGTTCGGCCGTGATCCAGTGGCGCAGGGCCCCGTGGTCCGCCGGCAGGCGACCGCATTGGGCCAGGGTGTCGAGGTTGGCCAGGGCGGGCTGGAGCACCTGCTCCGCTGTGCCCCAGGGCGCCCCCGCAGGGGCTGTGGCGGCGGTGGCATGGAAACCGGCCAGCTCCTGCGCCAACCGATCGATCAGGGCCGGCTGCACCGCATGACGGGCCAGGGCCTCCGGGAGCAAATCCTCCTGGCGGAATTGGCGCATCTGAACCGCCGCCTCGATCACCGCTCCAGAACCATGGAAGGAGGCCCGCTCCGGCGGCCCATGGATCGGCACCACCCCCAGGTAAAGGTCCGGGGCAAGGCGACGATTGAGGCGCACCTCCTCCTGACAGCAGTAGAGGCGCCGCTCGGCGCTGCTGAAATCGACAAAGCCAAGATTCACGGGCTTCTTGACCTTGTAGGCGAAGGGGCCGGTCAGGAAGACCCAGGAAATGTGGGTTTCCAGCAGCTGCACCGCCGCGACGGGATGGTCGTAGGCGGCGGGATCGAGCAGGGCCTGAACGAGGGGCTCCATCAGCGGCAGTGGCGGCGCGGGCGGCGGCGGCGAGGCACCAGGGGACTGGGCCGCCTGCGGGGCTCGCGCGGCACCCCAATGCCATTGAGACGGAGCATCTGGCACTCGGATAGGCCCTCAACCGGGATCCACAACAGGAAGGGAAGCACCAGCCAGGCGGCAAGAGCGGAGATCGGCCAGACCAGGATGGCTAGCACCAGGGCAGACAGCCAAGCCAGCAGGGCAACCAGGCAGCCCAGGCCAAGGCGGCGGAGGCGACAGGAGCACCAGGTGCTGGCTTGCAGCAATGCCAGGGGAAGGAGATAGCCCGCCACCCAGATCCCGCCTGGGGCGCGGCTGTGCAGGATCAGAAGCGAGACATAGAAAGCAACCTGCAGGACCAGGCGGATGGCAGGCAGCCAGATGGAAAAGGACAGCCAAAGGGGCCGCCTGAGGCCCTGATACCAGTCGTAGTGAGCAGCTTCCGGCTGGATCATCACGATGACCAGCCCCATCAGGAGCAGGATCACCAACCAGTCGGGCATGGCAGCAGGAGGACCTCCTGACCCATTCAAGCGAGCTGGGCCCTTCAAGAAGGGGAGGGGCCGTTGATCAGCAGCCCGCAGGTCGCCGAGGCTGGAAACCTAGTCTTGAAGGGTTTGCTGCCAGCCAGCCGATGGCCAGTCCCGAGACCCGCAGGCCCCCTTGGCTGCAGTGGTTGATCCTGCTCATGTTCCTGTGGTCCTCGTGGCAACTGGCCGGGCTATGGCTGCAGCGCCTCGCGCCCTGACCGGACGACCCGTCAGGGCCCGGACGATCCGCACCAGCCCACCCACCAGCAGCAGCAGCGCCAACACCGCCAGCAGGGCCACCGCCAGCACCCCCGCCAGCTGCAGCAGCCCCACCGCCAGCAGGTTGAGCCCACCGATCACATTGGCGATGGCATTGCTGACCAGCAGCAGGCCATCGAATCGCTGCGGGATCAGCATCAAGGCCGCCAGGATGGTCGCGCCGGCGGCGGACACCGCCAGCCCGAGAGCCACCTGGCGATAGCGGGCCCTTCGCCGACGGCGGCGGCCCAGCGCCGCGGCGGATCGGCGGCCGGGCGCAACCACCGCTTCGCTGGGGGGGGAAGGCAGATCGAGGCGGAGGGGCTGGGCCATCACGGGACGCTCAGAGATCGAGGGCATGGCCTGCCCCGCGCATCCAGCGCTCAAACTCCATCAGCACGAGCTCGTTGGGGCAGTCGATCAGGGAAAGCTGGTAGACCGTGCAATCGCCATGGCCACCATGGTGGAGCGAGAGATGGAACTCCTCACCGCTTAGACCGCAGACCTCCGGATCGCTGCGCACGACCACATCAAGGGCCGCCCCGAGGCGGGTCACCCGCCGCCGCAACTCCGACCAGGTCATCGTCATCGGGAAAACGGAAGGCCGCTCAGGCTCCCCAGTGTGGCCGGAGGCCCTCCTCCGTCAACCTTGGGGGTGCGGGTTTCAGGGCCGGCCCGGGGCTGGAGCAGCCGGCAAAGCAGCCGGAGCCACGGGCTTGACGTTGGCGGGGGTGCGGCCCGGCGGGGGAGCGGGAAGCAGAACCGCCAGGGAAGCGGCCAGGGCCAAGGCGGCCACCCCACCCACCGGGGCGGCCAGGCGACGCTGCAATGGCACGCGCTGGATCAGTTCCCGGGCACGCAGCGGGCGCTCCGGCGGCACCGTGAGGGAGAGATGCACCCGGGGGTCAAGCCGCAAACGATCGAGCACCCGAACCAGATCGGCAAGTTCGGCATCGTCGAGGTTGAGGTCAAGGGAGGGAGTGCCGCTCTGACGACTCAGCAAATGGATGGTGTGGGTGCCGGCCTCACCAGGGGCAATCCGCACGGCAGCGGAGTTATCGCCAAAACTGCGCCGTACTCCGCTGACAATGTGGCGCGCGTAGGGAAGCACCACGGCGATCAGGGCCTCGAGGTGGTCCCGTTCGCCCTCCAGTTCGGGGCGACCCGCCCAGCGCAGGGTCCAGCGGGTGAGGATGCCGAGGTCATCGCCGCTCTGGCCGGCCGAGAGGTCGGGAAGGCCCTCAACCCTGAGCTGACAGCTCTGCTGGTCGTAGGCGAGGGTCTTCTGCATCGGGGATGGAAACAACATCGGATCAGGCCGCCGCATCGAGCAGGCTGGCGCGGAGGCGTTCATAGCCCCCGTCACCGGCCACCAAGGCAAGGGACTGAATCATCTGGCGCCGTTCTTCAGCACCGGCCACCGGATCCAGCAGCTTCTGCACCGCACTGCGGCGGGGATTCATGCGCTCCCGGAGCAATTCGGCCAGGCGGGCCTCGAAGAGGTTCCAGCGCTGGGCATTGAGCTCGGGCGGTTCGGCGGCGGAAAGCAGGGTGCGCACCATTGGATAGAGCCGATCGGCCATGGCGCAGAGAATGCGCATCAGGCCCTCCGAATCGATGGCAGCGAGGCCGCCGCGGCGGCAGGCCCTGCGCATCGGGTTGTGGCAGCGACGTTTCCAGAGCTCCACCCGGTTGGGGAAGCGGTCGGAAAGGCCAAGGTTGTTGCTGAGCCAGAGCATCGCCTCGCCGCCGTTGAGGTCGAGGGCTTCCAGGCACAGCAGCATCAGATCCAGCCGCTCCAGGCCCCGGCGGGGCAGGGCAGCAGCGCTGGTCGAGGGATCGCCAGCGGGGGCTAGCGCCAGGGAAGGGGCGCTTGCGGTGGCGGTCGTGAGCGAAACGGGAGCCTGGGCCATGGCTGCGATGATGCCAGTGTCCAGCCCCATCCGTCACCCTGGGGCGCCGGCTGCGGCCCCGTCCCCCGCTTCCATGAGCAACGAATCGAGTACCAGCATTCCGGCTGACGGCCCCGTCCCCGGCAACGGCACGGCGGAGCCAACGCCCCAGCCCCAGTCGGCCCCAAGCGACCCCGGGATTGAGCTGCGCCAGTGGGTGCGCGAACATCCCGACTTCCCAAAGTCGGGCATCCTGTTTCGCTGCATGATGCCGATGCTGCGCGATCCCAAGGGTTGGCAGGAGATGGTGCGGCAGATGGGTGCGGTCTGCGAGCGGCTCCAACCGGATTTGATCGTGGGGATCGAATCGCGGGGCTTCATCGTGGGCACGGCCCTGGCCACGGACCTGGCCCTACCCTTTGCGCCGGTGCGTAAACCCGGCAAATTGCCCGGCCAAGTGCAAGGCATTGATTACAGCCTCGAATATGGCAGCGACCGGCTCGAAATCCATCTCGAGGGCTTCGAGGACAACCCGAAGGTCCTGATCGTGGACGACCTGTTGGCCACCGGTGGCACGGCCGCCGCCACCGGCGAGCTGGTGACCCTGGCGGGCGGGCGGCTCTGCGGCTTCGCCTTCGTGATCGAATTGGCCGATCTCAAGGGCCGCGACAAGCTGCCGGCCGGAGTGCCGGTGGAATCGCTGATCGTCTATTCCTAGGGGCGGAATCCAGGCTCCAGCCCTAGGAGCGGCACCAGGACGGTCTGCTCCTAGGGCTGGCTGTCCTGCCAGGCGAGCACCTGGTCCAGCTGCTCGAGGCTGATCAGGCCGAAGCGCCACAGCACCACCGGCAGGGGAGCCTGCTCCAGCTCCGACTGGCGAATGCCCAGGGCCAGGGCGCTCTCACTGAGCGCCAAGCGATGGCGCAGGAAGCGCACCAGGCCCGCGGAGGGAAGGGGTTGGGGGGTGGTGCTGATCACCATGGAGCCAGGCTGGCAACGGCTGGCCTTGGGCGCAAGCGGGGGCGGCCATCGGTCATCACGGCCAGCAGCATCTGCCGCAGCGCCGGCAGCGCCGCCAGCAGGGCCAGGACCGGGCGCCGCAGACCCAAGAGCAGCGGGTGACGGCTGGAGAACAGCCGCACCAATGCATCGGTGCTGAGCAGGATCAACAGCAGATCGGGCCAGCGGCGCCGGCCGTAGGCCGCCCCGAGCCGACGGGCTGGAAGGCCACCGGCGGCGACGCGGAGCGCCAGGCGATGCAGCACCGCCACATCACGCCAGCAGAGGTTGAGCCCCTGCCCCCCCACCGGATGGCAGCGGTGGGCACTTTCCCCCACCAGCACGGTGCTGCCGCGGCTGAGCCGATGGGCCAACTGGAGGCCTGCGGGAAAGGCGCGGGGCCGATCCAGCAGCGCATCCGGTTCGAGGCCTTCGGGCAACACGGCCGCCAGTCCATCGAGAAAGGCAGCTGGCTCCAGGGCTTCCCGGCGGCAATTGCTGGCCTGCGGTGCACTCCAAACCAACTGGAAACGCCCGTCACCCAGGGGAAGCACGGCGAAGGGGCCCTCGGGTCGGAGCACCTCCCAGGCCGTGGCAACCCCGGCACCGCGCAGATCCACCTCCGCGGTGAGGCAGCTCTGGCGGTAGGTCCAGCCCCACCAGCCGATGCCCAGGGCGCCGCGGGTGCTGGAGTTGGGCCCATCGGCCGCCACGACCAGATCCCAGCCGGATGATTCGCCCTGGCTCGGGCCGGCCCCCAGCTGGAGCGTCAGCGCTGGATGGCGGGCGAGGCGATCCAGCAGCAGGGCCATCAAGGGCCCGTGGCGAGCGATCCAGCCCACCGGAGCGGCGGCGGTGGGAGCGCTGGCCAGGTCGGCAGAGCTGAAATCCACCGACCGCGCTACCGCCGCATCCAACAAACGCAAGTGGTGGAAGGGCACCAACAGGGGTTCGAGGTGAGCCCAGAGCTGGAGCCGCTCCAGCAGCTGCCGGCTGGAATGGGTGAGGGCATAGGCCCTCTGGCGCCGCTGCAGTTCGGCGGCAGAGAGGGAATCAGCCAGCTCCACGGTCCAACCTGCCTCAGCCAGGGCCAGGGCGGCGAGGGCCCCGGTGGGACCGGCACCGATCACCCGGGCCCGCAGGGGGGCCGGCAAGGAGGAGGGCATGGAAGCGAAAACCACCATGAGAAAACCGCAGCAGAACCTGCCGCGGCAAAGGGGGAGACCTAAAGAACATTGGGCTGGCTCCTATCGGGAAGCCAGCCCCAGGAGGATCAGCCGAGGCCCAGCAGACCGTGGGTGAAAGCTTCGCCGCCGAGGGCGAATTCGGTTGCGAGCAGGGCAATGAAGCCGAGCATGGCCATACGGCCGTTGAGCTTTTCGGCGCGCTCATGGAAGCCCCAGCCGCTTTCGGGGCTCACCACTTCCATGCGGGGCTCGGTGGCAAAGGCATTGAGGCGACCGCCGTCTTCGGTGGTGACGGTGGCGCCGCGGATGGTGGCGGCGGCAGCAGCAGAGGTAGCCATTTGGGCGATTTCGAAGTGTTGCAGGAACTGTAACGCAATGTTGCAGGTTTGTGGGGCATGCGCCTCGCCCAGGCGGGCGGTTCTCCGTATCCGCCGCCAGGAGCGATCGGGCACGGAAGGTTCCGGCCCAGGCCCAGGCTGGGCTTGTCCCCCCTTCCCTGCCGTGGCGCCGTGGTGGCGAAGCCCGGCGATGGCGACCAGGATCGCCTCAGCGGAGCCTCCGTAGGCAGAGCTCCTCAAAGGCGGGCCGCAGCAGGAAGGGGTACTCCCCAACCCATTCCTTGATCTGGGGCAGCCAGCCATCGGTGATGGCGCCGATCCGACTGAAGTCCTTGCGCTCGCTCAGCACCAAGGTGCGCACCACCATCCCCGGACGGATCGCCTCATGACGCTTCTCGAAGGGGAAGCGCAACTGGCCCAAATACCCCTCCTCATCCTCAAGCTCCAGGCAGAGCCAGGTGCGGCGGTTTTCCACCAGCTCGAGGCGGCCGTCGCGGTTGGCCTGCTCCCGCCGGCTCTCCACGACCTCGCGGGTAAAGCGATCGGCCACCCGGCCCTCGAACAAGGCAGCCGCCGGGTAGCGCCGCAAGGTGGCGTTGCGCTGGCCTGCCTCCAGGATCGGCCCCCAAAGCAAATAAAGGAGGAAGACAAATCCCACCACCAGCATCACCGGACCGAGCTTGCTGGAGAACAGAAAGGTCTGGCTGATCAACAGGGTGAGCACCCCGCCGATCACCGAGATCAGCACCCGCTGAAGGAGCTTGCGGGGCTCGCGGCTGAGGGCATTGAATTGGGGACCGGTGGCCACCGCTGGAATCAGGCGTTCCAGCTCTCCAGGTCGCAGGGGAATCAGCATGGTGCCAGTGTCCCGCGCTGCCGGCTCAGAGCAAGCGCTCCAGGCCGTACACCAGCCCCTCGAGCTGACGCACCCGCCGGACCGTGTGGAGCACGCCGGGCATGTAGGCGGAGCGGTCGATCGTGTCGTGGCGCAGGGTGTAGGTCTCACCGGGGCCGCCGAACATCACTTCCTGGTGGGCCACCAGGCCCGGCAAGCGGATCGAATGGAGCCGCAGGCCGCTCTCGCGCCGTCCTCCCCGGCAACCCGCCAGGGTTTCGTGCTCCTCCACCTGGGCTGGGTTGAAGGCCTTGCCCAGCTCCTCGATCAGCTCAGCCGTTTTGATGCAGGTGCCGCTGGGCGCATCGGCTTTGCGGTTGTGGTGCAATTCGGTGAGCTCGGCGTAGTCGTAGAAGCGGGCCGCCGCCGCCGCCGCCTGCTGCAGCAGCACCATGCCCACCGAGAAGTTGGGGATCACGGCGCCGCCCACCGAAGCCTTGGCGGCAAATTCGGCCAGATCGGCCAGCTGCTCTGGCGAGAGGCCGGTGGTACCGATCACCGGATGCACTCCGTAGGCGATCGCGCCGCGGGCGTGCTCGTAGACCACGCTGGGATGGGTGAAATCCACCAGCACCGCCCCGCCCCCGGGGCCGGCGTTGCGCACCGCCTGGCTGGCCTGGCAGAGGGTGCCCTCGAAATCGGCGGTGATCGCCACCTCCAGCTCGCCCAGGCCCAGCTCCAGACCCACATCGGCGCCCTCCTTTCCGGGTGTGGTGTCGATCGCACCCACCAGGGAGCAATCGGCGGCATCGCGCACCGCCTTCACCACCTCGGCACCCATCCGGCCCAGGGCGCCGGCCACCACCACCGATATCGGGGCTGCGGAAAGACCGGAGGCCAGGGGGGAGGGGGTGCTCGTCATGGAATAGGACCGCAGCCGGTGGGGAGGGTTCAGCCGCTGGTGGGGGCAGCCGCCGTTACTACTGCCGAGCCTATGGGGCGGCGTTGCTTCCGGGGGCTTGTCTGGACTCCTGGCCCTGACCCCGCCCCAGCCGCTCCAGGATGGGCAGGCCTTGACGACCCCGACCATCGAGCTTTCCCCCCTGGTCACCGCCCTGTTGGCCGTGGCCGTGGTGATCACGGTGGCCCAGCTGCTGGGGCAGCTGGCCGATCGCCTCGGCCAGCCCCGCGTGCTGGGCGACATCGTGGGCGGCATCCTGCTCGGGCCCAGCCTGCTGGGGGCCCTGCAGCCCCAGCTTTCGGCCTGGTTGTTCAGCCCGGCGGTGCGCACCCAGCTCAACTTGCTCGGGCAGCTGGGCCTGGTGCTGTTCATGTTTCTGGTGGGGCTGGAGCTCAACCCCCGGCTCCTGCAGGGCCGCATTCCGCTGGCCAGCCGGGTGACCGCGGTGGGAGTGCTGCTGCCGCTGCTGCTGGGGCTTGCCCTGGCCTACGGATTCGAGGGCTGGCAGCCGGATCTGTTGCCGGGTGACCACAGCGTGGCCGGGGCCCTGTTCATGGGCACGGCCATGGCGATCACCGCCTTTCCGGTGCTGGCGCGGATCCTGGCGGAGCGCAACCTGATGGGCCAGCCCCTAGGGGCGTTGGCGATCACGGCCGCCGCCCTCGACGACGTGGTGGGCTGGAGCCTGCTGGCGGCGGTGGTGGCCTTCAGCCGCTCCGGATCCGCCCTGGGCGCCCTGCCCACCCTGGTCGGCACAGCCCTTTACGCCACGGCGCTGCTGCTGGCCACCGCCCCCCTGCGCCGCTGGATGGAGCGCCGCCACCGCCGCGGCGAGGCCCCCGGCGAAATTCTGCAAACCCTGGTGTTCAGCGGCGCCCTGCTCAGCGGCGTGGCCACCGAGCTGATCGGGGTGCACGTGATCTTCGGGGCCTTCCTCTGGGGCCTGGCCATGCCCCGCAGCGAGGCCCTGCACCGCTGGCTGGCCCTGCGCCTGGAAACGGTGGTGCTGCGGCTGCTGCTGCCACTCTTTTTTGCCATGAGCGGCCTGAACACCCGCATCGGCAGCCTCAACACCCCCCAGCTGCTGCTGGCGGCCCTGCTGGTGCTGCTGGTGGCGGTGGCGGGCAAATTTCTCGGCACCTGGGTCGTGGCCCGGGCCAGCGGCGTGCCGCCGCGGGAGGCCCAGGCCCTGGGCTGGCTGATGAACACCCGCGGCCTCACCGAGCTGGTGGTGCTCAACGTGGGCTTCTACCTGGGGGTGATCACGCCCCAGCTGTTCACCATGGGAGTGCTGATGGCCCTGATCACCACGGCGATGGCCGGGCCCCTGCTCTCCCGTCTGGGCTATGGCCGGGTGGCCACCGCGCCGCCGGCGCTCCTGTAACGCCTTTGCCGCAGACGTCGCACAGACCGACGCTGCTTCGTAGGCTCCTTCACATTGCTCAATCCTCGGCTCGTATGTTCACGCAGGTCCGTTCCGCCAACCGCCGGGTCAGCCCTGCTGATGGGACCGCCGCCGAAGGACGGGCCGTGATGAAGGCCGTGTACGTGGTGCTCGAGCCCCAGTACCAGAACGCGCTCACCACCGCCGCCCAGGCGATCAACGACCACAACGGCGCCCTGGCGATCGAGCTGAGCGGCTATCTGATCGAGGAGCTGCGCGACCCCCAGAACTACGCCGATTTCTGCGCCGACGTGGCGGCGGCCGATGTGGTCATCGCCTCGCTGATCTTCATCGAGGATCTGGCCCAGAAGGTGGTGGAGGCCGTTGCTCCCCACCGCGACCGGCTCAAGGCGGTGGTGGTGTTCCCCTCGATGCCGGAGGTGATGCGGCTCAACAAGCTGGGCACCTTCTCGATGGCCCAGCTCGGCCAGAGCAAGAGCGCGATCGCCCAGTTCATGAAGAAGCGCAAGGAGAAGGGCGGCTCTTCGGCGGGCTTCCAGGACGCCATGCTCAAGCTGCTCAACACCCTGCCGTCGGTGCTCAAGTACCTGCCGGTGGAGAAGGCGCAGGATGCCCGCTCCTTCATGCTCAGCTTCCAGTACTGGCTGGGCGGCACGCCGGACAACCTGCGCAACTTCCTGTTGATGCTGGCCGATAAATATGTATTCCCACGCAGCGATGGCGACCGGCCCGGGCTGCTGGTGGCCGACCCGGTGGTGTTCCCCGATCTGGGCATCTGGCATCCCCTGGCGCCGGCGATGTTCGAAGACCTCAAGGAGTACCTCAACTGGAGCGCCAGCCGCAGTGATCTCTCCGAGCAGGCCCGCAAGGGTCCGGTGATCGGCCTGGTGCTGCAGCGCAGCCACATCGTGACCGGCGATGAGGCCCATTACGTGGCGGTGATCCAGGAGCTGGAATACCGCGGCGCCACCGTGATTCCGGTGTTCTGCGGCGGCCTGGATTTCTCCAAGCCGGTGAATGCCTTCTTCTACGACCCCCTCAACCCCGAGGTGCCCCTGGTGGATGGGGTGGTGAGCCTCACCGGCTTCGCCCTGGTGGGCGGGCCGGCCCGGCAGGACCATCCCAAGGCGGTCGAGGCCCTCAAGCGCCTCAACTGCCCCTACATGGTGGCCCTGCCCCTGGTGTTCCAAACCACCCAGGAGTGGGAGGAGAGCGACCTGGGCCTCCACCCGGTGCAGGTGGCCCTGCAGATCGCCATCCCCGAACTCGATGGCGCCATCGAGCCGATCGTGCTCTCTGGCCGCGACGACGCCACCGGCAAAGCCCACACCCTGCAGGACCGGGTCGATGCGATCGCCGAGCGGGCGATCCGCTGGGCCTCCTTGCGGATCAAGCCCCGCGCCGAGAAGAAGCTGGCGATCACCGTGTTCAGCTTCCCCCCCGACAAGGGCAACGTCGGCACGGCCGCCTATCTCGATGTGTTCGGCTCGATCTTCCGGGTGCTGGAGGAGATGAAGCTCAAGGGCTACACCGTGGCCGACATGCCCCGTACTCCCAAGGCGCTGATGGAGGCGGTGCTGACCGATCCGGAGGCCCTGCAGGGAGCGCCGGAGCTGGCGATTGCCCACCGCATGAGCGTGGCCGAATACGAGCGCCTCACACCCTATTCCGAGCGCCTCGAGGAAAACTGGGGCAAGCCCCCCGGCAACTTGAACAGCGACGGCACCAACCTGCTGATTTACGGCCGCCACTTCGGCAATGTGTTTGTGGGGGTGCAGCCCACCTTCGGCTACGAAGGCGACCCGATGCGGCTGCTCTACTCGCGCAGTGCCAGCCCCCACCACGGCTTCGCTGCCTATTACACCTATATCGAGAAGGTTTGGGGCGCCGATGCGGTGCTGCACTTCGGCACCCACGGCTCGCTGGAGTTCATGCCCGGTAAGCAGATGGGCATGAGCGAAACCTGCTATCCCGATTCCCTGATCGGAGCCCTGCCGAACCTCTACTACTACGCCGCCAACAACCCTTCCGAGGCCACGATCGCCAAACGGCGCGGCTACGCCTCGACGATCAGCTACCTCACCCCGCCGGCTGAGAACGCTGGTCTCTACAAGGGGCTCAAGGAGCTTGGTGAGCTGGTGGGCAGCTACCAGCAGCTGCGCGAGAGCTCCAGGGGCGTGCAGATCGTCAACGCGATCGTCGAAACGGCGCGCCAGTGCAACCTGGACAAGGACGTGGTTTTGCCGGAGGTGGACGGCTCCGAGCTGGATCTCGGCGGCCGCGATGGCGTGGTGGGGGCGGTGTACCGCCAGCTGATGGAGATCGAGAGCCGGCTGCTGCCCTGCGGCCTGCACACGATCGGCAAGCCCCCCACCGCCGAGGAGGCGATCGCCACCCTGGTGAATATCGCAGCCTTGGAGCGGGAAGAGGAGGGGCTGCGTTCGCTGCCGGGTCTGCTGGCCGAGAGCCGCGGCCGCACGATCGCCGACGTTTACAAGGGCAACGACGCCGGTGTGCTCGCCGATGTGGAGCTCAACCAACTGATCACCGAAACCTGCCGCACGGCGGTGGGGGCGATGGTGAAGGAGGTCACCGGCAGCGATGGCCGCGTGACCCTGCGCCGCAACTTCAGCTGGTTTTTTGATCTTCTGGAGCGCTTCGGCTTCCAACTGCCCTCTCCCTGGCTGGCCGCCTGCCGCAGCGGTGGCTTTGGCGAAGTCGACCAGGCGGAGCTGGATAAAACCTTCGCCTACCTGCGCTTCTGCCTCGAGCAGATC
>DAIQNM010000052.1:0-13491 GCA_036788375.1 Cyanobium sp. CTOTU6536 | reverse complement strand
GGGCCATGTAGCGGCTGGTTCGGCAGAGGCTCATGACGACGTTGAAGCGCCCAGCAGAGCCAATCCCCGATCGGGTTCGCCCCAGACGACCTGGCCGCCGCCATGGCGCACGGTGCCCGGCGCCGCCCCCGCAATCCTCTGCAGGCTTTCCGCCTCCACCATCACCACGGGCACGCGGCTGTTACCGCGGGCGCGGCTGAAGTGGGCCGCCAGATCGGCCGCAGCCTCGAGATCGGCGGCCCCGGCAGCAGCCTCCGAGGCCTTGAGCACCACATGGCTCCCGGGACATTCCTGGGCATGGAACCAGAGGTCGCCCCGGCGGGCCTGGCGCAGGCTGATCCAGTCGTTCTGGCGATGGTTACGCCCCACCTGGAGCCTTAGGCCGCCGGCGGTGCGGAGTTCCAGGGGTTGGGGCTGGCCCCCCTGGCGCCGCCGCTGGCGTCGGCCCTGGCGGGGGCTGGCCAGGTCGTCGAGGTCCTGTTCGAGCTCCGCCAGCACCTCCAGCCCTTCGCTGCGCTCCAGGTAGTGGAGGCTCGCCTCCAACCAGGCCAGGCGGCCGCGGTGGAGCTCGAGGCGGGGCGTGATGGCGGCCACCGAGCGGCGCAGGCGGCGGGCCTGGTGGTAAAGCTTCTGGGCCTCCTCAACCACCGCCCGGGGCGGATCGGGCTGGCATAGCAGGGTGTCGGCCCGGCGCTGCAGGTCCTCCCCCCCGGGCACCGCCGCCAGGAGCTCCTGCTGGCGGTAGGCCTCCCGCCGCTCCCGCGCCAGGGCCGCCTCGAGCCGCTGCCGCAGGGCGCCGCGGTGCTGGTCCAAACGGCGGGCCGTCAGCCGCTCGCCGTAGTAGGCCGCCAGGCCGGCATTGATTGGCATGTCGCTCAACAGGCCCGGGGGGGTGGCCCCTGGGGCGGTGGGTTCCCAGCAGCGGTAATCGCTGCATCCCCCGCTGTGGAAGTGGAATCGCTGGGCCTCCACCGCCTCCAGCCAGGCCCGCCAGCGGCAATAAAGAGCCCCCCACTGGGCGCTCTCCAGGGCACCCACCGGCCCCTCGAGGGGGGCCGGATCCGGCAGGCCATCCAGGAGCTGCCGCACCAGGGCAGGACTGATGCCCTGGTAGGCCTGCCGCAGGGCCTGCTCCAAAGGGAGCGGCACCAGGCAGAGACGGCGGCGCCAATCGTGCTCGGACTCGGCCCACCGAGGGGGCTCCCCAGCCAGGGCCGGGGGAGGGGTGTAGGGATCGCCGGTGCCGATCGGTCGCAGGCGGGACTGGGCTGGACGCACCTGGCGGCCGGCGGCGGTCACCCGCCGTTGGCCATCAAGCAGAAAGAGGTTGCTATGGCGCCCCATCAGCTCCAACACCAACCAGCGCTGGGGTTCCTCACCGGGTCTGCGGGCGAAAGCCAGCTCAACCACCCGCTCCCAACCCTGCTGCTCCATGGCCACCAAGGCCAGACCCCGCAGGCTGTGCTGCAGCTGCTGGGCCAGGGTGCTGCCCTCCCCCTGGCGCGGCGGCGGCGCGATGGCATGGATCCGGGGGGCCTCCGCCTGCCAACCCAGCTCGAGCCAGTGGCTGCCGGTGAGGCTGCGCAGTCCCAGTTGCAGGGTGTGGGGATCGGCCTGCTGGGCCTTCTCGAACCGACTGGGCAGCAGCAGGGGCCGCAGCTCCGCCAGCACGGCCCGCAGGGTCGTTGCATCCATTGCCTGGATTGCCGCCATACCGCTCCGCCCTCCAGCCGCTTCTACTCTGCGCCCAGTGCCAGGCGCTCCATGCCCCCGATCACCGAATCCGGCCGCCTCACCGTGATCACCGGCCCCAGCGGTGTGGGCAAGGGCACCCTGGTGGCCCGCCTGCTGGCGCGCCATCCCACGATCTGGCTTTCGATTTCGGCCACCACCCGGGCCCCCCGCAGCGGTGAGGTGGATGGGGTGCACTACTTCTTCCACGATCGGGCCAGCTTTGAAGCCAAGGTGGCCGGCGGCGGACTGCTGGAGTGGGCCGAATTCGCCGGCAACCTCTACGGCACGCCCCGGGAGCCGGTGGAAACCGAGCTGGCGGTGGGCAGGCCCGTGGTGCTGGAGATCGAGCTGGAGGGGGCCCGCCAGGTGAGGCGGAGCTTTCCGGGGGGGTTCCAGATCTTTGTGGCCCCGCCATCGTTCCCCGAATTGGAACGCCGCATCCGCGGCCGCGGCACCGACAGCGAAGCGGCCATCACCCGCCGGCTGGAGCGGGCCAGGGTCGAACTGGCAGCGGCCGCGGAATTCGATGCGGTGCTGGTCAATGCCGATCTGGAGGGGGCCACGGCCGAATTGGAAACCCTGATGGGCCTGCCCCCACTGCCCCCTAGCGGCTGAGCTCCCCCAGGCCTGAACACCACGTCTTGCGGCTAGTCGTGCCCCTGGGCACGGGCACCCAGCCCAAGAGGGTCTACGCCGGGACAGTGAAACCATGGCAGCCCACAGTGAAACCATGGCAGGCCGGTGTTTCTCCTGAGCGGCGAAGGGTTTTGGTCCCGGGTCAGCTCCTAGGCCTGGAGCCGAACTTGCTGGGAATACGCCGGCGGGGAGATGACGCTTCGACGGAGAAAAGCGGGTCTGTACAGGCTGTACAGAACCGCAGCGGGCTAGAGAAACGCCACCGGCCAGCATGCCGGGACCACCGCCTGGGTTGTCTCCCCAAGCCATGGGACCGCGCGGGCCGAATGACAGCGATCAAACCTGACCTGCCAATCAAAAAGCAGCCCCTCAATGGGCTGCTTGGTGTCGGAACAACTTGGTAAGGATCATTGGCGATCCCCGGCCAAGTTGTCAGAGGGGGTGGAAAAGCAGGTCGGGGAAGAAGCGGTTGAATTCGATCATGATGCCGGCCGTGACGGTGAACCAGATCGCGGCAAAAACAGGGGCGGTTGTGAGGAACTTCTTCATGGGGGTTAGCCGGTGAATGGGTGTCGTGAATCAGCGGGGCGAAACGGTGATCTTGCTGTCGGATTCGGTGAGCTTGCCGCTGGTGAACTCACCGAAGGCTGCCAAGGGCCAGCTGGCGGCGGCAATGGTGCTCTTCAGGGCCAGGGGCACGTCGATCTGAATCTCGTGCATCGTGGCGTCCTTGCGGGAAGCCACGGCCTGAAGATAGGTGCGGCCGGCCCAGCCGATCGTGCCGGTGATGTACAGGAAGGCGATGCCAGGGATGATGAAGTCACCGGCGTGGCTCCAGCGGCCATCCACGATCAGGTGGGGCAGGCCGTCGGCGCCGCAAAGGGCCTGGCTATACATCTCGAAGCGATGCTTGGCCTGGGCCGTGGTAGCGGTACCGGCCCGCTGCTGGAAGCGGGCGCTCTCGGCACAGGGGGTGAGGCCGCCGATTTCGGCATGCACCACGGGCGCGAAGCCGAGGAGCAGGAAGGCGGAGAGGAGTACGGCGAAAAGACGGCGCATGGGGAGGAGCCGGGCAGGGACTGCCGCAGGGCAGGATGTCACGATCGGACAGTAGGGGAGAGGCAAGGGAGCGATGCCCACCGTTCTGGCCCTCGAAACAAGTTGTGACGAGTCAGCGGCAGCGATTGTGCGCGATCGCCAGGTGCTCGCCAGTGCCGTGGCCTCCCAGGTGGAGGAGCACGCCCGCTGGGGTGGCGTGGTGCCGGAAATCGCCTCCCGGCGGCATCTGGAGGCCCTGCCCCCCCTGATCGAGCAGGTGGTGGCCAGCAGCGGCGTGAGCCTCCGAGACGTCGATGCCATTGCCGCCACCGTTGCCCCGGGCCTGGTGGGGGCCCTGCTGGTGGGTTCGGTGACGGGCCGGACCCTCGCCCGCCTCTACGACAAACCCTTCCTGGGGGTGCATCACCTGGAGGCCCACCTGGCCTCGGCCCAGCTCGGGGAGGAACCCCTGGAGGGGGAGGCCCTGGTGCTGCTCGTCAGCGGTGGCCATACCGAACTGGTGCGGGTCGATCAGCCAGGCCAGTACCTGCGCCTGGGCCGCAGCCACGACGATGCTGCCGGCGAGTGCTTCGACAAGGTGGCCCGCCTGCTCGGGCTCGGCTACCCGGGGGGCCCTGCCATCGAGGTGGCCGCCCAGGGGGGCGATGCCAGCCGGTTCCGCCTGCCGAAGGGAAGGGTGTCGCGGCCGGAGGGGGGCTTCTACCCCTACGACTTCAGCTTCAGTGGCCTCAAGACCGCGGTGCTGCGGCAGGTGCAGGCCCTCGCTGCCGCGGATCCAGCCCTGCCGGTGGCCGACCTGGCAGCCAGTTTTGAGCAAGTCGTGGCGGAGGTGTTGGTGGAGCGCAGTTGCCGCTGCGCCCTCGATCAAGGGCTCCAGACCCTCGTGTTGGTGGGGGGCGTGGCAGCGAACCGACGGTTGCGGGGCCTGCTGGCTGAGCGGGCGGCGCGGGAAGGGCTGCAGTGGCGGGTGGCGCCGCTGGCCTGGTGCACCGACAACGCCGCCATGGTGGGGGTGGCGGCTTGCCAGCGCCTGGCCAGCGGCTGCCGCAGCCCGATCAACCTCGGCGTTGCCCCCCGCATGCCCCTGGGCGAAGCGCACAGGCTTTACGAAACCCAGCCCTGCTTTTAATCCCCCTAGGGTGGATCGATTCCCGTAGGCACGGCCCTTGGCCGTCTGCGTCCATGGCTCCGGCGAACTCCGTGCCCTTCGATCCCAGCGGCGATTCAGCCCCGACCAATCCCACCGTGCTGCCAGGCATGGGCGGCCCCGAAGCTCAGGCCACACTCCAGACCACGGAACGTCTGGCCAACGGCGATGGCGGCCCCCAACTCGTCTCCCAGGAGGAACTCAATGCCTGGCGGCGGGGATTCACCCCCCAAGCCGAGATCTGGAACGGCCGGCTGGCCATGCTGGGGCTCTCCATCGGCCTGACGGTGCTGCTGGTGGCCCGCCTGGCCAGCCACCACGGCTAAGCCGGCGTTGCTCAGGTACGGCCGCGGAGGGTCTGGGCCAATTCCCCGGGTCGCTGGCTGTGGTGCATGGCTTCCTCCGAGCTCACCCTGCCGTCCTCGACGAGCTTGGCGAGGGACTGGTTGGCGGTCTGCATGCCATCGAAGGCACTGCGGGACATAATCTCTTCGATCTGATCGAGATCCCCTTTCACGATGTAATCGCGGCAGGCATCGGTGTTGATGAAGATGTCGTGGAAAGCCGCCCGCTTGCCATCGGTGGTCTTGATCAGGCCCTGGGAAATCACTCCGAGCAGGGTTTCCGAAACGGCCCGCCTCACACTTTCCTGCTCCTGGGGGGGGTACATGCCCAGGATCCTTTCCACCGTGCGCACGGCTGAATTGGTGTGGAGGGTGCCAAAGACAAGGTGGCCCGTCTGGGAGGCCTTAATCGCGGTGCTGAGGGTTTCTTGATCGCGGATCTCACCGATCAGGATCACATCGGGATCTTCCCGCAGGGCTGCCCTCAGGGCATTCTGAAAAAGGAGAGTATGGGCACCCACTTCCCTCTGACGGATCAGGGATTCGCGGCTTTGGTGCACAAACTCCACCGGATCCTCGATGGTGAGAATATGGCGCTTCATGGTGCGGTTGATGTAATCAATCATCGCCGCCAGCGTGGTGCTCTTGCCCGATCCGGTTGGACCGGTGACCAGGATCATGCCCTTGGGCCGCTCCGAAAGCTCCTTGAGCACCGTCGGCAGGGCCAGATCGTCCATCGTGGCGATCTTCTGGGGAATCAGGCGCAGCACCATCGCCGGCCCCTGCACGGTCTGGAGAAGGTTGATGCGAACCCGCACGAAATCGAAGGCATGGGCTCCGTCGAATTCCTTTTGGTGCTGGAAGGTGTCGTAGCCGGTCGGTTCGAGGATTTCTCGCAACCAGTCGCGGAAGATCACCGCATCGGTGATGGGCCAGCCGGTGCGCACGATGTCGCCGCGGCTGCGGTAACGGGGCTCCTCCCCAACGCCAAGGTGCACATCGGAAAAGTTGTGGTCCAAGGCATAACGGACCAGCCCGGCCAGGGTGCCCGGGTAAGCGCCGATCGCCTCGACCGCAGCGGCGGGGGCTGCCGCTGCCCCGGCCTCCGATCTAGAGGAGCCCGATCCCTCGGCAGGGGCGGGGATGGGCGAAGGAACTGGCGCCGTCCCCAGGCCGGGCGGCAGCGGGGGCGGCAGGGAAGGGTTAGGGCTGAACGCGAAGGGCAGTTCGGCCATGAACACCGGTAAGGGCTATCAGCTCATGCTGGCACCGAACCCCGGTGAGGGCCAGCCAGGCTGCCGGCGGTGCCTAGGATCACGGGGTCTGCGGCCCGGTTTTGTCTGCCTCCTCCCCTGCAGCGCCCCCTGCCGCAGCCACGGCCATCGTCTCCCCTGGCGCCCCACTGGTCACAATCGTGCTGGGCACCCGGCCCGAGGCGATCAAGCTGGCACCGGTGATCCAGGCCTTCCAGCGGTCGGGCGACTTCCGCACCCGGGTGGTGCTCACGGGACAGCACCGCGAGATGGTGGAGCAGGTGATGGCGCTGTTCGGCCTGGTGGCCGACCACGACCTGGCCCTGATGGCCCCCAACCAGACCCTCACCCATGTGACCTGCGCCGCCCTGCAGGGTCTGAAGCAGGAATTCACCGCCCACCGCCCCGCCCTGGTGCTGGTGCAGGGCGACACCACCACCGCCTTCGCCAGCGCTCTAGCCGCCTTCTATGAGCAGATTCCCGTGGGCCACGTGGAGGCGGGGCTTCGCACCGACAACCTGTTTGACCCCTTCCCAGAGGAGGCCAACCGCCGCCTGATCTCCCAGGTGGCCCAACTCCATTTCGCCCCCACCGAGCGGTCCGCCGCCAACCTGCGGGCCTCCGGGGTGATCGGCGAGATCATCACCACCGGCAACACGGTGATCGATGCGCTGCTGCTGATGGCGCGCACGGCGCCGGATCTGCCGATCGAAGGCCTCGACTGGGAACGCCAGCGCGTCCTGCTGGCCACGGTGCATCGCCGCGAGAACTGGGGTGAACGGCTGGAGGACATCGGCCGGGGCTTCCTGGCGGTCTTGGAGCGCTTTCCTGACACCGCCCTGCTGCTGCCTCTGCACCGCAACCCCACCGTGCGGGAGCCCCTGCAGGCCCTGCTCGGCCACCATCCCCGCGCCTTTCTGATCGAACCGCTCGATTACGACAAGTTGGTGGCCGCGATGCGGGGATGCACCCTGTTGCTCTCCGATTCGGGGGGCATCCAGGAGGAGGCCCCGGCCCTGGGCAAGCCGGTGCTGGTGCTGCGGCGCACCACCGAGCGTCCGGAGGCCGTGGATGCCGGCACCGCCAAACTCATCGGCACCGACAGCGCCTTGATCCTGGCGGAAACGGCACGGCTCCTGGAGGATCCAGCCGCCTACGAGGCCATGGCCCGGGCCCATAACCCCTTCGGAGATGGTCAATCGAGCGGCCGGATCGTGGAAGCGGCCCGTCACTTCCTCCATCCGGCCCTGGCTGCGGGCTGAAGCCGCCCGCCCAGCGGGCTCGCCGCCGCGGGCTGCATTCAGGAGCGCTTCTTCTTCGCCCAGGGAGGCAGGTCGATAAACACCCGGGTGCCCGGCTCCAGACCGGAAAGGATCTGGCTGTCGCGGCCGCTGCTCACCCCAAGTTCCACCGCCTTGAAGCTGGGCTGGCTGTCCTTGCCCACCAAAAGCACCCCGGGGCGGCCATCCTCGGTGACCACCGCCACGGTGGGCACCAGGGTGCGGGCCTCGAGGCGGCCGGTCTGGAAGTCCACGTCGGCGGTCATGCCGATGCGCAGCTCTGGAGCCGGATCCACCAGGGCCAGCTTCACCTCAAAGGAGGTGACGTTGTTGGTCTTCACGGCCCGGGGGGCGATCTGGCGGATGCGGGCCGCAAAGCGGCGATCGGGGAAGGCATCCACCCGCACCGAGGCGGCCATCGCGGGCCGCAGGCGGCCCAGGTCACTCTCCGGCACCTTGGCCAGCACCTCTAGACCCTGGGACAGTTCGACGATCGAGGAGCTGGTGGCGCCGGCGGTGGCCGAGGCGGTGGTGGTGGGGGTCACGAAGGCGCCGGGGTCGGCGTAGCGCTGGCTAATCACCCCAGCGAAGGGGGCACGCACCAGCAGTTCGTCCCCCTCCACCTGGCGCTGCTCCAGCCGCTGGCGGGCGGCGGCCAGGGCCATCCGCTTCACCTCCTCATCGGCCCGGAAGCGGTTGAGGTCATTGAGGCTGATGGCGCCCTGGCGGTAGAGGGGTTCATTGCGTTGCAGCTCGCTGGCGCTGCGCCTGAGTTCCGCCTCGGCGGAGCGCAGATTGGCCGTGAGCTCATCCTCCCGATCCTTGAGATCGCCAGCATCCATGCGGGCCAGCACCTGGCCGGCCTTCACCGAATCCCCCTCATCCACATAAAGGGCCGCGATCACGCCCTGGCGCCGGGGGCTCACATTGACCCGCTCCACCGCATCCAGCTCGCCGGTGGCACTCACCACGCCCGGCAAGGAGCCGGAGCGGGCCACCACCGTGAACGGGGTCACATCCTTGGTCGCGGTGAGGCGTTGCCGCTGCCACAGCCCCAGGCCGGCCAGCAGGGCCAGGGCCGCCACCAGGGCCAGCCAGGGGCGACCGCGCCGCCAGAGCGGGCTACGCCGGGGCAGGTCCGGGGGAGCAGGCGGGAGGGGCACCACCATGGCGGGAGCTGGTGCGGCAGGGGGCACCGATCGAAGGGGGGTGGGGGTGGAGATGGGAGGGGCCCAACTGCGCTCCAGTCTCGCCGTCCAGGGCCGGGAGTGGGGTCCGGTTCGCCGCCCTGGAGCGCCGGAGGTCCAACCGGAGGCCCCCTAGATTCCTCCCATGCTCAAAGCCGGAATTGTGGGGCTGCCCAACGTGGGCAAATCCACCCTCTTCAACGCCCTGGTCGCCAACGCCCAGGCCACCGCCGCCAACTTCCCCTTCTGCACGATCGAGCCCAATTCGGGCGTGGTGGCCGTGCCGGATGGGCGCCTGCAGCAGCTCTCGGCCGTCTCGGGCTCGAAGGAGATCATCCCGACCCGGGTCGAGTTCGTGGACATCGCCGGCCTGGTGAAGGGCGCCAGCCAGGGCGAAGGCCTGGGCAACAAGTTTTTGGCCAACATCCGCGAGGTCGACGCCATCGTGCACGTGGTGCGCTGCTTCGAGGACGACGACGTGATCCACGTGTCGGGCTCGGTGGACCCGCGCCGCGATGCCGAGATCATCAACCTGGAGCTGGGGCTTTCCGACCTGGCCCAGGTGGAGAAGCGCCGCGAGCGCCTCAAGAAACAGGTGCGCACCAGCAAGGAGGCCCAGCTCGAAGATGGCGCCCTGGAGCGCATCCAGGCGGTGCTGGAGCAGGGCGGCGCCGCCCGCTCGGTGGCCCTGGCTGAGGATGAGGAGGTCCTGATCCGGCCCCTGGGGCTGCTCACCGCCAAACCGATCATCTACGCCACCAATGTGAGCGAGGACGACCTGGCCGGCGGCAATGCCTTCGTGGAGACCGTGCAGGCCCTGGCGGAGCAGGAGGGGGCCCTATGCGTGAAGATCTCGGCCCAGGTGGAAGCGGAGCTGATCGAGCTGCCCGAGGAGGAGCGCGCCGAATTCCTGGCGGGCCTGGGGGTGAGCGAGGGGGGCCTGCAGAGCCTGATCCGCGCCACCTATGAACTGCTGGGCCTGCGCACCTACTTCACCACCGGCGAGAAGGAAACCCGCGCCTGGACCATCACCGCCGGCATGACGGCCCCCCAGGCCGCCGGCGTGATCCATACCGATTTTGAGCGGGGCTTCATCCGTGCCCAGACGATCGGCTGGCAGCAATTGCTGGAGTCTGGCTCCCTGCCGGAGGCGCGCAACCGGGGCTGGTTGCGTAGTGAAGGTAAGGACTATGTGGTGGCCGAGGGTGATGTCATGGAGTTTCTGTTCAACGTTTGAGGTGGGGGTCTGAGCCATCCTTCTGTCGGGCCGCTCCGATCACGGAGGCGAGGTGCCGGGGCCTCTTACGCCTCCGTGATCTGCTTTTTGCGGGCCTGGCGCAAACAAGAACGGCGCTCGCTTTTCAGGGCTTCCATTTCTCGAGGCCCCTGCCCTCGGATCAGCTGCAGCAGTGGTGGCCAGGCCCAGCGATCGCGAACGGCTCCAGGGGTAGGGCGATCAGCCAGGATGGGGATTGATCGGTTTCCAGCAGGCGTTCCATGAGCCATCCCCCCGGCGCCTCCCCCCAGGCCGGCCCCGCGGGCGAGGCCAAGGGGCCGGCCGAAGCGGCCGCGGCCCAGCCCTCTAGCCCGGAGCACCCCCACAACTTCGACGTGCAGAAGGACGTGCATCGCCAGATCCGCAACGATCCCGACTACGACGACTGGGAATACGGCACCGAGCCCCTGCCCCACGAAGCGTGGAGCCCCAAGAAGTCTCAGCCCAACGACTGAGGCAGCGCCCCCCGCCCGAGCTGGCGCCTGAGCCGACGCACCGGGTTGAGGCCCGCCAGCAGCAGGGTGGCCATCACCAACCAGAGACCGGCGCCGTGGCCCTGGGTCTCGAGCAGGGCGCCGGCCAGGAGGGGCGCCAGCACGGCGCTGAGGGCAAAGCACTGGGAAAAAAGGGCCATCGCCATGCCCCGGTGTTCGGGGGGGGTGATTTCCACCACCGCCTCGGTGGCGGTGGGCAGGAAGGCGGCCTCCGCCAGGGCCAGGGGCAGCTGGGCCGCCAGCACCAGGCCCAGGCCCCAGGGCAGCAGCGCCGAAAGGGCCAAGAGCACCGAACCCACAGCAAAACCCACCAGACTCAACGCCAGGCCGGTGCTCACCGGCCGGCGGGCCAGGGCCCGGCCCACCGGCCACTGGAGCAGCATCAGCAGCCCCAGCTGCAGACCAATCGTGAGGGCGCCGGGGGCCGCCGCCAGAGCCGGCCGGCGCAGCCCCCCCTGAACCAGGTCCAGGGGCAGGGCGCTCTGCATCAGGGCGGGCATGGTGGTGGCCAGCAGGGTGACCAGCAGCAGGGGCGCCAGCTGGGGCAACCAGCGGCCCGGCTGGGCCGGGCTCTGGGGGCCTTCACTGGGGCGGAGGTCCGGCAGGGGGCGCCAGAGCAGCAGCAGCACCAGGGCCACCAGGCAGGCGATGTCGAAGCCGTAGATGCCCCGGAGCCGGTCGGCTGCCGCCAGGGCGGCTCCAGTCACGGCACCGATGGCTATGCCGGCGGCATCGGCGGTGCGCACCAGGGCAAAGGCCCGGGCCGAGGGCACCGGTGGGCAGGTGAGGGGCACCACCAGCTCGATGGCGGGCCAGTAGAGGCCGGCGGCGATGCCGAGCAGCACCTGGCCGGCGGCGAAGGCGGGAAAGGTGTGGGCCAGCAGCAACAGCGTGTCGCCGGCCATGGCGCTGGCGGCGGCGAGCAGCACCGGCACGGAACAGCGCAGGCCCTGATCGAGCAACGCCCCGCAGAGCAGTCTCCCGCCCGTGCCGGCCAGGGCGGCCAGGGCCAGGCCCGTGGTGATTTGGGTGGCGGAGAAGGCCCCCTGGTGAAAGACCAGGGGGGTGAGATAGAGCACACCACCGGCCCCCAGCGCGGCGATCAGGCGCACCATCGCCACTTCCCGCAGCGGCGCGGGAAACTGGGACAACCAGGATCCCAATCCGGATGGCCCCTGCGGCTGCTCCAACACGCTCTCACCGCCTCGGGGCCCTCGCCGCCAGTTTGCTGATCGGCATCTCCCTGGGCCCGTTGGCGACTGGGCGCCCGGCCGGCGCCGCAGAGTTGCTGGAGATGCGGCTGGAGGGTTTGGAGATCCCCATCCACCTCGACCAGCTGGAAGCCTGGAACGGTCAGGCCGGCGCCAGGATCCCCTCCGACAACGATCTCACCCCCTGGTTGGGGCTGCTGGATCCCGTCGGCCGGGCCGATCTGCGCCGGATGCTGACGGCTCCGCTGCTGCGGGAGCGAAGCTTCGGCCGCCAGCTGCTCGACACCTGGGCCGGCGGCCAGCTGATGGGGGAATTGGGCACCCTGCTCACCACCACGGAGGGCCGCAGCAGCACCCCGATGCTGCAGCTCACCCTGCGCCGTCTACTGGAGCAGCAACGGGATGTTTCGCTGCTGGATGTGCTCAAGGCGATGCCGCAGCGGCAGCTCAACCTCGAGCTCGATGGTCTGATCGGCCTGGCCCAGCGCTGGCGCAGCCAGCTGGTCCGCCAGCAGCGGGCCTTTCAGGCGCTGCAGAGCCTGCCCCTGCCCCGCACCAAGGAAATCGGCAGCCCCGAAGACGGTCCGGCGATCAGGCCCCAGCTGATGCGCCTGGCCGTGGTGGGCCGCCCCGAGGGACTGCCCCTGCGGATCTGGACCCCGCCGGCTGGCGGCGCCGATCTCCAGGCCAAGCCGTGGGTGTTGATGATGCCCGGCCTGGGGGGCAACGCCCACCAACTGGGCTGGCTGGCCGGGGCGATGGCCGGGCGGGGCTGGCCGGTGGTGGTGGTGCAGCACCCCGGCAGCGACAGCCAGGCCATGCGGGCCGCCCTGGTGGGGCAGCGGCCGCCGCCCGGAGCGGAGAGCCTGGCCCGCCGGCTGGCCGATGCCGAGGCGGTGATCGCCGCCCAGCGGCAGGGGCGAGTGCCGGTGCAGGGGCAGGGTGTGGTGCTGGCGGGCCATTCCCTCGGCGGGCTCACCGCCCTGTTGGCGGCGGGGGTGCCCCCAACCCCGGGCCTGAAATCCCGCTGCCGCGCCGCCCTGGAACGGCTGCCGATCAGCAATCCCTCCCGCCTGCTGCAGTGCGAGCTCAGCGCCAGGGCCATGCCCAACACCCCGCCCCGGCCGGCCGACCTGCGGGCCGTGGTGCTGTTCAACGGCTTCGGCAGCCTGCTCTGGCCCGATAGCGGCCTGGCGGCGCTGCCTGTACCGCTCCTGGTGGTGGGCGGCAGCCTCGACCTGATCACGCCGCCGCTGGATGAGCAGCTGGCCCTCTTCCTGCCGGCGGTGGACCGCCGCAGCCGTCTGGTGGTAGTGGATGGGGGGAGCCATTTTTCACCGGTGCGGATGGCCGAGCGCGACGACGTGCTGCTGCGGCTTGGCCGGGAGCTGGTGGGGGTGGATCCCCTGCGGGTGCAGGGGGTGCTGCTCAGCCTCACCAGCGACTTCCTCGACTCCCTGGAACCGGCGGGTTCCGCCGTAATCGTGGCGGACCCACTCCCGGCCCAGCGGCGGCTGCAGGATGGCATCACGGCCTACGTGCTTAATCCGGCGGCGGCCCGTCGCTGGCGGGCAGGGTTGTGAGGGCAGGGATGGAAGGGGAGGGATTGGAGCGGAGGCAGCAGGCAGGCTTCAGAAGCGCACCCGCGGATCGAGCAGGGCCACCAGGATGTCAACCGCCACGGTGACCAGCACCACCAGGGCCGCCACCACCACCACAATGCCCTGCACCACGGGGTAATCGCGCTGGGCGATTGCCTCCTGGAGGCGGAAGGCGATGCCCGGCCAGGAATAGGTGACCTCGATCAGCAGGGCACCGCCGATCAGGGAGGCCACGGTGATGCCGGTGATCGTGAGCACCGGCAGCAGGG
>DAIQNM010000051.1:0-13633 GCA_036788375.1 Cyanobium sp. CTOTU6536 | reverse complement strand
CTCCAGGCCGTCGAAGGGTCCCGTCCCGCTGAGCAGGGGGGGATTTAGCCCGTCGGCGGCCGAAGCCGCAGGCGCCGCGGAGCTCCCCGCAGCCGGCTCGGCTGGCCGGATTGGCGGCGTTCGAGCTCAGCCCGGAAGCGGTCGGTACCGGAAGCGGGGTTGCCGGAGGCGGGGTTAGCGGAGGCGGGGTTGCCGCTGGTGGGGCTGGAGGGAGGTTCGACGGAAACGGGCGCTGGCCTGGCGGAGGGGCGAGGTGGACTGGGGGGCGCTGCGGCAGGGCGTTCCCGCTCCAACCGCTCAACCCCCAGCTGGATCAGCACCTTGGCCATGTTGCTTACCGTGCGCGATTCGTCCTCCGCCAGCACCGCAAGCCGCTGGCAGAGATCCTCGGGAAGCACCACTTGGATCCTGGGGGACTTCGGGCGCCCACTGGAAGAGGTCTGGCGGGTGGGCACGACCCTTGGATCCGGTTGGCTAGTAAAAAGTGTACAGAGGCTGGCAAGGGTAGTATCCAGCAGTAAGGTTGTGGAACCGATCCCATCCGATCGGATCCCTTCCAGCCCGATCCTCACCAGGCCGGGCCTGCCGCCAACCCTGTCCACCCCGCGGGATCCTCTCCCGCCGGATCGTTCACTCCGCCGGCCCCCAGCCCGCTCGAACCATGGCCAGACCTCAACAGACCTCCCTTCCCCCCACCGAAACCAGGCAGCCCCAGCGGGCCAAAGCCACCCGGTCGGCCGCCTCCCGCCATGGCCAGCGCCAGGGCGCGGCCGCCGACCGCAGCGACGTGCTCGTTTCCGCCGTGATCAGCACTTACCTGCTGACCCACCTCCACCATGTGCTGCAGCGGGCCGAATACGGCGCCCAGCAGGAGGGGCGCCAGAGCCTGGCGGCCAATTACGCCCAGCTGCGCAAGGTGCTCTGCCTTGATGCCCGCAGCATGGAGGATGCCTTCGCCAGTGGCACCGAGGAAGAGGTCCAGTCCAACGTCGCCTGAATCCAGCCAAACAGGACGGCCAGCGATGGCAGGCCTGGCCAAGGCTGGGGCAGACCTGCCATGGCTGGGGCCGCCCTGCATCGGCGCAGTCCGAAGGCCTAGCGTCGGGGGACTCGATCGCGAGCCATGACCGCCCAGAACGCCGCCGAGCTCTACGGCCGCATCAGCGCCGACGCCGAACTCACCCAGGCCCTCTTCCGCCAGGCCCTGCAGGACCCCAGCGGCGCCCTCTCACGCATCGTGGCCATCGGCGAGGCCCAGGGCCTGCCGGTCACCGCCGAACTGGTGCAAGCCCACCTGGCCAGCCTCGACGATGGGGCCACCAACCGGTGGCTGCTGAAGGCCCGCGGCGGACTTTGACTCGCCCTCGCCGGCGCCCAGGGCCCGCCAGGCCGGAGCTGGTGCCAGCAGCATGGAACGCGAACGGCCAGGGAGCCGGTGCTCCGCCCCACCGCCCCGGGCCCAACTGAAAAACAACCAGTAGCTCACCAGGGCTAGGCCCGCCGCCACCACCAGGGCCACCACCTGTTCAAGCCGTCGAATCATCGGGAGGGGATGGCGGCTCCAGGCAGTCTGCCCGAAGCCGCCGGCGGCGAATGCTTCAGCGGCAGAGGATGATGCAGGTCCATGCCTGCCCCATCTCCGTGCTGCGCCTCGAAAGGATCGGCAAGATCTACCCCACCGGCGAGGTGCTGCGTGATGTCACCTGGGAGGTGAAGGGCGGCGACCGGATCGGACTGGTGGGCGTCAACGGCGCCGGCAAATCCACCCAGATGCGGATCATCGCCGGCCTGGAGGAGCCCAGCAGCGGCCAGGTGGTGAGGCAAGGCTCACCCCGCATCGTCTACCTGCAGCAGGAATTCGATGTCGATCCGCGTCGCACGGTGCGGCAGGAACTCTTCCAGGCCTTCGGGGAAGCCGCCGAGGTGCTCAACCGTCAGGCGGAGGTGGAAAAGGCGATGGGCAGCGAGCAGGCCGCCACCGATCCCGACCACCTCGACCGCCTGATCCACGAACTCGGTTCCCTGCAAAGCCGCTTCGAGTCGCTGCACGGCTACGAACTCGATGCCCGCATCGACAAGCTCCTGCCCACGATCGGCTTCAGCCCCGAAGGTGCCGAGCTCAAGGTGGGCGACTACTCGGGCGGCTGGCAGATGCGGATCGCCCTGGGCAAGATCCTGCTGCAGGAACCGGATCTGCTTCTGCTCGACGAGCCCACCAACCACCTTGACGTCGAAACGATCCAGTGGCTGGAGGACTACCTGGTCGGCCAGACCGTGCCCCTGGTGGTGATCAGCCACGACCGGGCCTTCCTGGACCGGGTCTGCAACCAGATCGTGGAGACCGAGCGGGGCATCTCCCGCAGCTACCTGGGCAACTACAGCCAGCACCTGGAGCAGAAGGCCCTAGAGCGCGAGGCCGGCCAGGCGGCCTTTGAGCGCCAGCAGAAGGAGCTGGCCACCCAGCAGGCCTACATCGACCGGTTCCGGGCCAGTGCCACCCGCAGCACCCAGGCCAAAAGCCGCGAGAAACTCCTCGACAAGGTGGAGCGGATTGAGGCCCCATTGGAGGGCGTGGCCGGCCCCCGCTTCCAGTTCCCGCCGGCGCCCCGCTCCGGCCGGCAGGTGGCCACGATTGAGAACCTCACCCACAGCTACGGCGAACGCATCCTGTTTCTGGGGGCCAACCTGGAGGTGGAGCGCGGCGACCGCATCGCCTTCGTGGGCCCCAACGGCGCTGGCAAATCAACCCTGCTGCGCCTGGTGATGGGCCTGGAGCAGCCTGAAGACGGCCTGGCCTGCCTCGGCGAACACCATGTGGTGGCGGGTTACTTCGAGCAAAACCAGGCCGAAGCCCTCAACCTCTCCCGCAGCGTGATCGACACGCTCTTCGAGGCGGTGCCCGACTGGACCCAAACCCAGGTGCGCTCCCTGCTGGGCAGCTTTGGCTTCAGTAACGACAGCGTGTTCAAGGAGGTGGGCAAGCTCTCCGGGGGCGAGAAGGCAAGGCTGGCCCTGGCCTTGATGCTGCTCACCCCCTGCAACCTGCTGGTGCTGGATGAGCCCACCAACCACCTCGACATCCCCGCCAAACAGATGCTTGAGGACGCCCTGATGGCCTACGACGGCGCCGCCCTGCTGGTCTCCCACGACCGTTACTTCATCGCGCGGGTGGCGAACCGGATCGTGGAGCTGCGCGATGGGGAGCTGGTGCTCTACCGCGGCGACTACGCCTATTACCAGGAGAAGAAGCGGGAGGAGGCGAGCGAAGCAAACCTGCAGCGTCAGGAAGGGGAACGGGCGGCCCAGCGGGAGAACAACCGGCGCAAACAGCAGAAACGGCAGGAAACGCGCCGCAGCTCCAGTCGCTCCAGCGCCAGCGGCAAGCGGGGCTCAGCGGATCCAACCGCCAGCCCCTGAGCGGGAGCACGGGGCCCAAGCCCCAAGCCGGGATTCCCTGACACGCCACCTATCCCTGTTGCAACGGATACGTGGGTCCTTGAAACAGTTTGTAGCTTTACGAGGAACCCAACGACCCCTTGCGGAGCTCGCCATGGCGGAACCCCTAGCCCTCAGCCTCGGCCAAGAATTCGAGATCGAGCGGATGAACCGGGCGATCGATGCCACCGGCGACCCCCAGGCACTGAGGGGTCTGGCCAAGCAACTGCTGCAGGCCTGGCATAGCCAAAAGGCGGCCACCCAGTGGGTGATGCGGCAGCAATTGGGAAGCCCGGCCCGGGTGATGGGCGACCTCGGCAGCGATCCCTCCATCCTCAACACCCTGATTCCGCGCAACCGCCAGTCCGGCATGGATGTGCTCTGAGGCGTGCCCCAGAGCTCCCGGCGCCAGATCAGCGATTCCCAACAGGCTTTAACTCACCGGGGAGCACACTGAGCTCAAGCTGGGAGCCGTTGCGATTCACCTTCAAGGTGAAGGGTTGGCCCACCTTGGCCGCCTCCACGGCTGCCACCAATTCGCTTGGGGCCTGAACCTGACGACCGGCTGCAGACACAATCACATCGCCCTTTTGCAGGCCAGCCCGCTCGGCCGGCCCCCCGGGTTGCACAGCCGAGACCAGGGCTCCGGAACGGAGCCCCAGGGAATTGGGCTGCGGCAGGGGACCCAGGGCCACCCCAATCACCGGATGGCTCGCCCGGCCGGTGGCCAGCAGTTGGCGCACGATCCCCCGGGCCCGATTGATCGGGATCGCGAAACCCAGCCCTGCCCCCGGCCCGGAACGCACCAGGGCATTAATTCCCACCACTTCGCCATCGGCATTGAGCAGGGGGCCGCCGGAATTGCCGGGGTTGATGGCCGCATCGGTCTGGATCAGGTCAAGACGCTTATCGGTGATGCCCAGCTTGGTGGCGTTGCGGTTGAGGCTGCTCACGATGCCGAGGGTCACGGTGTTGTCCAGGCCAAAGGGATTGCCCACTGCAATCGCCCAATCCCCCACCTGCAGGGCATCGGAATTGCCGAGCGGCGCCACCGTCCAGGGGCCGGGCCCCACCAACCGAACCACGGCCAGGTCCGTGACCGGATCGGCGCCGACCACGCGGCCCTCAAACCGCTGCCCTCCCTGCAGACCCACCGTGACCCGATCGGTGCCTTCCACCACATGGGCATTGGTGAGCACCAGGCCATCCGCCTGGATGATCACGCCACTGCCCTGGCCCCGCTCGGTGCGCTGGGAAGGGGGGCTGGAGCCGAAGGGGAGCCCGAAAAACTGACGAAACAGGGGGTCGTTGAGGAGCCCCCTCGGTGTGCCGCCTCCAGAAGCCACCGTGCGTACGGTGTCGATTGTGACCACCGCCGGACCGGTCCGGCGGACGGCCGCCGCCACAAAGGACTGGCGGGAGAGGGCGGCCCCGGCCGATGCCTGGGCTGCCACCGGGGCCGCCAATGGAACAAGGGGCCCGAGGCCCAAGGCCGTGAGCGCAGCAACGCCGGAGGCCAGAACACGGGATCGGGAAGCCACGCGACGCCAGCAAAACAAAGGAGCACCAGAACCGTAGGGAAGGCCGCCCAGGCACGCCAAGGGAGGCAAACCGGCCGCGCACAGCTCAGGTGACCTAGTATTTGTGAAGTTTTCCATCGAGCCCTGGACACGAGTCACCTGCTTCTGGCCTTTCTCGCCTTCGGCGCAGCCTGCACCACCCTCTGGGCCTGGATGATTGGCACATCCAGCTGGCCCGCCAAGGGGCGATGATGGGGATGTCGGTGGCACCCTTTGGGTTCTGATCACCATGTCCCCCCTCCTCACCCAGCTCTTCCCCCTGATCTACGGGATTTGCTTTTTGGTGCTGCTCTGGCAAGCGTTCCGGGTGATGTCACGGGGTTTCCGGGCAGCCTCTGGCCCCGTCAATCCAAGCCGCATCCAAGCGAAGCCGGTGGCTGCCGATGACCGCACTGGCCGCGTCACCGTCCACCCCGAACTGCTGGATTCCGAAGGGCACCTCACCCAGGAGGATCTCCTCACGGTGCGCTTCAGCGGCGACAACGAACCGACCGCCTTCCCCAGCGACCCCGTCTGAGTCCATGGCCAGGAGCGCCGGACGACCATCCGATCCAGGCAAGCGCGGAAAGGGCACCACCGCTGCATAGGCTCTTGCAGGTGAACGTGTTTCCGGCGGAGGCTGAAGGTGGACCAGAGGACCAGAATCGTGGCGGCCGTGCTGGGCAGCCTCAAGCTCCCGCCCCGGTTCCGGCTCAAGCTGGTGAAGGATGATCCCGTTCGGCTGGAGCTGAGCATCACCCCCGCCTACGGCAAGGATCCGATCCTGGTGGGCATCGTGGAATCCCAGGATCTGGTGGCCCGCCGGGATCGGGAGGGCCGCATTCCGAGGGATCTCCAGGGAACCTGGGACTGGACCGTGCGCCACGGCACGGTGAGCACGGGCGGCTGGAACCCCTACCTCAAGGAGGCCCTGCAAACGATGTTTGAGACCGGCCTGCCGGCCATCGTTTATGAGGAGACCACCGGCGAGGCCTACCACCCCGTGGACGGCATCCGCCACGTGCGCTGAACCGAGGGGTGGAGGCCCTGGCCAATTCCCTGCCGATCGAAGCGCACCTCGAGGCCATCGCCATGGCCCTCGGCGCTGGCGAAACCCTAGTGCTGCAGGCCCCACCCGGCGCCGGTAAAACCACCCGGGTGCCCCTTCACCTGCTCGGAACGATCGGCTCCGAAGGGAAGATCCTGCTGATCGAGCCCCGCCGCCTCGCCACCAGGGCCGCCGCCGAACGGCTGGCCGCGGGCCTGGGGGAGCCGGTGGGCCAGAGGGTTGGGTACAGCGTGCGGATGGAGAGCCGCACCTCGGCGCACACCCGCCTGGAGGTGCTCACCGGCGGCCTGTTTCTGCGGCGCCTTCAGGAGGACCCCGCTCTGGAGGGGGTGGCCTGCGTCATCTTTGATGAGTTCCATGAGCGCGGCAGCGAGGCCGACCTGGCCCTCGCCCTGGTGCGTCAGTCCCGAAGCCTGCTGCGGCCCGAGCTGCGGCTGCTGGTGATGTCCGCCACCCTCGACCTCGAACCCCTCGCCGCCGGCCTGGACCAGGCCACCGTGATCACCAGCCTGGGGCGCAGCCACCCGGTGGAACTCCTCCACCAGAGGCCCCGGGAGCAGGAACGGCTGGACCAGCAGGTGGTGCGCGCCCTCGAAGCGCACTGGTTGCCGGGCCGGCGCCAGCACGAAACGGTGCTGGTCTTCCTGCCGGGGCAACGGGAAATCTCCCTGGTGCAAGGGGCGATCCAGGCCACCAGCTGGGGGCAGGAGCTGGAATGCCTGGCCCTGCATGGCCAACTCCCCCTGGCGGAGCAGGCCCGGGCCATCGCCGCGGGGCAGAGGTCGGCGGGGCGGGTCGTGCTGGCCACCAGCATCGCCGAAAGCTCCCTCACGATCGAGGGGGTGGTGCTCGTGATCGACAGTGGCCTGAGCCGCCGCAACCGCTTCGATCCGGCCACGGGCATGGACCGCCTGCTGACCATCCCTGCCAGCCTGGCCAGTGCGGAGCAGCGGCGGGGGAGGGCCGGACGGCTTGGCCCCGGCCGTTGTGTGCGGCTCTGGAGCCCGGGCGAGGCCCAGCACCGGCCGGATTTCGATCCCCCAGACCTGCTGGTCAGCGACCCGCTGCCGGTGGTGCTGCAACTGGCGGCCTGGGGTGCAGGACTCGGTGAGGAGCTCCGCTGGCTGGATCCGCCCCCCCGGGCCGCCCTCCAGGAGGGCAAGGAGCTGTTGCAACACCTCGGCGCCCTCGACGTAGAAGGCCGCATCACCAACCAAGGCAGGGCCATGGCCCGGTTGGGGCTTCAACCCCGGCTGGCCCACATGCTGCTGCGGGCGGAGGCCTCGGGCGTGCTCGACCTGGGCTGCGAACTGGCGGTGCTGATCAGCGAACGGGATCCCCTGGACCCCAGGCAGGCAGGCTGCGACCTGCTGCAGCGGCTCGACTGGCTCAGGGCCAGCCCCGGCGAAGGGGCCGACCGCCTGGCCCCGGGGCGGAACCGCCAGCGGCGCGAGCTGCTCAACCTGCAACAGCAGCTGGGGCGGCAGGTTCGAACAGCCGTGGCGGCACCAGATCGCACCACCAAGGCGGGCAGGGCAGGCGCCCCAAAGGCCCGACCCAGCCCAGCGGAACCGGAAGCCCGCACCGCCGCCCGCCTGGTGAGCTGGGCCTTCCCAGAGCGCATTGCCCTGGCTCGGGAGGGCCATGAGGGCCGCTTTCTGCTGCGCAGTGGCCGGGGGGCCCGGGTGCATGGCAACGATCCCCTGGCGGGCGCCGCCGCCCTGGCCATCGCCTTGGCTGATGGCCAGGGGCCGGAGGCTCGGGTGCAATTGGGGGTGCTCCTCGATCCCACCCTCCTCGAAGAGCTGGTCGCCCAGGGAGCACGACAGGAGCAGGAGGCCCGCTGGGATGGGGAGGCTGAACGGGTGCGCTGCGAAGGCACCCTGCGGCTGGGGGCCCTGGTGCTAGCCCGGACCCCCTGGCCCGAGGCTGAAGGCGAAGCGGTGCTCACGGCGATGCTGGCGGGCCTTGCTCAGATGGGCCTGGAGGCCCTCCCCTGGTGCCCCCGCAGCCGCACCCTCCAACAGCGCCTGGCCCTGGCTCACCGCTGTCTGGGCTCCCCCTGGCCCGAGCGGAGTTGGTCCTCCCTGGAGCGGGATCCCGCTGCCTGGCTCAGCGAAGCTCTGGCGGGGATGCGCAGCCGCCAAGACCTACGACGCCTCGATCTGATGGCGGCCCTCTGGGGCGAGCTCGATTGGGAGCGCAGGCGCCAACTCGACCGCTGGTTTCCGGAACAACTGCGGGTGCCCTCCGGCCGGGAGATCGCCCTCGATTACGGCGCCGAGGAGCCCGTACTGGCCGTGAAACTGCAGGAGATGTTTGGGTGCATGGCCAACCCAACCCTGCTGGAAGGAAGGATCCCGGTCACCGTCCAGCTGCTCTCACCGGCGGGGCGGCCCGCCGCCATCACCCGGGACCTGGCGGGTTTCTGGAGCAGCGGTTACGCAGAAGTGCGGCGGGAGCTACGGGGCCGCTATCCGAAACACCCCTGGCCCGAAGACCCTCGTCAGGCCCTGCCGACGGCACTCACAAAGGCCAGGCTGAAGCGGATCGCCGAAGGGTAGGCAGGCCCCTAGGGGTGGTCCTCCCCCAGCGGGTGGCCGAAGCCGAAGTGCCGCAAACCCTCCACGATGCCCTCGCAGCCATGGGCCCGAGCCCGGTAGGTGTTCGTCAGCCGGGGCAGGGCCTCCACCAGCTCGGCTTCAGCGTTGCCCACCATCACGCCCTTGAGGCCGGTCTCGAACATCGCCAGGTCGTTGAGGGTGTCGCCGGCGGTCACCACCGTGCCGGGCTCCAGCTCCAGCCAGGCCAGTAGGGCGAGCAGGGTGCTGCCCTTGTTGACCCCGGCGGGAAGCACATCGAGGTAGCGGTTGTCGGAGACGAGGCAATCCACCCCGTGGGCCTCGATGGCGGCGAGGTGGGAAGCATCGAGCGCCGTGGGATCAATCAGGTAGGCCAGGCGCCTCTGGGCGCTGACCGGTTGGGGGGCAACCCCGGGGATGGCGGCCAGCAGGGGGATCAGCCGTTCGGGTAACCCCCGCCAGCGGGCCTCGATCGGATCGACGGCCAGGGGCAGGGGCACCAGGGTTTCGCCGCAGGCCACCGTGCAGCCCACATCGCCAATCACCAGATGGGGAGACCCCAGACCCAAGGCGTTCTCCTCCCGCAGCACCCGCGCCACCGAATCCAGGTCCCGACCGGTGCTGAACACGTGCAACACCCGATGGCGCTCCGCTTGGAGCCAGGCATACAGACGCCGCCGCCAGATGGCCGGCCCACCCAGCAGGGTGCCGTCGAGGTCGGTCACCAAGACCAGCTCTGGAGCGACCGGCAGGGTGGCGCTGAGTTGCCTTTGGAGCTGTTGGCGCCGGCTCGGGACTGGCGAAACGAATGACACGGTATCCAACGCCAACACAGGACTGGAAGGGAACCCCACCCAAGTCCCATCCTCGCCCAGCACACCGGGGGTTGGGGCACCAGGCTCGGTCGCAGCCCCACCTAGCCTGTTATGCCCAGGACCTTGGCCATGACCGAGCCCCCCCGTAGGCATGGCTTCCCCAGCAACCGCAGGGACGGGGCTCGCCTGTTGAGCACGGTGTTGGTGGTGGCCGGAGCCTCCCTGATCCGCATCGACCATCCCGTCGGCCGCATCCTGTTCTTGGTCAGCGGTGTGCTCAGCCTCTACTGGTGGACCCTCTACCGCCGTCTGGCCCAATGAGCGAAGCGCCAGGGTCGGTGGCCACCGGCCTGCCCCGCTACCGCATCGGTGAGCTCAATGCCGCCATCGGCACGCTGCTGGAGCGGGGTTTCGCCCCCCGCTTCCTGCTGGAGGCCACCGTGGGGCGCCCCCAGCTCAAGAAAGGGCACCTCTGGCTCACCCTCACCGATGGCGAGGCGGCCATCAGTGCCGTGATCTGGTCGTCCCAGCTGCGGCGGCTCAGCTTTGTGCCCGAGGAGGGCGATGGCGTGATCGTGGTGGGGAGGCTGAATTTCTGGGCCGCCCGGGCCACCCTGGCGGTTCAGGTGCTGGATGTGCGTCCAAGCCTGAGCGCGGTGCTGCGCCAGTTCGAGCGAGTCAAGGCGATCCTCGAGCCCGAAGGACTGTTCGAGCCTGCGCGCAAACGCCCCCTGCCGGGCTTCCCCCAGCGCATCGCCCTGCTTACCAGTGTGCCCAGCTCGGCCCTGGCCGACATGCTGCGCACCGCCGCTGAGCGTTGGCCCAACACCGCGCTCGTGGTCGTGCCGATTCCGGTCCAAGGAGCTGTGGAAACCAGGATCGCCGAGGCGGTGCAACGGTTGGGGCAACGCTCCAATGCCATGGGCCTGGAGGCCCTCGTCTTGGCCCGGGGGGGAGGAAGCCGGGAAGACCTGAGCGTCTTTGACAGCGAAATCGTGGCCCGCAGCTTGGCGGCCTGCCCCATCCCGGTCGTCTGTGGCCTGGGCCATGAGGATGACACCACGGTTGCGGATCTGGTGGCCGATTACCGGGCAGCCACGCCGACCGCCGCCCTGGTCGCCCTGCTGCCGGACCGTCAGAGCGCCCAGCTGGCGCTCGGCCAGACCCGGAGGCACCTGCGGGAAGTGCTGCGGCTGAGGCTCCATTCTTTGCAGGATGGGCTGCGCCGCAACCGGGAGCAGATCGACCGGCTCCATCCCTCGCTGGTCATTGCCCAGCAGCGCAGTTGGTTGGGCCAGCAGCGTCGTCTGTTGGAGGCCCTGGCACCCCACCACCTGCTGCAACGCGGCTTCGCCATTGTCCGCAAGGACCGCGGATCGGTGCTGCGGTCCGTCCAAGGACTCCATGCAGGAGAAATGCTTCGAATCGCCCTGGCCGATGGGGAACTCACGGCACGGGTAGACGCCATCAGCCCCTCAGCGGCTGAGGCCGAGGGGGCCTCGCCCCATTAGCGTTTGCACCACTTTGGCGTGGGTACGGTTCGTCCAAAGAAGCTTCACCGCCCTGCAACAGCCTGCGAATTGCGAACCCCGTTAGCCAGCCGAAGCCGAACGTATCCCCCACACCATGGCCCGTCCCCGCACGACCGATTCCCCCACGCCGCCTGGGAAATCCGGCCCAACCAAGAACGATGGTGTGGACGACCTCAGCTTCCGGCAGGCCCGTACGGCCCTCGACCTCACCCTTGCCGAGCTGCAGGGGGGAGACCTCGAGGTTGAGGCCATGGCGGATCTCTACCGCCGCGCCCAGCAGTATGCAGGGCGCTGTGAGGCCGTGCTGGATCAGGTGGAACAGGAGGTGATGCAATGGGATCCCCAGGATCCGCAGCAGGATCCCCAACCCCTCAACCCATGAACGCACCAGAGGTCTCCAAGCAGCCCCAATCCGGCCGATCGATCACGCCACTGGCCTGGCTCTATCTGGCCCTGGCCATCGCCGGCGGCATCCTTCCTTGGCTGGCCAACTTGGCCTTCATCCGCGAGTACGGCCAATCATTCGACCTTGGCCTTTTCGTGAAATTGGCCAATGCCAACCCTGCCGCCCAGTCCCTCTCGCGGGACTTGGCGATCGGTGCTACGGCCGTCACGGTGTGGATGGTGAATGAAAGCCGCAGACTGAAGATGCGGGGACTGGTCTGGGTGCTGCTGAGTTGCGTCACGATCGCTTTTGCCTTCGGAGCGCCACTCTTCCTGCACCTGCGCGAGCGACGCCTAGCGGAAATCGATCCCCAAGCCTGAAAGTTGACAGCGGGACTAGGGCTTTGATGCATCGGCCGGGGTGGCCTTCACATCCACGGCATTCACCGTGATCGTGGCCGAGCGGGCATCCACCTCGTCGAAACGCTCAGGCGTTGGGTCCAGATCATCAAAGCGGCTGCCGCAAGCAGGACAAGTCTGGGATCCCACACTGGAGAACCCACAGGCACTGCAGACCTTCAACCGACGTTTGAGCAACTGCCAACCAACCAGGGCAGCCCCACCAGCCAGGAGGGGCAAGAGCAGGAGGGTGAGGGTCAGACCACCAAGCAAATCCAACAAAAGCCGTCCGGCAGGCCCTGGCAACAGAAGCACCAAGGCGCCCAAGGCGATCCAACCCCAGGGAAGGTTTCTGTTCATCGCTGGAAACGCTCATCCTTCTCGAGCCAACGCTCCAGGGCGGCCATCCCTTCGATGCCACCCCAGCCGATCAGGAGCATCAACACCAGCAAGACCGCAAAGAGTCCGAGGGCAAGAACCAGCGGAAGGATCGCCAAGGAAACGGCGATGACGAGAACCAACGCACCGATCGCGGTGCAAACCATGAGTACGCCACGTTGAACCATGGGATGTCGCAGCACGGGCTTGTCCAAGGCAACGACCGCAGGTAAGAAGTTCCATCCTGCCCGCTCCTGAGGGAGTCAGGCAGGGAGAGGGGGTGCGGATCGCCTCCCAAGAGGCCTGGCATGGGCCCCCCTTGCCATCACCACCGCAAGGCAGTGGCCGTAGTAAAGAATCACACCAACCATCCACACCCATAGGGACAGGAGGAGGATGACGCCCACCACCCCATAGGCCTGGAAACGGAAGCCCAACAAAACCAGAATCCGGCCGAGGACCAGATTGAGCGACGTGATCGCAAAGCCGGCGATACAGGCGGCCGGCAGGAGTGGACGCAGGGGGATACGGCGCGAGGGAAGCCACCAAAGCAACAGCAGGGTGACAAGAGCGGAGAGAGTCAGAGAGATCAGCAGATCCAAACCCAGGGAAACGGAGCCGCCAAACGACCTGGGGAAGGCAAGCAATGGAGCCAACCAGTGGTGCAGGACGTTGTAGCCAAGATATCGGATGTTACTGATCCACTGATCCATCACAATCAAGGGGCCAATGCAAACCAACAATGCAAAGGCCTTCAGGCGCAAAGCGATAAAGCGTTGAACCAGAGATGGCCAGGAGAGAACTTCCGTGCCGTAAGGCCGGTTCCACCAAAGGCGATCAGCACCGCGCTGAAGCGAGAGATAGATGTTATTTGCACTGAAAACAAGAAGCACGAAACCCAACACCCCAGCCCCAAAACCCTGACGCAAAAAACGAATGAGCGTATCAACTACAACAGGCTGGGAGGAGGCGGGTATCACCTGCTGCAGCAGATGAAGCAGGCGCTCCAGCAATTGACGATCATTACCAAGCCAACGGGAGGCAAGCGAAAGGCCAATCAGCAAGGCAGGGAAGATGGACTGCAGGGTGTGATAGGCAAAAGCAGCACTCAAATCAACGCAGTCGGTCCGCAACCAGAGCAGGTAAGCATGCCAAAGCGGCCGACCCAGACGCCGCACGCGCTTCAAGCCAATCAAACCGTGACTTAGCCCCATGAAACCCAGCAAAGCAGCCCGTGGCACCCAAACCATGGCAGCGTAGATGCCTCAGTATCCGTCCACCCAATGATCAAAGGCAGGTCCACCCACCCCCCAACGATCCAGCAACCATGGCAGCAACAAGCCAGCCAAACAACCCATAAAAAAACCACCCTTTCGGGTGGTTGACTACTGCTTCAGAGTCTTGGTTTCTAGAAACTCAACCCATCAAGGTGGAGAAACAGAGCAGCAAGCGGGGCTGAACAGTCATGTAGAAATTGGGA
>DAIQNM010000050.1:1727-13914 GCA_036788375.1 Cyanobium sp. CTOTU6536 | reverse complement strand
CAAACACGCCCTGGCCGGCAGCGACATGCCGCTCTCGGCCGCCCAGGCGCTTCCGTGGGCTCAGGAGTGCGGCTTTGGGCTCCTCCAGCTTGATCTCCCCCACCTGCTGACGCTCGAGCAGCTGCCCCTCCATCACCGCGATCCGTTTGACCGCCTGCTCGTGGCCCAGTCGATCAGTGAATCGCTGCTGCTGGTGAGCGCCGATGCGGCGTTTGATGCCTATGGCTGCCCGCTGCAGGATGCCCGCCGCTGAAGACGGAATCGTGCCTGGCGGGTGCTGGCGAGCTCTCTTGAGCCGAGGATGGCGCTCCCTCCCGTGTCAAGGATCTCTGGAATGCGAGCCGTGCTCTTGTCCTTGGCTTTTTGGTCTATCGCCTGCGGCGGAACTGCGCGAAGGCCAGACCGTAAGCGAGGTTGGAAACCACGCCCCGCAGGACCTGGAGGAAGCCGAGCTGCTGACCCTTGACCTCTCCCAGCTGCTAACACTGGAGCAGTGCGGCATCGGTATCCACGCCAGCAGAGTTCTGCCGGCATGGACCACAGCCTGTTCCAACCACTTCAGGCCGATCCGCACAAAGCTCACAGGCCCCGCTGCCATTGCTGATCGACGCGGCGGCGTTCGCCGGCCAGGCTCCTGGCGAAACATTCATGCCGGGGTGAACTCCATCGGGGTCAGCGCTGAGAGGTCTAGGCGCTGGCGGGCCTGCCAGAGATCGTGGCTGTCCTGCAGGGAAAGCCAGCTTTCGGCACTGCGCCCCAGTACCCGTGACAACCTCAGCGCCCTATCCGGCGTGCTCCGGCTTTTGCCCGCCACCAGCCGCTGAAATGTGGAGGCCGAAACCCCCAGCCGCTCGGCCACCTGACGAATCGAGAGCCCACAGGGCTCGAGATACATGCCGGCAATGAACTCGCCAGGGTGTGGTGGATTGTGCATCTGCATCAGTGGTAATCCTCGAAATCGAGATCGAACACGTGGCCGTCGCGAACCTCCACTGGCTCAGTGCAGCGCAGTGCGCAACGAGCAACGCCCTGCTGTAGCTGGCCGCCCTGGCCTGGGGGCTGAGCCAGCGGTCCTGCGGGCCCAATTGGGCTGTCGCAACACGCTGGTGCCAAAGGCTTACCCCAGGGTCACCACCCCTTCGAACTGGGTGAACGCCGGATCGGTGCTGGCCAGCACGAGGTCTTCGGACCTGGCCTGGGCCGCGAGCAGACGATCAAAAGGATCTCGGTGCGGTACGGCCCATAGGCCGGCCTGACGGGCCACGGCACCGGTGATTGGTAGCTCGACCGCCGCCAGACGGTGCAGGGCCATGGCGTAGTTGTCGACGACGGATCGGGCGTGCTGCAGTTTTCCCAACCTCCACTTCGTGGCGATCTCCCAGGCGGAGGCGGCGCTGACAACGAGCGTGTTATTGCTGTCCTCCAGGGCGTTGTGCAACTCAGGGGAGAGCTTCTGGGGTTCCAGCAGGGCCCAGAGCAACACGTGGGTGTCGAGCAGCAGTTTCATCAGCCCCAGCGCTCCAGTTCGTCGTCGGGCAGGGGCTCGAAGAACGCCTCATCCACCCTTCCCTGCAGGAAGCCGAGCTGCCGGCGCGGGCTGGGATCCAGGGGCACCAGCTGGGCGATGGGTTTGCCATGGCGAGACAGCACGATTCGCTCGCCGGCGGCGACCCTGGCCAGCAAGGCCGAAAGATGGGTCTTCGCTTCCTGAACATTGATGCAACGGGTCGCGGCCGGGCCCGAAGGGCCCGGCGAGGGGTCACCCTGAACGACGGACATAACCTGGTCTGGTCAGTCTGGTCAGACTAGCGGAGCAGGGCTTGCGATTGGGCTGGCCCGCGGCCAGTTCACGGTTCCAGACTCGATCGATGGCGCCAATCCGCTGATCGCCGAACTGTTTGAGCAGGCCTGATGCGGCTCCTGCTCGACACCCACGCCTTCCTCTGGGCGATCAGCGATGAAGCACGGCTGGGCCCGCGTAGTCGTGACCTGATCACCACGGAGGCCAGCAGCGTGCTGATCAGCCATGTGTCGCTCTAGGAGATCGCCATCAAACACGCCCTGGCCGGCAGCGACATGCCGCTCTCGGCCGCCCAGGCGCTTCCGTGGGCTCAGGAGTGCGGCTTTGGGCTCCTCCAGCTTGATCTCCCCCACCTGCTGACGCTCGAGCAGCTGCCCCTCCATCACCGCGATCCGTTTGACCGCCTGCTCGTGGCCCAGTCGATCAGTGAATCGCTGCTGCTGGTGAGCGCCGATGCGGCGTTTGATGCCTATGGCTGCCCGCTGCAGGATGCCCGCCGCTGAAGACGGAATCGTGCCTGGCGGGTGCTGGCGAGCTCTCTTGAGCCGAGGATGGCGCTCCCTCCCGTGTCAAGGATCTCTGGAATGCGAGCCGTGCTCTTGTCCTTGGCTTTTTGGTCTATCGCCTGCGGCGGAACTGCGCGAAGGCCAGACCGTAAGCGAGGTTGGAAACCACGCCCCGCAGGACCTGGAGGAAGCCGAGCTGCTGACCCTTGACCTCTCCCAGCTGCTAACACTGGAGCAGTGCGGCATCGGTATCCACGCCAGCAGAGTTCTGCCGGCATGGACCACAGCCTGTTCCAACCACTTCAGGCCGATCCGCACAAAGCTCACAGGCCCCGCTGCCATTGCTGATCGACGCGGCGGCGTTCGCCGGCCAGGCTCCTGGCGAAACATTCATGCCGGGGTGAACTCCATCGGGGTCAGCGCTGAGAGGTCTAGGCGCTGGCGGGCCTGCCAGAGATCGTGGCTGTCCTGCAGGGAAAGCCAGCTTTCGGCACTGCGCCCCAGTACCCGTGACAACCTCAGCGCCCTATCCGGCGTGCTCCGGCTTTTGCCCGCCACCAGCCGCTGAAATGTGGAGGCCGAAACCCCCAGCCGCTCGGCCACCTGACGAATCGAGAGCCCACAGGGCTCGAGATACATGCCGGCAATGAACTCGCCAGGGTGTGGTGGATTGTGCATCTGCATCAGTGGTAATCCTCGAAATCGAGATCGAACACGTGGCCGTCGCGAACCTCCACTGGCTCAGTGCAGCGCAGTGCGCAACGAGCAACGCCCTGCTGTAGCTGGCCGCCCTGGCCTGGGGGCTGAGCCAGCGGTCCTGCGGGCCCAATTGGGCTGTCGCAACACGCTGGTGCCAAAGGCTTACCCCAGGGTCACCACCCCTTCGAACTGGGTGAACGCCGGATCGGTGCTGGCCAGCACGAGGTCTTCGGACCTGGCCTGGGCCGCGAGCAGACGATCAAAAGGATCTCGGTGCGGTACGGCCCATAGGCCGGCCTGACGGGCCACGGCACCGGTGATTGGTAGCTCGACCGCCGCCAGACGGTGCAGGGCCATGGCGTAGTTGTCGACGACGGATCGGGCGTGCTGCAGTTTTCCCAACCTCCACTTCGTGGCGATCTCCCAGGCGGAGGCGGCGCTGACAACGAGCGTGTTATTGCTGTCCTCCAGGGCGTTGTGCAACTCAGGGGAGAGCTTCTGGGGTTCCAGCAGGGCCCAGAGCAACACGTGGGTGTCGAGCAGCAGTTTCATCAGCCCCAGCGCTCCAGTTCGTCGTCGGGCAGGGGCTCGAAGAACGCCTCATCCACCCTTCCCTGCAGGAAGCCGAGCTGCCGGCGCGGGCTGGGATCCAGGGGCACCAGCTGGGCGATGGGTTTGCCATGGCGAGACAGCACGATTCGCTCGCCGGCGGCGACCCTGGCCAGCAAGGCCGAAAGATGGGTCTTCGCTTCCTGAACATTGATGCAACGGGTCGCGGCCGGGCCCGAAGGGCCCGGCGAGGGGTCACCCTGAACGACGGACATAACCTGGTCTGGTCAGTCTGGTCAGACTAGCGGAGCAGGGCTTGCGATTGGGCTGGCCCGCGGCCAGTTCACGGTTCCAGACTCGATCGATGGCGCCAATCCGCTGATCGCCGAACTGTTTGAGCAGGCCTGATGCGGCTCCTGCTCGACAACCACACCTTCCTCTGGGCGATCAGCGATGAACCACGGCTGGGCCCCCGTAGTCGTGACCTGATCACCACGGAGGCCAGCAGCGTGCTGATCAGCCATGGGTGGCTCTGGGAGATCGCCATCAAACACGCCCTGGCCGGCAGCGACATGCCGGTGTCCGCCGGGTCCTCAGCGCACGAACAGCAGCTCCTGGTAGGTGGGCAGGGGCCAGAGGTCGTCATCGACCAGGGTCTCGAGGCCATCCACCGCTTCCCGGAGGCTGCCGATCAGCGGCATCAGCGTGCCTGCGCAGTGGTTCAGGTGGCCATGGGTGTCGTGGGGAGGATGGCCGAGGGCCTCCTCCAGGGCGCCACACCGCTGCACCAGCTGGCTGTTGAGGCCGGCGATCGTTTCGGCCAGGCTCCGATCGATGGGCAGACCGATCGCTTCTTGATCGCGCAGGGAACGGGCCAGCCGCTCCAGGCTCTCCATCACCACCGGGTAGATCTGGGTGCGGGCGATGCGCAGCGCCAGCCGCGCCTCCACCTCAATGGCCAGGATGTACTGCTCGGCATACACCTCGAAGCGGCTCTCCAGCTCCACCGGTGTGAGCACCCCCTGCCGCTGGAACAGATCCCGGATCTCGGGCCGTTCCAGCACCGGGAGGGCATCGGCACTGGTGCGCAGGTTCTCCAGACCCCGCTCCTCCACGGCCTTGCGGTGCCATTCGCTCGAATAGCCGTCACCGCCGAAGACCACGGCGCCGTGGTCGTCCATGGTGCGCTTCATCACAGCGAAGGCGGCCTCCTGGAGGGGAACCCCGCTGTTCAGTTGCTCCTCCAGCCGATCGCCGATCCACTGGAGGGAATCGGCCAGGATCGTGTTGAGGGCCACCAGTGGACCCGCCACCGACTGCCCGGAGCCCACCGCCCGGAACTCGAAGCGATTGCCGGTGAAGGCGAAGGGGGAGGTGCGGTTGCGATCGCCGGGATCCTTGTTCAGCTCCGGCAGGGTGTCGACACCGAGGGACATCAGGGCGGCCTCGGCGGAACCCTCCAGGTGGCCGCTCTGGATTTGGTTGTAAACATCCTCAAGCTGGCTGCCGAGGTACACCGAGATGATCGCTGGAGGTGCTTCGTTGGCGCCGAGGCGGTGGTCGTTGCTGGCGGTGGCGATCACGGCCCGCAACAGGGGGCCGAAGAGGTGCACGCCCCGGATCACCGCCGCGCAGAAGATCAGGAACTGCAGGTTGGCGTGGGGCGTCTTGCCGGGATCGAGAAGGTTGCCCTGGGTGGCATTGCCGATCGACCAGTTCACGTGTTTGCCGCTGCCGTTGACTCCGGCGAAGGGCTTCTCATGCAGCAGGCAGGTGAGGCCATGCCGCTTGGCCGTGCTGCGCAGCACGGTCATCGTGAGCTGCTGGTGGTCGGTGGCCACGTTGGCGGCCTCGAAGTAGGGGGCGATCTCGAACTGGCCGGGCGCCACCTCGTTGTGGCGGGTCTTGGCTGGGATGCCGAGCCGGTAGAGCTGGGCTTCCACGTCCTGCATGAACACCTGCACCCGCTCCGGGATCGCCCCGAAGTAGTGGTCGTCGAACTGCTGACCCTTGGCCGGCGGAGCGCCGAACAGGGTGCGGCCGGCCAGCAGCAAATCGGGCCGCAGGGCGGTGTAGCTGGAATCGATCAGGAAGTACTCCTGCTCGGCGCCGCAGCTGGAGTTCACCGGGGCGATCTCGGTTTCGCCGAGCAGCCTCAGCAGCCGCTGGGCCTGCTTGTTCATCGCGGCGTTGGAGCGCAGCAGCGGCGTTTTTTTATCGAGCGCCTCGCCGGTCCAGCTCACGAACACGGTGGGGATGCAGAGCGTCACGCCGTTGGGGGTGCGCATCAACCAGGCGGGGCTGGTGACATCCCAGGCGGTGTAGCCGCGGGCCTCGAAGGTGGTGCGCAGGCCGCCGTTGGGGAAGGAGGAGCCGTCGGGTTCACCCTGCACCAGCAGCTTGCCGGAGAACTCGGCGATCGCCTTGCCGTCCGACTGGGGCGCGATGAAGCCGTCGTGCTTCTCGGCGGTGAGGTTGGTGAGGGGATAGAAAACGTGGGCGTAATAGAGGGCGCCGCGGGCGCTGGCCCAGTCCTTCATCGCCTGGGCCACCACATCGGCCACCGAAGGGTCGAGCTTGCTGCCCTCGCGGATCGAGCGCTGGATCGAGCGGAAGACCCCCTTGGGCAGCGCTGATCGCATGGGTTCAAGGCCGAAGACATCACTCGCCCAGATCTCCTCCAGGGGCGCCGCCGGCTCGACGACCGTGGCGGGCCGATGCTGAATCGTCTGGAGGGCTTGGAGGCGGGCTGGGGACGGCATGGCGGCTCTCGGCGGCAATGGAGGTGATTCTGGTCTAGCCAACACAACCGACGGTGCCCTGTGTTGCCATGGTCGCTACATAAAGAGGAGGGGCCTTGGCGCCGATCGCCTTCAGGCCGATCCGCCGCCCCGGCCGGCTTTCGCCAGGGGCGGCTCACCCCGCTGCAACCGCACCATCCGAGCCTTCAGGGCGCATAGGCTGCAAGGGAGTGGATTCGCCCCAAGCGCTTTGTCTTCGTTTTCCTTTGATGTGGTGAGCGATTTCGATCGCCAGGAGCTGGTCAACACCCTCGATCAGGTGCGCCGCGATGTGGGCCAGCGCTACGACCTCAAGGACTCGGGCACCGAGATCGAGCTGGAGGAGGGCAGCCTCACGATCACCACCGCCAGCGACATGAGCCTGGATGCGGTGGTGGATGTGCTGCGCCAGAAGGCCACCAAGCGGGATCTCTCGCTGAAGATCTTCGATTTCCAGCCCCCCGAAGCGGTGGGCGGCAACAAGGTGAAGCAGCAGGTGTTGCTGCGCAAGGGGCTCAGCCAGGAGCTGGCCAAGCAGCTCTCCAAAACCGTGCGCGACGAGCTCAAGAAGGTGACCGTGGCGATCCAGGGCGACAGCCTGCGCATCACCGGCAAAAGCAAGGACGACCTGCAGCAGGCGATCCAGCTGCTCAAGGCCCAGGACGTGGAGCTGCCGCTGCAGTTCGAGAACTACCGCTGAGGAGCCTGAAAACGCTTCCTTGCGAGGAGGGTTGGATTGGATTCGTCAGTTGGTCAGGCTTTGTTGGTCCATAAAAAAAAACTATCGTGAAGTGTTATTCGTGGTTTGAATTGGTGATGACCAGCCGGTTTCGTTTGGACTGACGATCGTTCAAGGGTGCCCAAAGGTTTATTCGCGACTGGTTGATCTCGATTGAGGTGGTCCATCTCGCTGCTGGCGAGCGTTTATGCCTTGCCCCGCCTTGCCACGGACACCCCTGGCGCCCTAGTCCCTGCGCGATGATCGGCCGGATATCGGCACCCCCCCCCACGACCGCCATGGCGCCATCGGGCTCGGAGGGAGGCCGCGGGGGCTGGCGGTTCTGGATCGATCGCGGTGGCACCTTCACCGACCTGGTGGGCCAGGCGCCGGACGGCTCCCTGGTGGTGCGCAAGGTGCTGTCGGATTCCGCCGATCCCGCGGTGGCCGCCATCCGCGAGGTGCTCGGCTTGGCGGCCGAAGAGACCCTGCCGGAAGGCTTGGTGGAGGAGGTGCGGCTCGGCACCACCGTGGCCACCAATGCCCTGTTGGAGCGCCGCGTGGCACCGGTGTTGCTGCTGGTGAACCGGGGCTTCGCCGATCTCGCCGCCATCGGCGACCAGCACCGGCCCGACATCTTTGCCCTGCGGATCGAGCGGCCAGAGCTGTTGCCCTATCAAGTGTTGGAGGTGCCAGGGCGCCTGGCGGCCGATGGCAGCGTGGTGGAGCCCTTGGGCCGCGGGCCGGAGCTGGAAGCCGGCTTGCTTGGGGCCCGCGCCGCTGGTCTGCGCAGCTGCGCCGTGGCCCTGCTCCATGCCGTGGCCAACCCGGCCCACGAGCTGGCCCTGGGGGCCTGGTTGGAGGAGCTGGGCTTTGCGCCGGTGCTGCTCTCCCATCGGGTCGGCGGGTTGCCCCGGTTGCTGCCCCGCCTGCACACCACCTTGGTGGAGGCGGCGGTGCGGCCGGTGTTGCGGGCCTACCTCGGCCAAGTGCAGCGGTCTTTGGGGGCGGCCACCCGCCTGCGGGTGATGACCTCCGCCGGGGTGCTCCAGGCCCCCGACCAGCTGCTCGCCAAGGACACGATCCTCTCCGGTCCGGCCGGCGGCCTGGTGGGGGCCGTGGCGGTGGCCCGTTCGGCGGGGTTGGCTGGTCGGCCGATCATTGGTTTCGACATGGGCGGCACCTCCACCGATGTGTTCCATGCCGGCGCTGGGGCCCCGGCGGCTGGGGGCGCGGGGCACTTCGTCCTGGAGCTCAACCCTGAAACCTGCGTGGCCGGCCTGCGGCTGCAGGCCCCCACCCTGCCGATCCACACGGTGGCGGCCGGTGGCGGCTCAGTGGTGAGGCTGGAGGGTGGCCGGCTGCAGGTGGGGCCCCTCTCCGCCGGGGCGGATCCGGGTCCGGCCTGCTATCGGCGCGGTGGGCCGCTCACTATCACCGACGCCAACCTGCTGCTGGGGCGGTTGCCGCAGGGGGCGCTGCCGGCGGTGTTTGGTCCTGGGGGCGATCAACCTCCCGATGCCGCCATCGTGCGGCGTGGTTTTGAGCTGTTGGCCGCTGAGCTGGCCCAGGGGCCTGCCGGTCTACCGGCAGCGGTCGGTTCCGCGGGCTTGAGCGTCGGTAAGTCGGCGTCGGATTCGGTTGCGGACTCCGCGGAAGTTGGGGCGCCATCCCTTCTCAGCCCCGAAGCCCTCGCCCAGGGGGCCCGCAGCATCGCCCTGGAGCGGATGGCCGATGCGATCCGGCGCATCTCGATCCAGCGGGGCCACGACATCCGCACGGCGGTGTTGGTGAGTTACGGCGGCGCCGGGGGCCAGCACGCCTGTGCCCTGGCCGAGCGGCTCGGCGTGGCGCAGGTGCTGCTCCATCCCCTGGCCGGGGTGCTTTCGGCCTACGGCCTCGGCCTTTCGCGCCAACAGGTGCTGCGCTCGGCGGTGATGCAGCGGCCCCTGGAGGCGGAGTTGTTGCCGCAACTGGTTCGCCGCCGCGATGCGCTGCTACTCGAGGCCAGCCAGGCCCTGGAGCAGGCCGGCGATGGCTCCGGCGACCGTGCCTCGGCCCAGGTGAGCCTGGAGCTCAGGCCCGTTGCCGGGGAGCGGGGCCTGGAGCTGCCCTGGGGAGGCCCCGAATCCCTGCAGGATCTGCGGCAGGCCTTCGCAACGCGCCACCGCCAGCGCTTTGGCTACGTGGTGGAGGGCGAGGCGCTGGTGGTGGAGCGGCTGCAGGTGCTGCTGGCGGCTGGCGGGGGTGGAGCGGAGGGACTCGGTGCCGAGGGAGCCGCTGCGGGGGCGGCGACAGCGCTGCGGCAGGAGCGCTCTGGTTCGCAGGCGGGGGCCGGTGGGAGCGGAGCCGTGGTCCAGGCATCGCGCCCATCCGTTTCCAGCGGCCAGGCCCCGGCGGCGGATCTCAGCCCGAGCGTCGAGGGTGCTGGTTCCCCACCGGAGCCGTGCCGCTGGGTGCCCCTCTGCTTGCCGGTCGCGGGGGGGGCGCCAAACTCCGGCAGGCTCGCTTGGCGCCAGGTGCCCTGTTGGCAGCGGGAGGCGTTGCAGTTGGGCCAGTGGCTGGTGGGGCCCGCCGTGGTGCTGGAGGCCACGGGCACCACGGTGTTGGAGCCTGGTTGGGGTGGACGGGTGCTGGCGGATGGGGCGCTGCTGCTGGAGACGCTGGGCCAGGTGGCGACTGGGGGCGGCGAGGTGGCTGCGCTTCAGGGGTCGAGGCCAGACAACGACCAGAGCGGGGCCGGGCGCCTGGGGGGTCAGAGCTCCACCCAGTCCGCTCCGGCCGATCCGGGACAGCCAGTCGCCGTGGATCCGGTGCAGCTGGAGCTCTACAACCACCGTTTTTCGGCGATCGCCGAGCAGATGGGGGTGCGGCTGCAGCAGAGCAGCCGTTCGGTGAACATCCGCGAGCGGCTCGATTTCTCCTGCGCCCTCTTTGATGGGGCCGGCCAGCTGGTGGCCAATGCGCCCCACATCCCCGTGCACCTGGGCTCGATGGGCGAGAGCGTGGCGGCCTTGCTGGCCGCGATCGCCCGGGGCGAGCGCCCCCCCCTGGCCCCTGGCGACGCCATCGCGTCCAACGATCCCTACAGCGGCGGCACCCACCTGCCGGACATCACCGTGATCTCGCCGGTGTTTGCGCCTGGGGAAGCGGAATCGGCTGCGGCTGTTGCGGGCTTGCCTGACGCCCCGGTTCCTTTGTTTTATGTGGCCTGCCGCGGCCACCACGCCGATGTGGGCGGCATCACCCCCGGTTCGATGCCGCCCTTCAGCCGCTCGATCCTGGAGGAGGGCCTGCGGCTCGACAACGTTCCCCTGATCCAGGCCGGTCGCTTCGATCTCGGGGCCTGGCGACAGCGCCTGGCGGCCGGGGAGTTTCCGGTGCGGGATCCCGAGCGGTTGCTGGCCGATCTGCAGGCCCAGGTGGCCGCCAACCGGCTTGGCGAGGCCGAGCTCCATCGCCTGATCGAGCAGCGGGGCGGCTCGGAGGTGGTGGCCTTCATGGGCCACGTGCAACACAATGCCGCCGAGGCGGTGCGGGCGGTGATCGAACGGCTCCGGCCCGGTCGCCATGCCGTGGAGCTCGACGACGGCTCGCGCATCGCGGTGGCGATCGAGCCCGACCCCGTGCGCCGCCGGGTCAGGGTGGATTTCAGTGGCACCTCAGCGCAGCAGGCTGGCAACCTCAATGCCCCGCTGGCGATCACCAAGGCGGTGGTGCTGTACGTGTTTCGGGTGATGGTGGCGCGGCCGATCCCGCTCAATGCCGGTTGCTTCGCGCCGATCGACCTGGTGGTGCCGCCCGGTTGCCTGCTGCACCCCACCTTTCCCGCGGCGGTGGTGGGGGGCAATGTGGAAACCTCCCAGGCGGTGGCCAATGCCCTGTTCGGGGCCCTGGGGGTACTGGCGGCGGGCCAGGGCACGATGAACAACCTCAGCTTCGGCAACGACCGCTGCCAGTACTACGAGACCGTGGCCGGCGGCAGTGGCGCCGGGGTGCTCTCTGATGGCAGTGGTTTTGCCGGCTGCAGCGCCGTGCAGAGCCACATGACCAATTCGCGCCTCACCGATCCGGAGATCCTGGAGGCCCGCTTCCCGGTGCGGCTGGAGCGCTTCGCCCGGCGGCGGGGTAGTGGCGGGATCGGGCGCTGGCGGGGCGGTGATGGGGTGGTGCGGCTGTTGCGGGCGCTGGAGCCGATCACCCTGGCGATCCTCTCGGGTTCGCGGCGGGTGGCGCCCTTCGGCCTGGCCGGCGGCGGCGAGGGCCGCTGCGGCCGCAATGCGCTGCTGCGCTCCGCTGGCGGCTGCGAGGAGCTGGGGGGCTCGGCCCAGGTGGCGATGGAGCCCGGCGATGGCTTTGTGCTGGAGACCCCCGGGGGCGGCGGCTGGGGGGTAGATCCGGAGGCCTCAGGTGCTCGCGGGGACCGGCAAGAGGCCGTGGAGGGGGAGAGCAGCGGATCCGAGCCCAGCGCGATCACCTCTGTCTTGCCTTCAGCCTCCCTCTTGCCTTCAGCCTCCCTGGAAGCAGGGGCGGAACATTGAGTCGATTCCGTTCGTCCTATCGAGCGTCGTTGCGGCTGGCGGGCCTCCAGTTGATGGTCGCTCCACTGATCGCAGCCCCACCGATCGCAGCCCCGTTACACGCCGCGCCGTTTCAGGCCGCACCGTTTCATGCTGTTTCGTTGTCACCGCTAACGCCGCCGTCACTGCGGGGCGCGCCGCTCAGGCCGTTGGCCCCTAGCAACGCATCGCACCTCTGGCCGTTCAGCGTCGCTGGCCAGGATTCTGGCTTCCGCTTGGCTCGCTCTCCGTTGGTGCCGCCTGGCTCCCTTGGGGATGGTTCTGGCGCTGGAACTGCCCAGCCAGAGCTCCAAATCCCCCTAGCCACCGGGGTCCTTTCCACGGACGCCAGCGCTCCGGCCGTTTCGGCGCCAGTCCCGGCCCTCAACGAACTCCAGGAGGCCGGCCAGCGCTTCCAGCCGCTCTGGTCGGCGCGGGGGATGGTGGCCAGCCAGGAGGGACGGGCTTCGGCGGCCGGGGCGGCGATGCTGCGGCAGGGCGGCAATGCGGTGGATGGGGCCGTGGCCACAGCCTTCGCCCTAGCGGTGACCCTGCCACAGGCCGGCAATCTGGGA
>DAIQNM010000050.1:0-1717 GCA_036788375.1 Cyanobium sp. CTOTU6536 | reverse complement strand
TCCTTGTGCTGTGGCTGCCGGGCGAATCGCCGGCCCATGCCAGGGGCTGTCTGGGGCCGCAGGCTTCTGGTTCGATGCCGCTGGTTTCGCGGTTCCGGCCGGAGCGGCAGCCCATCTCTCTGACCTCCCGGCAGCCTCCAGGCGATGTCGCATCTGGCTTCGCACCGGCGCCCTCGCGGTTGCCAGATCCGATCGACGCCCTGCGCTCCCCCGCTGGCCCCGAGCTGCCGATCGGCCAAGGCTTTGCCGTGGCGGTGAACTTCCGCGAGACCGCACCCGCCGCCGCCCGGGCCGATTTGTTCCTGCGGGGCGATGGCAGCGTCGACCGGCAGCGGGCCACCCGCAGCCTCCAGAGCACGGCGGTGCCCGGCAGCGTGGCGGGATTGCTGCTGGCCCAGCGCTGCTACGGCCGCCTGCCGCTACAGGCGGTGATGGCGCCGGCCATCGCTCTGGCCGAGCGGGGCGTGCCGGTGGACCGCGAACTGGCCGATTCCCTCAGGGCGGCCCTGCCCCTGCTGGCGGCCGACCCCACCTCCCGGGCGCTGTTCCTGAGGCCGTCGGGGCGGAGCGCCAGGCGTGCTGCCTCTCTCCGTCCTGCGACGCCATCAGCAGAGACTGCGGTTGGCGATCCAGTGCGTCCCCCGGGATCTACCGGAGCGGCCGGCCTTGGTCGCCCAGCGGCTCCCACTGCAACTCCTGGATTGTCTCCCCCGGCCCAACCTCCAGCCACCGCTGAGCCCCCCGGCCCCGGGGTGGTCCAGTCCGATCTGCGGGCCCTGCAGCCGGGCGAAACCCTGCGCCAACCCCAGCTTGCCGCCACCCTGCGTCGCATCGCCCGCCACGGGGAAGCCGGCTTCTATCGGGGGCCTGTGGCCGCCGCCCTGGTGGAGCTGATGCGGCAGCGGGGTGGGCTGATCCGCAGCGCCGATCTCGCCACCTATCGGGCCGAGCTGGTGCGGCCCCTGGCCGGCCGCTTCCGCGACCATCCCGTGCTCTCCATGCCGCCCCCCGGCGGCGGCCTCACCCTGTTGCAGCTGTTGGGGCTTCTCGATCCCGCCGACCTGGCCGCCAGCGGTGCCGGCAGCGCCGCCACCCTGCATCGGCTCACCGAGGCGATGAACCTCGCCTACCGCGATCGCAACGCCTGGCTCGGCGATCCGGCCTCGATGGCCAGCCCCCCGCCCGTTTTGCTCGATCCCGCCTACCTCGATCAGCTGCGCCGCAGCATCGATCCGCTCCGCCACCGCCCGTCCGCCAGCCTCGCTGCCCCGCCACCCCCCCGCCGCGAGAGCGTCAACACCACCCACCTCTCGGTGGCGGATCGCCGTGGCGGCCTGGTGGCCCTCACCACCACGCTCAACTTCGCCTACGGCAACGGGGTGACCGTGCCGGGCGCCGGCTTCTTGCTCAACAACGAGATGGACGACTTCAGCGCCGCCCCGGGCCGCCCCAACAGCTTCGGCCTGGTGCAGGGGGAGGCGAATGCGATCAAGCCCGGCCGGCGGCCGCTCAGCTCGATGGCCCCCACCCTGGTGTTCCGCCCCGACGGCACCCCCTGGTTGGCAACCGGGAGCCCGGGCGGCAGCCGCATCATCACGACGGTGGCCCAGGTGTTGCTGCAGCGCATCGTCTGGGGTTCCAACTTGGCCACGGCGGTGGCGGCACCGCGCATCCATAGCCAACTCTGGCCCGATCGCCTCTCGCTGGAGGAGGGGAT
>DAIQNM010000049.1:1432-14163 GCA_036788375.1 Cyanobium sp. CTOTU6536 | reverse complement strand
GGCCTGGGCGAACCCCACCCAAAGACCATCCCGGGGCTGCACCCCATCGAGCTGGCGCCGCCGGGATCCCACCAGCTCGGAGAGGGCCAACAGCAGGGCCATCACGATCGAGACGATCGCGATCGAAGGGATACTGCGAAAAACGGAATTTTCGTAGCCCGGGACCCAGAGCTTCAGGACCATGCCGGCCATCACGATCGGCAGGGTGCCCAGGGCGATGGCCACCCCGAGCCGGGCGGAGGGATCACTCCAGCGGCCGTCCCTCAGGGCTCGGGAGATGCCCGCCAGCACGGCGGCCAGATCGTCGCGGAAGTAGGCCAGCACCGCAACGATGCTGCCCAACTGAATCACCGCCGTGAAGGCCACCCCCGGGTCCCCCCAGCCCAGCAGGAGGGGCACCACCTTGAGATGGGCCGTGCTGCTGATCGGCAGGAACTCGGTGAGGCCCTGCACCACCCCCAGCACGAGGGCATGCCAGATGGAGACGGCGAGGTCCGGGGCTTCGGCGGTGGCAACCAGGGCCATGGGGCAGGCTGAACTGATGCGACCCTATGGCGGCCGAGGGCGTGGGCCAAGGCCCCAAACCCTTAAGGTTGACCAAATTTCTTCATATCTCGTAAGTGATCGGGACCTCCGCCAGCTACCCCACCCGATCCATGCAGGCCAGCTCCCTGGCCCTGCCCGCCGGCCTTGTGCTGCCGCTGGTGGCCGTTTTGCTCGTATCGGTGCCGGTGTTTTTGCAGGCCCCGCTGGTGCGGGTTGCGCCCTTTGCGGCAGCGATGGTCACGGTGCCGCTCGTGGCGGTCGGCGTTGGACTGGAGCGTTTCGGGCGGGGTCCCTGGCAACCACTGGGTCCGTTGCTGGTGGGATTCAGCGGCAGCTGGCTGGCGGGCTGCCTCTTCTGGGGCTGGTTCCGGTTGCATCCCGTCTGCCATCTTCCGCTCGAGGCCTTCGTGCTGCCGCTTGCGGTGGCCGGCCTGGGCGGCCGCTGGCGCCTGGCGGGGGCCTTCTATCTTGCCTCCCTCGCTGGTACCGCCGCCACCGATGCCGCCATCGCCGCCACCGGCCTGATGGATCTCTGGCCCCAGGTGCTGGCGGCGCCCCTGCAGGAAGCCCCCCTCCTGCTTCGCCAGGCCGGCGAAACCGTGCTGCAACTGCCCAACCTGGCCCTGGTTGCTGCCCTGGCGGCCCTGCTGCTCCAGAGCTGTCGGTGGCTGTGGGGCCGCGGGACCAGCGGGCGAGTGGCCGCCGCCACCCTGGCCACCACTCTGGCGGTGGATGGCCTTTTCTTGGCGGCCGCCCTGCTAGCCCCCCAGCTCAGCGGACTGATCTGAAGGGAGCTGCGGGCCCGGACTCCGATCTGAAGATCTGCGAAAGCCGGTAACCCGTCGGGGGTCAGCCTGGCGGACGTTCTGTAACGTTGAACCACCCGGCGGCTCACCGCTGGCCGTTCCCTTCCCCTACGCAACGGAGTGTCGTAATGAAGCGGCTGCTTGCCTGGCTCATGAGTGGCGTTGTGCTCGCCGGCCTGCTGGTGACCCTGTTCCTGCCTGGGCCGGCCTTGGCAGCCGATCGCCGCAACGTGGCGGACGACAAGATTGCCGAAAGTGGCGGCAAGGTCGACCTCAACAATTCCTCGGTGCGGCGCTTCCAGCAGTACCCCGGCATGTACCCCACCCTGGCCGGCAAGATCGTGCTGGGGGGCCCTTACCAGAGCGTCGACGACGTGCTGAAACTGGATCTCTCGGCCCGTCAGAAGGAGCTGTTTGAGAAGTACAAGGTCAACTTCACCGTGACCCCACCCTCCATCGCCCTCAACGAAGGCTTCGATCGCATCAACGACGGCGTCTACCGCTGAACAGGGCTCCAAAACCGCCCATCACCGCCGGCCGCCGGCGGTTTTTTTGTGCCTTTGGTTGACCGCATCGCCACCCAGGGTGTTGGCGTCCCATAGGCTCGCCTGCAGCACAGCACGGTGATGCCTCCGGAACTTGCTGCCCAGTGGGACGTGGTGGTGGTGGGCAGCGGGGCCGCCGGACTGATGAGCTGCCTGGAACTTCCGGCCGGGCTGCGGGTGCTGCTGCTCAGCAAACAGGACGGCCCCCCCTCGGCCAGCCGCTGGGCCCAGGGCGGCATCGCGGCGGTGACCCGTGCGGAGGACAGCTTCGGCAGCCACATCGAGGACACCCTGCGGGCTGGGGCGGGCCTCTGCGACCCAGAGGCGGTGGAACTGCTGGTGCGGGACGCTCCGGACTGCGTTGACCGCCTGGTGGAACTGGGCATGGCCTTCGACAGGGATGCCGGCAGCCTGAGCACCACCCTGGAGGCCGCCCACAGCCACCGCCGGGTTCTCCACGCCCAGGACCGCACCGGCGGGGCCCTGGTGGATGCCCTCGAACGGGAAGTGCTGCGACGGGCCAACCTGGTGCAGCGCAAGGGAGTGCCGGCCCTGCAGCTGTGGGTGGAGGGCGGCCGATGCGTGGGTCTACAGGTGCTGGAGGGTGGCGCCATGCGCTGGTTGCGGGCCCGGGCGGTGGTGCTCGCCTGTGGCGGCGGGGGCCATCTCTTCGCCCACACCACCAATCCAGCCCAGGCCAGCGGCGATGGGGTGGCGATGGCCTGGACGGCAGGGGCGGCGGTGCGGGACCTCGAATTCGTGCAGTTCCATCCCACGGCCCTGATGCTGCCGGGGGCGCCCCATTTCCTGATCAGCGAGGCGGTGCGGGGGGAGGGGGCTCGGCTCTGGGACCGCTCCGGCAACAGCCCGGTGGCCCAGCTTGCCGGGGGGGATCTTGCCCCCCGCGACCAGGTGAGCCGGGCCCTGGCCCGCCGCATGCAGGAGGACGGGGTCGCCAACCTCTGGCTTGACCTGCGGCCGGTCGGGACGGCGCGGCTGGAGAAGCAGTTCCCCACGATCCTGGGGCGTTGCCGGGCCCTCGGCCTTGAGCCCACCCGTGAACCGATCCCGGTGGCGCCGGCCGCCCACTACTGGATGGGAGGCGTGGGCACCGACCTGGAGGCAGCCACCAGCCTGCCGGGGCTCTATGCCGTGGGAGAAGTGGCCTGCACCGGGGTGCATGGTGCCAATCGACTCGCCAGCAACTCCCTGATGGAATGCCTGGTCTTTGCGCGGCGGATGCGGGGCATCCAGCTCTCCTCCCCCGACGAAACGATGGCTGGCCGCACCGAACCCGGGCGGCCCCTGGAGCTGGACGGGCCCGCACCGGACGAACTGGCCGAGGCCATCGCGAGCCTGCGGCAGCTCTGCTGGCAGGTGGCGGGGGTGGAGCGCCATGGCAACGAGCTGCAACGCGCCCTCGCTGAGGTGCGGCAGCGACGCGGCCTGGTGGAGGCTTCCCCCCTGCTGGCTAGCGCCAGGGCCCTCGCCCCCGGAGAGCGCCTGCTACTCAATGGCACAGCCCAGAAGGCCCTGCTGGGCCTGCATGACCTGCGCCAACGGTTGGTGCTGGCCGACCTGCTGATCGAAGCGGCGGGCTTCCGGGCTGAGAGCCGCGGCGGGCATTACCGCACCGATGCCGCCGCGGCCCAACCCTTTTGGCGGTGCCACAGCCTGCAGCGGCGGGGCGCTTCGATCTTCACCCAGCCGGTGGGAACTCAAGGGGTGGGCAGGGGCCCTTTGTAGCCGCTCAACTCGGCCAGCTTGGCGAGGGGCTTCACGCCGGAATCCAACTTGCCGTTGATTTCCCAGGAGGGATACCCCTGGATCTTCTTGCTGGCGCAGAGCTCGGCCTGGCTGTTCTGACCATCGGGGGCGCACTCCAGGACCTTGAGGCGGGCCGTGGCCTGCTTGCCGAAGAGTTCTTTTTGCTCGTGACAATGGGGACACCAGTAGGCCGAATACATCACGGCCCCCTTGGCGGTGAGGTGATCGGCCAAGGCGATGCTGGCCGGAGTGCTGGCGGAGGTCACCGGGATCGGCATCCCGGGGCCGGTCACGGCGGTTTCGGGCCGATCCATGGCGGTGGCCCAGCCGATGCCGGTGATGCCCACCAGCAGGGCCGCGAGCACCCCACGGAAGATCAGCTGACCCTTGTCATCCCATTCCCCCGTCAGCAGGCTGAGCACCAACAGCGCCAGGCTCAGGAGGGCCGAAAGGATGCAGAAGGGGCAGAGCGCCTGGATCTTGAACAGCATCACCGCCATCAGCACCACGCTGAACACGGCCATGGCGGCGGTGAGCAGGAACAGGAACCAGCGGCTGCGGGCGAGGAGATCACGGCGGGCTTCGCCCTGGAGCAGCAGGGGGAGCAGCGCCAGTACCAGCACCGTGGCGTAGGCGAGGCAGCCAAACAGAGAGAGGGGTTGGCCGAAGAGGGTGCCCCAGGGGCTGTTGAGCACCTTGTCGCAGTCGCCGCCGCCGCCGGGACACAGGAGCGGACCGACCAGGCCCCAGCGCTTGAGCGTGATGGCGCCGGTGTCGATAGCGCCGATGGTGGAGAGCACCGCCATCGCCACCCAGACCCAACGGCGGCCGGGATCGCTGCGGCGGCGCTGGCTGAGGCGGCTGGCCAGTTGGGTGGAGGTCACATCGGATGACGCAGTGACCTGATTCTCGCAGTCGCGCCCCGATTCGGGTGCTCCCAGTCGGAGCTTTGAGACCCGGCGGCGCTCGGCGCTTCCATAGGGTGGGCTTTGGGCCCAGCCGGAACCAGGAGCATGTCGCCAGACGCCAGCCAACCTGCCATCGCCAAACCCACTGTGGCCTTCGCCCACCTGGGCTGCGAGAAAAACCGGGTCGACACCGAGCACATGCTCGGCCTGCTCGCCCAGGCCGGCTATGGCGTGAGTGCCGATGAAAGCGAAGCTGCCGTGGTGGTGGTGAACACCTGCAGCTTCATCCAAGACGCCCGCGAGGAATCGGTGCGCACCCTGGTGGAGCTGGCCGAACAGGGCAAGGAATTGATCATCGCCGGCTGCCTGGCCCAGCACTTCCAGGAGGAGCTGCTCGAATCGCTGCCGGAGGCCAGGGCGATCGTGGGCACCGGAGATTACCAGCACATCGTGAGCGTGCTGGAGCGGGTGGAAGCCGGCGAACGGGTGAACCAGGTGAGCGCCATCCCAACCTTCGTGGCCGACGAGCACCTCCCCCGCTACCGCACCACCAGCGAGGCGGTGGCCTACCTGAAGGTGGCTGAGGGCTGCGATTACCGCTGCGCCTTCTGCATCATTCCGAAATTGCGGGGCGACCAGCGCTCCCGCCCGATCGAAAGCATCGTGGCCGAGGCCCAGGCCCTGGCGTCCCAAGGGGTGAAGGAGTTGGTGTTGATCAGCCAGATCACCACCAACTACGGCCTCGATCTCTACGGCAAACCCCAACTTGCCGAGTTGCTGCGGGCCCTCGGCGAGGTGGAGATCCCCTGGATCCGGGTGCACTACGCCTATCCCACCGGCCTCACCCCCGAGGTGCTGGCCGCCTACCGGGAGGTGGCCAACGTGCTGCCCTACCTGGATTTGCCCCTGCAGCACAGCCATCCCGAGGTGCTCCGGGCCATGAACCGCCCCTGGCAGGCGGGGGTGACCGGTGGCCTGCTGCAACGGATCCGCCAGGAGCTGCCGGACGCGGTGCTGCGCACCACCTTCATCGTGGGCTTCCCCGGCGAAAGCGAGGAGCACTTCGAGCACCTCTTGGATTTCGTAGCCGAGCAGCGCTTCGATCACGTGGGCGTGTTCACCTTTTCGCCGGAGGATGGCACCGCCGCCGCCGACCTACCCGATCCGGTGCCGCCGGAGCTGGCCCAGCAGCGCAAGGACCGCCTGATGGCCCTGCAACAGCCGATCGCCGCCGCCCGCAATGCCGCCTGGGTGGGTCGGATCGTGGATGTGCTGATCGAGCAGGAAAACCCCTCCAGCGGCGAGATGCTGGGCCGCTGCTCCCGCTTCGCCCCCGAGGTGGATGGGGAGGTTCGGGTGATGCCCGGGGAGGGGGGCCTGTGCGCCGCGCCGGGCACGATGGTGACGGTGCGCATCACCGCCACCGACACCTACGACCTGATCGGCGAGGTGGTGGGAGCCAGGGCCATGGTGGGGGATGCGCTGGCCGCGATCCGACCGGAGCGTTGAGCCGGCCGCCGCTGCCTGAAAAAGAGGCAGACCCTGGACCTGGGGGCCGCAGCAATAGGGGGTGGCGCCGCTGGCGCGCCGCCCTCACCCTGGCCGACCAGCGGCGGCTCTATCTGCTGGCCTCGGGCCTGAGCACCGCCGGCTCCTTCGCCGGACTCACCGCCAAGAGCTGGATCCTGCTGCACGAGAGCGGCAACGCGCTGTTGTTGGCCCTGCACTTCGCCACCCTTTCGCTGCCAAGCCTGCTGCTGAGCGGCCCGGCCGGGGTGCTCACCGACCGACTGGGCTGCGAGATTGTGCTGATCCGCGCCCAGTGGGGGCTCTTCGCAGCGGCCGTGCTGGGAGCCCTGGCGATCCCGCTGCTGCACGGCGAGGCCCAGGTCGTGGCGTTGCTGCTGAGCACCCTGCTGGTGGGGGTAGCCAGCACCTACGAACTGACCGCCCGCAACAAATACAGCGCCCTGCTGGTGGAAGATCCGGAGCGACTGGGCAGCTACCTGGCCAGCTTCTCGGTGGTGTTCAACGTGGGCAAGCTGGTGGGCCCGCCCCTGGGGGGCTGGTTGCTGGCCTTCACCGGTCCCACCATGGCCCTGGCCCTGGATGCGGCCACCTACCTGCTGCCGCTGGCCACGGTGCTGGGGATGCTGACGCCGATCCGCGCCAACGAACAGCGCAGTGGCGGCGGCCGCTCCGCCTCGCTCGGCACCGCCTGGCGGGAGTGCGGTCCGGTGCTGCGGCACGTGCTCACCTACACGGCCCTGGCCACCCTGGTGGGCTTCTTCCATCCGGGCCTGGCGCCGCTGATTGCCCGCCAAGTGCTGGGGCCCTCCCCCCAGGCCCTGGGGATCTTCACCAGCGTGCTGGCGGCGGGCAGCATCTGCGGTGGGATAGTGCTGCAGCGCAACAGCGCCCGGCTGATCCAGCGACCGGCGCTGCTGCTGGGAAGCTGCACCGTGATCACGGCCCTGGCCCAGCTGGGCATGGCCGCCGGCAACGGCCAGCTCACCATCCAATTGGCGATGACCTTCCTGATCGGAGCGGGTACCGCCTGCTTGCTGGCGGGGACCAACCTGATCGGCCAGGTGGGAGCCCCGATGCCCCTCAGGGGCCGCATGGCCGGCCTGGGGCAGATCGCCTTCCTGGGGGGCGGGGGGCTCAGTGGCCTGGCTGCCGCCCTGCTGAGTCAACGGGTGGGACTGCCGGCCACCTTTGCGGTGCTGGGCAGCGCCGGATTCGCCCTGGGGCTGCTCGAACTCCTCAGGCGGGGGAAGCTGCGCCTGGCGCCGATCAGATCAGGCGGATTCCCCGCAGCACCACCGTGAGCAGAACCGCGGCCGTGAGACCACCACCCACCAGAGCCAAATAGATCGCAGCAGCCAAGGGACATCCCCGAACAAGTGTTGCCATTACAGCAGAAAGGATGGTGATCCCGGCAGGGTCTGGGCCGAGTTGGGGGAGGTTGTGATGGGCCGGGCCAGGCCGCCAGCCGGCTGCTGGACCCGCTGCAAAGCGGCCCCGGCAACAGCGTGGTGGGCTGGAACCCTCTAGGGTTGCCCCTACTGCGGGGCGGCTTCACCCATGCGCACCCTCTTCATCTATCCCGAGTTCCCGAAGACCTTCTGGAGCTACGAGAAGATCCTCGAACTGGTCAACCGCAAGGTGCTGCTGCCGCCCCTCGGGCTGGTGACGGTGGCGGCCCTGCTGCCCCAGACCTGGGAGATGAAGCTGGTCGACCGCAACGTGCGCGAGGTGACCGAAGCGGAATGGGGCTGGGCCGAGCTGGTGGTGATCTCCGGGATGATCGTGCAGAAGGCTGACATGGCCGCGCAGATCGCCAAGGCCAAGGAACGGGGGCTTTCGGTGGCCGTGGGGGGCCCCTTCGCCAGCTCCACCCCCGATGCCCCCGAGATTTCCCTGGCCGATTTCAAGGTGTTGGATGAGGGGGAGATCACCCTGCCCCTGTTCATTGAGGCGATCGAGCGGGGCGACCGCACGGGCCGCTTCAGCTCCAACGGCGAAAAACCGGATGTGACAGGCACCCCGATTCCCCGCTTCGACCTGCTCGAACTCGACGCCTACGACTCGATGAGCGTGCAGTTCTCGAGGGGCTGCCCGTTCCAGTGCGAGTTCTGCGACATCATCGTGCTGTACGGCCGCAAGCCCCGCACCAAGAGTCCTGAGCAGCTGGTGGCCGAGCTGCAGCGCCTCTACGACCTGGGCTGGCGCCGCGCCATCTTCCTGGTGGACGACAACTTCATCGGCAACAAGCGCAACGCCAAATTGCTATTGCCGGCGATCAAGGAATGGCAGATCGAGCGGGGCTATCCCTTCACCTTCACCACTGAGGCCTCGGTGGACCTCGCCGCCGACGACGAGATGATGCGGATGATGGGCGAGGCCCGCTTTGAGGCGGTGTTCCTCGGCATCGAAACCCCCGATGAGGCCAGCCTCTCGGTGGCCGGCAAGCACCAGAACACCCGCAGTTCGCTGGAGGAATCGGTGGACCGGATCACCTCCTACGGGATCCGGGTGATGGCCGGCTTCATCATTGGCTTCGATGGTGAGAAGCAGGGCGCTGGCGACCGCATCGTGCGTTTCGTGAACCTCACCGGCATCCCCGCCGCGATGATGGGCATGCTGCAGGCCCTGCCCAACACCGGCCTTTGGCACCGCCTTGAGAAGGAGGGTCGGCTGATCGAGGAGAAGGCCGACGCCAAGGGCGTGAACCAGACCAACCTGCTCAACTTCGTGCCGACCCGACCGATCCGCGATATCGCCAACGAATACGTGGATGCCTTCTGCCGCCTCTACGAACCCAACGCCTACATCGACCGGGTGAAGCACTACTACCTCAAGATGGGCGAACCGCGCTGGAAGGCCTTCTACCAAGCCGAAAAGTCCGACAAACCCGCCCTGCCGCCTCTGCGGGAAATCCGCGCCCTAGGGATCGTGATCTGGCGCCAAGGGATCCGGCGCGACACCCGCTGGCGCTTCTGGAATGCGTTGTTCACGGTGGCGCGCCGCAACCCCAAAACCCTTGAGCAGTTCTTGGTAACCCTCGCCCACAACGAGCATTTCCTGGAATACCGCGGCATCGTGACCCGCGAGATCCAGGAGCAACTGGCTTCGCTGCCCCCCGAGCCGCCACCTTCAGCCGTGGAGAAAAGCCGGGAGCTACAACCCGCCTGAGGCGGCTCAATCCTGCACGTAGGTCAGGCCAGCCAGCAGGCAGGCTTCGGCCCTCTGGAGCTCCCGGCCCAGGTAGAGGGCATGATCGAGGCGGCTGAGGGGATGGGCCCCGTCTCCCTCGGTGAGGGCAATGCCCAGTTGCTTAGCGGTGCGCCCCCGGTAGATCGCCAGGGGAGTGCGGGGGCCGGCTTGGCGGCAGCTGATCACTTCGCCGGTTTCCGGATCGGTGGCGAGGCCCCGCTCATCGATGCCGTTGCCATAGTGCTCGGCCACCAATTCGCCGGCCTCAACATCCACCAGGATCAGGAAATAGCCAGCCGGATCGAGGGCAATGAACCGCTGCGAGAGGGCGGCGTCAACGGCAGCGGCTGAATGGCGAAGCTCGGCGTGATCCGCGTTGGAAGCGGCGATCGGCTGCAGCAGCAAACCTGGAGCGGCGGCGGAAGCGATGGCCTTGGCTTCATCCATGGTTGGGATGCTACCGGGCCTTTCGGCCGTCATGGCGTGGGATCGAGGGGGGCGGCGAGGGGCGGCACCCCTCCACGGAAAGGGAGTTCGGCGTTGACGGCGGCAATCTCCTCCGCTTGGGCCGCATTGGCCTCGGGCAACCAGCGCTGCAGGATCTTGGCGAAGCGCGGATCGCTCCAATGGTGGAGGCTGGCGCGGGGTTCAGCGAGGAAGCCACGCCTTCGCTTATGGCTGCCGCCGGCGCCAGGGTCGAAGCGGCCCAGGCCCCGCTCAATCGCCCAGGCGATCGGGGCGTAAAAACACACCTCAAAGTGCAGATTTTCGAGCTCGGCGTCGCTGCCCCAGTAGCGCCCCCAGAGGTGGTGGCCATCCTGCACACACAGCGACATCGCCACTGGATCGAGGGGATCGCCGGCGTGGGCGCTGAACAAGACCAGATCACCCCGCACGTCCTCGGTGGCCTGGAAGAAGGATTCGGTGAGGTATTTGCTGCCCCACGGCCCCCAACGGGCGCAATGCTGGGCATAGAAGTGATGCATCCGCTCCAGCAGGGCCGGCGCAATCGCCTCCCCCACCACCGAGGTCACGGTGAGGCCAGCGGCCGCCACCGACGCCCGCTCCCGGCGCACATTGCGTCGCTGGTTGGCATTGAAGCCGGCCAGATAGGCCTCGAAATCGGCAAAGCCGGGATTGGTCCAGCAGCTCTGCTGGTTGACCCACACCGCCCAGCCGGCCGCCTCCACCAAGGGCTGCCAGCGAGGATCGACGTAGAGGAAGTTGCAGCTGAGGATGGAATTGCTGCGGCAAAAATCCTCGATCAACGCCAGCAGCAGCGCCGTGAGCTCGGCCTCCCCTTCGGCCGGCGCGATCAAGAAGCGGTAGCCCTCCACCGGGCTCAGGGGGCTCATGCCCACCAACTTGGGGTAGTAGCGCAACCCCAGCTGGCCAGCGAGCTGGGCAAACGACTGGTCGAAGACGAACTCGCCGTAACTGTGGCCCTTGAGGTAGAGGGGTGCCGCGGCCACCAGTTCATCGCCCCGCCAGAGGCTGAGATGGCAGGGTTGCCAGCCTTCGCGGGGCGCGATGCTGGCGCTGGCCTCCAGCCGGTGCAGCCAGCGCCAGCGGAAGAAAGGGGCGGCGGCGTGGTCGCCCAAAAGGCCATCCCAGGCCGCTTCCTCCAGCTCGGCGATCGAGCGGTGCCAGCGGGCTTGCAGCTCGGCCATGGGACAGACCCGCAGAACACGGACGCGCAAGGCGCAAAACTAACGACACCGATCGCCGCGGCGAGCCCCACCCGTGCTCCTTCCCCACCGGCCCCTGCCCGCCGCCAGCGGCAGCCCCAAGCCAGGGGGATCTGTCACCGCTCGGTGCGGAAACCCCAGGGCCTGCAGGGCCCTCACCGCCGCGGCCGTCGCCGCCCTTGGCGGCGGCCTGGTGGGGCCGGTGCCCGCAGCCCGGGCCAACCTGCTGGCACCGGTGCTACAGCTGATGCGCCCCCAACTGGAAAACCAGCTGGCCCGCGTCTGCCTCGACACGGCCGCCGGCCGCAACGCCGAGCTGCGGCGCACCATGGAGGAGCCTTGCCACAAGCTGGCCGTGCCCACCAGCCGCTGCCTGATCGAGGAAACCAACAGCAGCGGCCGTGGCCTGGGCGTGCTCACCGAGCTGCTCGCGGGCCGCTTCGGGGATGACAGCGAAGTGGTGGTGAAGCGCTGCCTGGCCCGCCTGTTCGGCCTGCCGGCCGACAGCCTGCGGGAGGTACCCCTGCGGGACCTCGGCCGCCGCTTCGGCAGCCGTCAGGGGGCTGCGGAGGGTCTCTGAAGCGGCGGGGTAGTGGATGAAATGGCCGCAGCAAGGCAAGGCTTTTGCCTGAGGTCAACGCATTGGAAACTGGCTTCTTCGCAGAGTTGATCGACAACGGTTCACTGCCTCGGATCCTCCTTGTGTCCCTTGCCCCATGCCGTGGTCTCTGATTTGACGACACACCCTCTTGGCGGCAGGCTCGGACCTTGACTCCGGTACTGCTTTTTGCCGTACCATTAGTTCCGCAGCGCTGGGGAGTGATGGCCACCACCGATCGCCTGGACCTGAAGCTCTCCAGCAGCGATAAACAGCTCCTCCAGCAAGCGGCCGCCATCGAAGGCATCTCCGTTGCTGCCTTTGTGCGCTTAGCAGCCAAGCAACGGGCCGCTGAGGCGATCCAGCTCGATCGGGCCATTTCTCTCTCCCGCCGCGACTACGCAACCTTCCATGCCGCCCTGGCTGAACCGTTCCGCCCCAACGAAGCCTTGCTGCAAGCGTTGAACCAGGTTCAGACCCGCGTCCAGCGTGTTTGAAGAGAAGCTGCTCGATCCCAAGCGGCACGATCGCTCTGGCTTTGCCTGCGGTGACCCGGCGTTGGATGCCTTTCTGCAGCGCCACGCCCACCAGAACATGCGCAAGGGCATCAGCCAGACCTGGGTGCTGGTGCCGCCAGACCAATCGAGCACGATCGCCGGCTACTACTGCTTGGCTCCAGCGGAGGTCGACCTTGCCAACCTCCAACCCGCCGATGCCCGGCCCCTTCCTCCCTATCCCATCCCCTGTTTTCGGATGGGCCGACTAGCGCGAGCTCTCCGTTGGCGTGGAAAAGGTATCGGCGCGTTGCTCATCGGCCTTGCGGTCGAACGCGCTCTGCAGGCTCGCCAGTCCGTGGGCGGCTACGCCCTGATTGTGGATGCCAAAGGAGAAGAGGCCAAAACCTTCTACCGCCGCTACGGCTTCCGGCCGTACCTCGACACACCGAACAGCCTTTACCTGCCATTAGGAGGGCAGGGGAGGCCCAACTGAAGCGATCCGAGTTTCGCTAGCAACCGGTGGATGGCCATCTCCGAGGGCCTGCTGGGAAAAACTAGGCGGGACTGGCTGGCCTCCACTTGGCGGCTGCGACGCGGACGGGCGGCCCATCCACACGCCAGGACGACCACGGTCATACGACTGTCTCGATCCTGGCC
>DAIQNM010000049.1:0-1422 GCA_036788375.1 Cyanobium sp. CTOTU6536 | reverse complement strand
CTGGCCAAGGCGATGCCCGGGTTGGCCGCTGAGGGCAAAAACCGTTGCGGGGCTTGACCTGGCCAGGCGATCGAACGGGTCACGACGGGGTGCTCCAGCAGGGCTCCCACGAGCGGACAGGGGCGCAGCAACAGGACTGGGTGCTTTGTTACGGTGCAATTGTGGTGCATTTCCAGGGCATATGAGTTATCAACCCCCGTGCCTCAAGCAGTTTCCGCAAATTACCGCCCCCGCTGGGCCACGCTGGCCAAGTCAGCCCTTGGGGCGGCCGTGGAGCTAGGGACGCTTACCGCCGGTCTGGCCCAAGCCTTTGTGGTGACAGTGGATAGCGTTCAGTACGACGTGACCACCTTTTCGGGGAGCTACATCAGCAACATTGGCAAATTCGCGCTGCCAGCCAATGGGGGAGTGATGCCTTGGTGGAATAATCCACCACTCGCCAAAGCCCTTGCCACCGCCGTGGGGACATCGCTTGACACACCAAACGATAGCAGCACTTCGCCCCAGAGATTTTCGAAAGGCCCCTATTTTGCGGACCGCGTTCTCTCGTCATGCGATATTCAATCATGGACCTCTCCTCCAACGGGCGGTGGTTTTCTCTCCGCTTATGTCCCAAGAGATAGTGATGTAACTTGGGCCCAATTGACGCCAGCACCTGTCCCGGCCCCCTACCTGCCCTTGGAGCCGCCGCTGCCTTCGGCTTCAGCCGCAAGCTGAGGAAGCGCATTAATGCCAGCAAAGGCGATAGCTCTAGAGCGGCAACCCTGTAATTGCGGTTGAGGCTGGTCCCTCGAATCCCCTCATCAGCCTTTGTGCAGCCTGAGGCTTCAAATGGAAAAGGTCTCCTTTGCTCTGGGCTAGGGAACCTTTTTATTTTAGCGCTTATAGCTCGACGGAAACGACATCGACATTGACTATTAAATCCCGACAGCCTCCTTACGTCTTGCTGCTCCAGTATCATCCTGCTTCTAGCAGCCATACATCGTGCAATCCAAATCCCCAACCCCCATCAGCACCGATCCTTCCCTGGCTGGCGTTTTGGAGGCCCTTTCGCTGGGGATATTGGGAATCTTTTTGGCAGCCGTTGTGGTTGGCGCCTGGCCCCCCAAGATCCTTGATCCCCAATGGCAACTGGGCTTCACCGCAAACCTCATCAACAACGGTTCGCTGGCCTTGTTGGGAGCCCTACTCACACCCCTAGCCCTAGCCTTCCATCCAGGCAGCAATCGCCTGCGGGCCCGCCGCAATGCCTTTCGCCAATGGGCCCTAGCAGCCGCAATCGGCTTCCTGCTGCTCATCCCCCTGCAAGGCTTCGCCGGCTGGAAGCTCTACCGCACGGTCACCAGCAACGTCGAACAGCAGAGCGGCCAATCGGCCCGCAAGCTCGCCGACATTCGCCAGGCCATCGCCACCGCCACCAGC
>DAIQNM010000048.1:0-14199 GCA_036788375.1 Cyanobium sp. CTOTU6536 | reverse complement strand
ACAGCATGCCGTTGGAGACGAACTGGATATGGGCACCCAGGGCGAGTCTTGGGTACGGAGTGCCGGGTACGACCAGTCCCCAGACCAATCCGACCAGAATCAGAACCATGCCGTGCATCAACAATTGTCGACTGCCGCCCTGAATGGTCATCTGTGGTTGGCATTAGGTGTGGGTCAATGCTATAGTGAATGCGCCTTGGCAGCCAGTCCCCAGAGCGGGGCTCCAAGGGGGCACCCGACACAAGGAGCTCACGGCTGCTGAACAGCAGGGTGGGCCAGGGCCGCAGCGGTGTTACGGGGTTCAGCCACCCGGTCGCCGCGGCGATCAGCCAAGGCGGCGCCCATTTCCCTGAGTTCCCGGCCGATGTTCGCCACCATCACGACGGTGCTTTCGCGGGGGGAGTAGCGGGTCGGCTCTTGCATCGCCCCCACTCGGCCGGAAGCGCTCAACCGAAGCTGAAATGCTTGCGCACCGGGGCATGCACATCCCAGGTGCAGCTCAGTCCGGCGTCAAACACCACCAGATCACTGGTCCCTAAGCGCACCGGCTCATGGTCCACGTCCAGGTCCAATACCAATAAAGGCCTTGATCTTGTCCCACACATCTTTGCCCAACAGGGCGATTCCGAGATAGAAGGTCACCTCGCCAGCAATGATTAGCCCAGTCGTCAGTGCTGCGGCTGCTCCAATTGAAATCCCGAAGAGAGGCACAGCAAGAATGACACCCCAAGCAAGGAATGACAGAGCCAAAAGGGTGTAACCGCAGGCTTTTCTGATCGTTATTGGCCTAACTTTTTCGATCACCAAGCCGCGAGGGATCCAGCAGAAAAAGTGTAAATCTTGGTAGAGATCATTTGCAAAAGTGCTGGAGTAGCCCAGCGCCCCCACCGGACAATCACAGAAGCCGGTCAGCTGATTGGACGACTGCTCCTCGTGCTCCACCGGCTGGGGATCGATCCGGGTGCACTGACAGCCTTGCCACGCCGAGACTGCGGCAGCGGCACTGAACCGCGACGGTGAGCTTTCCGTGGTGCGTGCCGCCCATGTCACCGAGATGGATATGGCGAGCTTCATCGCCGATGCGATAGGTCATCCCTATTCAATCGTCGGTGACTCTTCGTGTGAAGCTATCCCGGCCGCCCCGAACCTGGGGATCGGAATTGGGCAGCTGCAACTGGTGCAGCGCTTCCACGGCAAAGCGAACCACCTGCGCTTCCGATCGTCTCAGGATCCGTCGGGCATTGAGAAGTTTGAACCCATTGCAGGCTGTTTTGATGGATATCTCAGTCCATGACAACCAGCAGTTTGCTGCAGTGGGGATGGCTATTTTGGCATGCACGCTATCGATAAGCCTCCATGCCTTCCGGCGCCACCTTTAACTCCCCCGACGACGAGCCGACCGCCGATCCCCTGCATCGCCGCGCGGTGGAAGCGGGTCAACTGCGGGGCCTGACCCAGGCGGAAGGCATCATCATGATCGTGCTGGGGATTTTGGCCCTCAGCTTCCCCGTGGTGGCCTCCGCTTCGGTCACCTTGATGGTGGCCATCGCCTTTCTGGTGGCAGGCATCGTGGGCTGGATTGACAACCTGCTGCGGGCTAGACGCCTTGGTCGCTGGTACTGCTTCTGGCGGCTTGTGGTCTCCACCCTGTTGCTGGTCACCGGCCTTTGGATGGTGATCCAGTTCAAATCGGGGCTGGTCCCCGCCGCGTTGCAGATCAAGGCCCTGGCCTCGGCAATCGGCCTCGTGTTCCTGGCCGAGGGGGCCGTGTCGGCCATCACCTCCTTCAGCAATCGCACGATGCGGGGCTGGGGCTGGGGATTTGCCAATGGCCTCGTGACCTTTGTTCTTGGTGTCCTGATCCTGACGATGAGCCCGGCCGGCATGCTTTCCGTGATCGGACTGCTCGTAGGGATCAGTTTCCTATTCAGTGGATTCGATCTGCTGGGCTTCAGCAGCCGCTTCCATTCGCGGCCCGATTAAAGGCGAGTTCGACCTCCGCCTCCTGCTCAGCCCGGGCCTCCCTGGGCTGCCAATCGATCGCAACCGCTCCTCTTCCAGAAGGCTTTGCCTATGCAAAAGACGGCGTCGACGATCCACTCCAGGAACCGCTGCATTGCGGGGAGCCGCTCATCCTCCAGCCGGGTGATCTCTTCCTCTCCATAGGGGTGATCGATCCAGCAGCGCCTCAGGGGCTCACGCTGGTGGCTCTGCAGAAGCCAGAGCAGCGAGCGGTGGCACGACGACCTGATGGGCAGGCCTGCCCTAGCCGGTGCCCGCCACCTCGGTGTGGAACAGGGTTTCGCTTCCGCGCGGTGGCGCCAGAGCCGCCGTGAGCAGCGCCTCCAGGGCGGCATCCACCCGAGCCACACCCACGAGCACGGCACCGCGGCCCCGTTCGCGCAGCATTCCCAGGGCGACGCTCCGCGCCTCCTCAGCTGCCGCCTCGATCCAAGGGGGCAGGAGCGCTTCAAGATCCGCGTCATTGAAGGCCTCATTCATGCACGCCGTGCATCAGCTCTGAGGCTGGCACAGCTTCAGGGCGCTGCTTGGCTGCTGGTCAGCGAGTAGACGCTCTTGTCGCGCTCGGGGTAGGCCTGTTCGATGTGGGCGAACACGGCCTCACACTTCTGCTGGTACAGCTCTGGTGTGTAGGCGCGGGGAAGGCCGATGTCGAGAGCCTCCTCAATCTGGAGTTTCAGCTTGGCCCTGGCTGAGGATTTCTGCTGCCAGTTGAGCACCAGCAGCGCCTTGATCCGCTCCACCAGCTCCCGGGCGGATTGCTTGACCTTGGCGCGGTCGCTGTCGGAAAGATCCGGGGCGGATTGCAACAGGATATCGAACATCGCTAGCTCCTCCTCGCTGAGGTTTTCACGGATGTGGCGTTGCTGCTCCTGGCTGAGCTGAAGGCTCAGCTGCAGAAGCTGCTTATAGATCTCCTCCACACTGCGGCTGCCGGCGTTGTAGCTGGCGATGAGGGCTTCGAATTTCTCGCGGAAGTCGGCACGGGTTGGGTTGAGCTGCACCATCCGGGCGAGGTGGGCCGCGATCAGGGCCTTGAGTTCTTCCAGCTCCGTCTTCTTGTTGCGCTTCTGCTTGAACTTGTCAGCCAGAGCCTGGAAGTCGATTTTGGACAGATCGATGCTGGGGGGGCCCTGATCCCGGATGGCGATGCCGGTGATCGACTGATCGAGCACCTGGCCGATCTGGCCCATCACGGCACTGATGTCGGGCGGGTTGGGGTTGAGCGTTAGGCGAATTTCAGCGGCAATGCTGTTGAGAGCCCCCACCGAGGCGGCGAACTCCTGGGCAGCTGGATCCGGCTTGATCGCGGCATGCAGCAGTTGCACGAGGCGCTGCTGCTCCAGGAACTTCTGCCGCAGCGACTCCGGCGCGATCAAAGCCTCAACCGCATCCTTAATCAGCTGCAGCCGCTGCATACCGTCCGTCTGGGCATGGATTGCCGCGATATCCACCTGAAGCTCAACGCAGAAGCGAATGGCCTCCGTGAGCACCTGCCGCAGTTGACCCACCAGCACCGCCTTGTCCTGGGTGGGTTTGGAGCCTCCACCGCTGCGACCGCCATAAAGGGCAAGCGCCTTCTCCAGCGAGGCAAACACATTGGCGTAATCCACGATCAGGCCGCTGTGCTTGCCGGGGAAGACGCGGTTGGCCCTGGCGATCGTCTGCATCAGGGTGTGGTTGCGCATCGGCTTGTCGAGATAGAGCGTCGAACAGCTCGGCGCATCGAAGCCGGTGAGCCACATGGCGCACACGAACACCAGCCGCAGCGGATCGGTGGGGTCCTTGAAGCGTTGATCCAGCGGCGGATCGGACGTGGTGAGCCGGCGGCGGTGGGGTTCGATGTCGAGGCCCAGGGCCGCCATGTCGGCGATCTCGTTCTGGGCAGCCGACACGATCACGGCCATGTCGGTGGTGGTGAGGATGTGCAGCCGCTGGCGCAGCTCCTCCGCTTCCTCGGTGGGATCGAGCTCGCTGGGATTGGGTGGCAGTTGTTCCACCAGGGCGCGAACCCGTTCGGTTTCCTCATTCCAGTAATGCTGCACCTTGTCGTGCATGCGCAGGGTGGTGGCCTTGTCGATCGAGATCGCGATCGCCTTGCCCATGAACCCCCGGCCGAGGAAGTGGCGCACGATGTCGCGGGCGATCGTTTCGAGCCGGTCGTCCCTGGTGATGATGTGGTACTGCCGGCCCAGTTCCCGTTCGAGTTTCTTCTCCTCCTCGCCGTCGAGATCTGCCGCCTCGATCACTCCATAAATATCCTCGTTGAGATCGGCATTGACCAGCTGCAGTTCGGGCGTTCGGTTCTCATAGAACAGCGGCACGGTGGCGCCGTCTTCCACGGCCTGCTGGAAGTCGTAGATCGAGACATACTCACCGAACACCTCACGGGTTCGTTCCTCGCCATCGATCAGCGGTGTGCCGGTGAAGGCGGTGAACAACGCCTTCGGTAGGGCCGTGCGCATGTTCAGGGCCAGGGTGTCGTACTGGCTGCGGTGGGCTTCATCGGTGATCACCACCACATCGGTCCGGTTGCAAAGGAGCTCGGGGATGCGGAACTTCTGGATCAGGGTGAACACGTAGCGGTGGTTGCCGCGCAGCAGCTCAGCCAACTGGGCGCCACTACCGGCATGGCACTGATCACCTTCGGATTGGGAGACCACCCCAGCGGCTTTGAAGGTTTCGGCGATCTGCACATCAAGGTCGGTGCGGTCGGTAACGATCACGAAGGTCCAATCGCCGGGAATCTTGCGCTGGATCTTCTGGCTGTAGAAGCCCATCGAATAGCTCTTGCCGCTGCCCTGGGTCTGCCAGAACACCCCCGCCCGACCGTGCCCCCGGCGCCGAGCCTCCAGGGTGGCGGCGATGGCGTTGTTGACACCGATCAGCTGATGGTTCTGGGCGATGATCTTGATCAGGCCGCCCTTGCTGTCACTGAACAGGGTGAAGTTCTCGATGTAATCGAGCAGGCGCTGCGGCTGGCAGGTGCCACGCAACAGCACCTCCAGCGACACACGCCGGGGCTCGTCTTCACTGGCGATCCGCTTCCACTCGAAGAAACGCTCCCAGTCGGCGGTGAGCGAGCCCACGCGGCTGTCGGTGCCATTGGAGGCGATCAGGAAGGCGTTGCTCCAGAACAGCTGCGGGATGGCGGCCTTGTAGTGGCTGAGGTTGTCTGTGAAGGCAACGCGGGCCGAGACGCCGGGCTTTTTGAACTCGATGACCACCAGCGGCAGACCGTTCACGAAGCCCACCAGGTCGGGCCAGCAGTTGTAGAGATCCCCCTTGACGTTGAACTGGTTGACCGCGAGCCAGTCGTTCTCCGCCGGTCGGTCCCAATCGACCACCCGAAGCCGCACCTTGCTCTGGCCGCCCCGTTCGAGGTCGGGTACTGAGACCAGCACCCCGTCCTTGAGCAGGCGGTACACCTCCCGGTTTGCCGCCACCAGGCCCATGGCGGAGCGGTTGCGGCTGAGCTCCTCGATGGCAGCACTGATCGCTTCTGGGGGCTGGCCCGGATTGAGCCGCTCCAGCGCGGCCCGCAGCCGCGGCAGTAACACCACCTCGCGGCGATCACGGCGTCCGAGGCTGCCGCCCTCCGGCGCGAAGGTTTCCTCCAAGCCGCAGGTGGTCTGCCAGCCCAGCTCGGCCAGCAGGGCCAGGGCGGGCTGCTCCACCAGGTGGTCTTCGTTGTAGGGGTTGGGGGTCATGGCAGCGGGGGGGCGTGCCAGAGACTGGCGAGCGGCAAGGCCCAGATCGGGCGGCCGGCAACAGAGCCCATGGGCAGGGTCTGGATGCCGTCGTAGAGGATCACGCCGCCGAGGAAGCGATCACCGGCCTGACTGGCAAGGCGGCTCAGCCCCACGCATTGGGCAGCCTGAACACTGGCCGCCGCCTTGACCTCCACGCCCACAACCTGGCCCAGACCATTGGCGATCACGACATCCACCTCCCGCTGATCCTTGTCGCGATACATGAAGAGTTCGTAGCTGTCTTCACTCCAGCTGGCCAGGCGTAGGAATTCAGCGTAGACATAGCACTCCAGCGCTGGACCAAAAGCGGTCCGATTCGTCACTAGCCCAGCCAGCCTGAGCCCCAGGAGTGCACTCAGCAATCCGGAATCGAGAAACTGGAGTTTGGGGGTCTTGACAACTCGCGCCAGACCATTGGCCGACCAGGCCGGCACACGCCGCACCAGGAAGAGCTGCTCCAGAAGGGTGATGTAGCGCGTCACCGTCTTGCCATCGAGGCCGATGCGGGCGCCAAGCTGGGTGTAGTTGCAGAGCTGGCCGCACACCTGAGCGAGCGCCGTGAGCAACTGGGGAAGGCACTGCAACTTATCGACCGAGGCGATCTCGCGCACGTCGCGTTGAAGGATGGCGTTGAGATAGCTGCGCGCCCACGCCTGACGGCGGCTTTCGCTGCTGCGATGCAAGGCCTCGGGATAGCCGCCGGTGAGTACCCGCCTCTCCAGGGCCTCACCCACCTGGGGAGCTGCCTGCTCGGGCGGTGGCGAGGGTGGCGCCGTTTGAGACGCCAGGGAAGCGAACAGGGAATCGATCCAGGCGCTGGGCTGGCAAGCCAGTTCGCAACCCGCAAGCGGCAGCAAGGACAGCACCTCAACACGCCCGGCCAACGAGTCGGCCACCCGGGGCAGGGCCATCACATCGGCGGAGCCGGTGAGCAGGAAGCTTCCGGGGCGGCGTCGCTCGTCCACGGCCAGCTTGATCGCCAGCAGCAGTTCGGGGACCCTCTGCACCTCATCGATCACGGCCCCATCGAGGCGACGGATGAAGCCCTGGGGATCCTGCCTGGCAGCGGTGGCCGTGGTGGCGTCGTCGAGGGTGAGGTAGGGGCGCTGCTCGCTGGCGAACTGGCGCACCAGGGTGGTCTTGCCGCTCTGGCGGGGCCCGTTGAGCAACACCACGGGCGTATCGGCCAGGCTCTCCTGAAGCCGCCTGACGATGCCGCGGGGCCAGATCGACTGCGAGAGCATGGATCCGCGGCGGGTGATCCGGAGTCTAGCAGCGTCTGATCCGGAATCTAGAGCCGTCCAACTCGGAATCTGATGGCGGCCAAACCGGAATTGGCTGGCGGCTGGTCCGGAGCGGAATCGTCCAACAGGCTGTTGGACAAATGGCGGGCTGGGGTTTGTGCAAGCAGGCCTTGCACGATTGGTCGAAAGGGCCACCGGCTGTGGCCCTTTTGCTGGGATCAGGGGAGCCAACGGCACCACGCGGGTGGAACCGCCGGTGCGCATCGCGTGCACGACCAAAGCCTCCCGATTGCGATTCGGCGCATCGGTGCCGGCATCAGATGATGCCTAGAATGATGCGAATTCAGGGCAGAACCATGCGCACCACCGTGACGCTCGACGACGAACTGCTGGCCAAGGCCGAGCAGCTGTGCGGAGATCTGGAACGCAGCGCCCTGCTCAAGGAAGCCCTGCGGGCCCTGGTGCAGCGCGAAAGCGCCAAGCGCCTGGCGGCACTGGGCGGCAGTGAACCCGCGCTGGAAACGATCCCCCGCCGGCAGAGCGCGGCGTGATCCTGGTTGACACGTCTGTCTGGGTGGAGCATCTGCGCCGTGGCCTGCCCCGTCTCGCCACGCTCCTACAGGAGGGCGAGGTGATGATCCATCCCTGGGTGATCGGCGAACTGGCCTGCGGCATTCTGCGCAATCGCCAACAAGTCCTGGAGTTGTTGCTGGGCCTGCCGATGGCAACGGTGGCCAGCGACACGGAAGTGCTGCTGCTGATCGAGCGCGAGCGGCTGATGGGCCGGGGCATCGGCTATGTCGATGCCCACCTGTTGGCCTCTGTCCGGTTGAGCCACTGCCGGCTGTGGACTCAAGACCGTCGTTTGGCCGCCGTCGCCCTGGAGCAGGGGTGGGGAGTAAGCCAACCAGAGCAGGAATAAGCCCGCGCTGGCGACAGCCGATCAGCAGCAGCCAGGCCAGGTGCGTCATGGCACGACCCCTGCGGCATAGGCCAGGATCTGCCCCAGGTGCTTGTGATCGGTCTCCTCCAACTGGTTCTCGATCACCACCTGCTGATCACCGTCGGTGCAGAGGATGTCGAGCTTGAAGTCACCCACCAGGTGCTCGGAGGCGACCAGCTCCAGCTCACTGATACCCAGGGCCTCAGCCAGGGCCTGCAGGTTGTCGTCCTCGGCGAGCCAGGGTGTGAAATCACTGGCTTCGTGTTTCCAGGCCTCCCGCAGAGGGACACGTTCGAGCTTGCTGAGGGGTGGAGTGTTGGTCATGGTTCGGATAGGAGAGGCTCCGGCAGGGACTCGATATCGATTAGGCCGGAGAGTAAGCGGGGGAGAAGCAGGTCGCGGGTGAGGCGCAGGTTTTGAACCTGACGTAGCAAGACTTCACGCTGCAAGTGAATGTCGCCTGCAATCCCTCGGTAACGGTGCATGAGTGTGGCAGGCGGCAAAACAATTTGAAAGGCACTGATCGTATCCTTAGTGAGCGCTTCACGAGTGGCTCCGCCTTGAGCAAAAGCAAGAAGCTGCTGCTTATGAAAATCACTATTGATTGCATCCAACAAATAAAAAGGACTAGCCTTAGACCTGTCAGCACGGACAATCGCCACATGCTGATTAACCCGCGCCGGGAGTAGATACGAGGGAACCATGGCGCAACGAGCAACTGACGCACCAGTGATATTTAACAAGATATCCTCCGCCTTGACCTCGACGTTGGCGAGGCCTGCCGCCTGATTGTCGTCAATAAAGGCAAGATTATCGAACTCAAAAGAGTAGTCGTAGATATTCAGGCTTCGGATCAGGTGAATGCCTTCGCTTTTGTAGGCGCCCTTCCCTCCTTTCGGGGTGGCGCCACTTCCAATCTTGGATGTTACATCGCCCAATCTTGTCACCTCCCACCCCTCAGGAATCTCCCCCAGCGGCGAGTCCACCAACCGGCAGTCCTCATGGCCGGGGAAGCGGAAGTGGAAGAACCACTCGCGGTAGAGCCGGCGGGCCATCTCCTCCAGGATCTTGATGCGCCGCTGGCTGTTCTCGATCAGGTCGTCGTAAGCGGAGAGGATGCCGGCGATGCGGCGTTGGATGGGCGGGGAAGGCCACAGTACGGGAATCGTATGAATGTGGTTTCGGTTGAGAGAAGGGTTCGAGGAGCCGGCATCAAGCCTCTCGAGGCCCATTGTCTGGAGGAAGTAATAGGCAAATTTTGGGTTATTGCCATGAAAGTCTTTGACCCAAAGCGTCGTGTCGTGGGGCCAGTAGTTTTCTTCCGAGTAAAAGACGGTGCCAAGAGATCCCTTGCGGCCGATAATGACGCCAGGACCTTCGACCTTAAACTGCTCGTTTGTAGATTTTGGTCCTGACGAGGAAATTACCCAGTAGGGTCCGCAACTTTGCTCGGCCTTGGTTATGTCAAAGCCACGCTGAAATGTCAGTACTTTGCCTAGGGGGAGTGTCTGCCAGTTGCTCATCGTCACACCTCTAGGATCCCCGCCACATTCGCGGCAATCGTGGCCTCCAGCTCCCTGGCCTGAGCATTCAACCCCTCCAGTTCCTCTTGCAGCTTCTCCAGCTGCTCCTTGAAGTCCTCATCGCTGAGGTCTTCCCCCGCAGCCACACCCACATAGCGGCCGGGATTGAGGCTCCAGCCCTGGGCTTCGATCGCCTCCAGCGTGGCCGCCTTGCACAGGCCGGCGATGTCGCGATAGGTGGGCGCTCCGCCGGAGGCTGAATCGGAATCAGTTCCGAAATAAGCCTCGATCCAGCGCTGGGCCTCCTCGCCGCCGAGGGTCACGTCCACCGCTTCGCCGCGGTAGAGGCGCACGATGTTGGCCAGGAAGCCGATCTGGGCTTCGCTCCAGTCGCGATGGGCCCGGTCGATCTGGCGGTAGAGATGGCGGGCATCGAGAAACAGCACGGTGTTTTCCCGCACCGTGCCCACCTTGCCGCGATCGAAGAACCACAAGGTGCAGGGCAAGGTCACCGTATAGAACATATTCGGCCCCACCGCCACCATCACATCCACCGCCTTTGCCTCGATCAGCTTCTGGCGGATCGCCTGCTCCGCCCCCCGCGCATCGGAAGCGGAGTTGGCCATCACGAAGCCGGCCCTGCCCTTCTCATTCAGCGAGGAGTAGAAGAGCTGGATCCAGAGGTAGTTGGCGTTGTCCACGCTCGGCGTTCCGAACGGAAAGCGGCGGCCGGGGCCGGTCACGGCACTCAGTTTCTTCATATCCACCGCATTCACGTTGAACGGCGGATTGGCCATCACATAGTCAAAGGCGCCGACAGCAGCGTGCGGATCCTCGTAGTAGCTGTTGCTGTCGCCGCCATATTTGATGTTTCCCTCCAGGCCATGAACAGCGAGATTCATCACACAGAGTCGGCCGGTCTCCAGTGTCTTCTCCACACCAAAGATGGCCAGGTCGCCGGCTGGGTTGCCGCGGTGGGCGCTCACGAAGCGGGCGCTCTGCACATACATACCGCCTGAACCGGAAGCGGGATCCAGCAGCCGACCAGCGAAGGGCTCCACGATCTCCGTGATCAGGATCACCATCGGTGGCGGCGTGAAGTACTCGCCCCCCTTCTGCCCCTCACTGCGGGCAAACTCCACCAGAAAATACTCGTAGATCTGCCCGAAGGCATCGAACTCCAGATCCGTAGGGATCTCGGAAATGCGTTTGAGCAGCTCCTTCAGGAGCTGGGGCGTGAACAGGTTGTAACTGCGTGGCAGCACCCCCGCGAGCTTGCTGTTGTGCTCCTCGATCAGTTGCATGGCCGTGTTGAGGTGCTCGCCGATATCGGCGCCCTCGGGCAACTCCAGCAGCTGCTGGTAGCGGGCGCCGGGAGGCAGGTAGAGCAGGCCCTCGCTCTGAAAGGCGTTGGGATCCTCCTCACGGCTGCCGCGTCGTTCGCTGCCGCCGGCGGCCTTGAGGATCTGCCACTTCGGCATGAAGCGCGCATCAGCGAAGCGCAAGAAAATCAGGCCGAGGATCGGGCCCGAATACTCCTGAGCCTTGAGACCCGAGTTGGCGCGGAACTGATCGGCCGCGCTCCAGAGGCTCTTCTCCATTGCCGCCTTGCCCGGGTCGCGCTGTGGGGGTGCCACCCAGCCATGGAAGCCGCGGGAAGGATCACCGGGCTCGGGGGGCGGGCTGGAGGCGGGTGATGCAGCGTCAGACGCCTTGCGCCCCTGGGCAGGGCCACCATTGCTGTTGCGTGAGCGAGCCGCCGCCCGCGGTGGTGGCTCAAGGCCTGGGGCCTTCAAGCCACCGCCGGGCCCTCGCGCTTTCTCGGCCGCACCCATCGCCACCACCAGGTTTTTGGCTTCCTCCACCTGCGCGTCGCTGAGCTGCTCTTCCACCTCCTGCTCCAGCGCCGCTTTGATCTCGCCATTGCTGATCCGGCTGCCGTCCTCAGGGATCAAGGCGATCAGGGCGTCGGTGAGGTCGGTGCTAAGGGGCATTGGGGCGGGTTAGGGACGCGGGCGCTCAGGGAAGCAGAACCAGGGACTGACGAGAGGACCTGAACCTGGGTGATCTCACGATGGCTTGGCGGGCATGAAACAGATCAGTCGCCGAGCGAAAGACCAGATCAGGGTGTGTTGGTGACCATTCCCGGCTTCACTTTGCCCCAATTTGCGTAGTTCTACAGCGGGACAGTGGCAGATGCAGTGCGTTCTCCATGCTCATGACGGCGTAGCTATGCACTGGCTGCATAGTTTTCCAAGAAATTCTCCGCTGGGCCTGCCTGGCTGGCCTCCCCCGCCTTCTCCACCCGCTGCCGCAAGGTGCGGATCAGATGGCGAGCCTCCCGGCTGCTGCCCACCAGCCCCTGCGGCAGTAGTAGCCACAGCTGCTCGATCAGCTGGGACTGCACCTCGTGCAGTAGCGGCGTGACGTTGCGGCGGGGGAGCAGCACCTTGCGGGGTGTGGTCGGCTCGGCCGCGGCCGGCGGATGGCTCACCAGCTGCAGCTGTTGATTGCAGGGGCCCAGCCTCAGCAAGCCAGCCCCTAGCGTGATCGATTCACCTGCGAAAGACTGCAGCCATCCCGACTCCTGCCCTCCTTGCCTCCCGCCACCGCGGCGCCGCTGCGCTGTCATCTGCTGATCGGCCCGCCCGCCAGCGGCAAGACCACCCTGGCCAGGACCCTGGCGCCTTTGCTGACCGCCCCCGGTGAACCGCCGGCCCTGGTGCTCTCCACCGATGCGATCCGCGCCGAGGTGTTCGGCGATGCGGCCGTGCAGGGCCCCTGGATCGACATCCAACAGCGCCTGCAGCAACGGCTGATCGAGGCCGTGGCGGCCGGCATCCCGGTGATCATCGATGCCACCCATGCCCGCCGGCCCTGGCGTCTCGCCCTCACCCAGGCCCTGCCGCTGCCGGCGCCGGTCGAGTGGATTGGCTGGTGGCTTTACACCCCCCTGCCCACCTGCCTCGAGTGGAACCGCCTGCGCGAGCGCCAGGTGCCTGAGGCGGTGGTCCAGGAGATGGCTGCCGCCCTGGCAGACCCTCACTTCGGGCCCAGCCGGGCGGAGGGTTTTGCGGCCCTCTGCGCCGTGGTGCCCACCCATCACGACGACCTGGAGCCGTTGCTGGCCGCGGAGCTGGCAGGCCTGGACCGCCGCATCCGCAGCGCCCGGGCCCGCGAGACCCACTGGCAGCTCCATGGCTACTCGCGGCTGCTCGATCTGGAGCGGCTGCTCTTTCTGATTCGCCTGCTCAGCCGTTACCCGGAGCTCGACGCCAGCGATCCGGTCACCCGCGAGCAGCTGGAGGCGATCGTCTCGCCCTTGCCGCAGGGGGATCTGGCGGAGCGGGCTGCGGCCTTCCTGGGCCGGCTACATGGGGAGTGCTTTGGCGATGTGGGGGCAGTCCGTGGCGATCTGGCCTGGCTGGAGGCCAATGGCTTCTGCTTTGGGGGGGACAGCTTGGCCCCGATCCGGTTGGCGGAGATCCGGTTGGCGGAGGGCGATACCGAGCTGGCGCCACCTTCCGCTGCCTTGGGATCGGAGTCAGAAGCCATCCCCACGGATGACGCAGTCAGCCGTGATGCGGCCTCCAGCTCCCCGCACCGCGATCAGTCCGGCCCAGCGAGCTACCGGGGCGGCGTCCATGGCGGCCACCCGCCGATGGGCGATGGGCCGGTGTTCCAGCGGGTGATGACCTTGCTGCGCCACCTGCTGCACGAGCCCTTCGATCGGGATCCGGCCAGCACCCTCACGCTCCATGAGCAGCTGATCGCCGCCACCGCCGCCATCCCCGGCGGCTACCTACCCGGGGAAACCGCCACCCTGCGCAAGGACCTCGAGAAGCTGCTCACCCCCTACGGCTTCCGCGCCGCCAACGACAACGTGCGTCACGGCTACGCCCTTGGCACCGCCGTTTTGCCGGCGCCGCGGTTGCGGGAGATCCAGGCCCTGGTGCAGCAGGCCGCCGGTCGCCTCGCCGATCCCTCCGCCCAGCCCTTGCTCGCAGAACTGGAGCAACGCCTGGCCTGGGCCGGCCTCGATGAGCCGGCTCCGCCCCTGCGGCTCTATGCCCGCCATGGGGTGGTCGACACGGCCCTGGTGCGGCGTGAGTCGCTGGCGGCACCCCGGGGCGCCGAGGCGATCGAGCGGGCCATCGCCCAGCGGCGCCGGCTGCTGCTCAAGCGTTTTTCCAGTGCCGGCAGCCACGGGGGCACCACCATCGGCGATGGCTCCGGCGAATGGCGGGTGTGGCCGCTGCAGCTGATCTTTCACCACGTCGGCTGGTATCTCTGCGTCGAGGAAGACGTGATCGGCCAGGAGCACGGCCTGATCCGCTGTGAGCGGCTTGATCGTCTCGCCCTCCAGGGCGCCTCGACCCGCAGCGGCTCGCTGCGTAGCGGCCCGAGCGATGGCCTGCGCCGCAGCCCCGAACGGCAGCACACGGCCCTGCAACGGCTGGAGCGCCTGCTCCACCACAGCGGCGGCATCCACTTCGGCGACGACATCAAGGCCCAGCTGGCCCTGGCAAGCCGTTCACCCGGCGCCCGGAAGGGCGTGCTGCAGACGCTGCGCTTCTCGGCCACCCCCTGGGCCTTTGCGTTCCTGCGGGAAGGGATGGGTCGCTATCCCCGTGAGCAGGTGCGTTTCTCCAGGCCTCTCCCCGGCGATTCCTGGTGGCATCACCCCGAGGCGCCCCACGTGCTGGAGCCCAACG
>DAIQNM010000047.1:0-14267 GCA_036788375.1 Cyanobium sp. CTOTU6536 | reverse complement strand
CGAAAGGCTCTCCACGTAACGGCGCTGGCCCTCCGCGAAGATCGTGTCGAAGGCGAGGGAGCTCTTACCGCTGCCGCTGACGCCGGTGAACACCACCAAGCGGTTGCGCGGAATGGTGATGTCAACGTTTTTGAGGTTGTGCTGGCGGGCGCCGCGCACCCGGATCACATCCTCAAGGCGGCCACCGCTGAGCTGCTGGTGAGCCGCACCGGGCTCCACCGGACTGCCATGGCCAGACGGAGGCTTCGACGGAGGCGTCGATGCCGCTGACTGCGGAGGGGTTACCGCCACCTTGGTGGACCTGGAGCCGGCGCTGGCGCGGGGCATGGATTGCTCTGGCAGCAGGCGAGTCTAGGGGGGTTGTTCCTCCCGTTCGATGCTTCACCAGCGGACGAGCAGGGCTTGGGAGCTCAGCGGCCGCCGGCTTCGGCCTGGGATTCGGCGCTGTTCTGATGGCCCTTGAGGTGCTTCTCACAGGCGGAGGCAGGGCCCACCGCCGCGGCCAGCACCGCCAGGAGGGTGAGGGAGGACAGGAACAGACGCATGGTGATCGGAAGAGCCGGGACCTAGCAGCAGACTAGGAAAGACCATCGCGGCAAGCCGGGCCGGTGTCGTTTCGCAGTTCAATCGCCATGTTGCCTGCCTCCGGGCGGCTGGGGTGGGGCAGGGCAGCCATTCCCCAGCCGGCGGCCATCAGCCCTCGGGCAGCCTTCGCCGCTCTGGCAGCCGTTGTGGTGGCAGGTGCTGGCCCGGCCGCCGTGGCGGCAGCCCCCCCAACGCCAGACCCGGGCATACCGGTCCGCACCGGCACCACCCTGATCGTGACCGCCCAGGACAACGGCTCGACCGTGGTGATGCGCCGGAACGAAACCCTTCGGGTGGTGCTGAGCAACAACAGCGGCACCGGCTACAGCTGGGACATCGAACGGCTCGACGGCAGCCGGATGGTGCCCCTAGGGCAGGAAAACCGCACCACCCCCGGCGCTCCCCTGCCGGATGGCCGGGCACTGCCGATGGCGGGCGCGCCCCAGCAGGTTTCCTTCCTGTTCCGCATGGCGCAACCCGGCAGCAGCGAACTGGTGCTCAAGCTCTGGCGCCCCTGGGAGGGTCCGGCCTCGGCCGCAGAACGCTTCCGGCTGCGGGTGGTCACGGTTCTGCCCTGAGGGGCACCACTGGGCGACTTCAGGCAGCCGGCTGGTCCGCCGCCGCAGGGCCGGCCAACGGCTCCAGCAGGCTGGCGGCATAGCTGAACGCCTCGCCGGAATCACCACCGGCCAGTTCGGCCAGTTCGGCCTGGCGCTCGCGGGTGTCCCGCAGCTGGGACACCCGGGTGTGGGTGAGGCCCGCCTCCACCGCCTTGCTGACGCGGAAATGGTGGTCGGCGGCGGCGGCCACCAGGGGCTGGTGAGTCACGCAGAAAACCTGACGGCTGGCCGCTAACCGCTTCAGCAGGGCCGCCATGGCGCCACTGACCCGGCCGCTGACGCCCGTATCGATCTCATCGAACAACAGGGTGACGTGGGGATCGGCGGCGGCCAGGCAGGTTTTGAGCGCCAGCAGGAAGCGGCTCATCTCGCCTCCGGAGGCCACCTCCGCCAGGGGTGCCAGGGGTTGGCCGGGGTTGGCCGAAAACCGAAACTGCACCGCATCGGCCCCCTCCTCACCGGCCTCAGCGGCTTCGATCGCCACCGCAAAGCGCACGTTGGCCAGGCCCATCGGCCGCAGCGCCTCCATCAACTGGCCCTCAAGGGCGCGGGCGGCGCGGGCGCGGGCGACACCGAGGGCCGCATTGGCCGTATCGCGGCTCTGGCGGGCGTTGACTTCGGTGCGCTCAAGGGCCGCCAAGGAGGCCTCGAAGCCCCCGGGGGCCAGCTGCTCCCGCAGCTGATCGCGCCGGGAAATCAGCTCGGGCAGCGCAAGGCCGTGGCGACGCTCCAGGGCCTTGAGCTGGGCCATGCGCTCCTGCAGCTCCGAGAGGGAGGCGGGATCGCTCTCCAGGGAAGCGCCATAACGGTCAAGGTCACGGGCCAGATCCTGCAGGGCGGCCTGGCCATCGCTGCAGGCCTCCGCCATGGCGGCCAGGGAAGGATCCAGGCTCGCCATCAGCTGGAGTTCCTGCCCGCAGGCGGCCAGGTGATCCAGCACCGAAGGGGAAGCCTCAACGCCTTCCACCAAGCGTCCGAGCAGGACCATCACGCCCTCCTGGAGCCGCACGCCATGGGCGAGGCGGTCCTGCTCGATCTGGAGGCGGCTTCGCTCCTCGGGATCCTCCAGGTCCGCCGCCTCGAGATCCTCCAGCAGCTGCTCCTGGCGCTGGCGTTCCTGCTCCAGCCGGGCCTGATCGGCGCGGGCCGCGGCTAGCGCCGCAGCGGCTTGCTTCCAGCTGCGCCAGGCGGCGGCAACAGCCTCCAGCAGGGGCGGCTGGTCGGCGCCGGCAAAGCGGTCCAACCAGCGGCGCTGCTGGCCGGGACGCGCCAACTGCTGGGTTTGCCCCTGCACGGTGAGATCCAGCAGCAGGGGCCGGAGTTCGAGCACCTGGCTGCGGCCGATCGCCACGCCATTGAGGCGGTGGCGACTGGTGGGACGCCCCTCCTGCAGGCGCCAATCGCGGCTGAGCAGCAACTCCCCCTCCTCGGCGTCGAGCTGCTGCTGCTCCAACCAGGCGAGCACCGGCGGGGTGGGGGCAAAGCTGGCCTCAATCCGACCCCGCTCGGAGCCGCGCCGCAGCAGCCGCGCCCCCTGGGCACCCTGGGCACCACCCAACAGGGCATCGAGGGCATCCAAAAGGATCGACTTACCAGCGCCCGTCTCGCCGGTGAGCACCGTGAAGCCCCGCTCGAAGGCCAGGTCAAGCCGTTCGATCAAGGCGATGTTCTCGAGGCGCAGACCCGTGAGCACCCCGGCCTCCGGCAAATCTTTGCGGGCAGGACCCGACCGTAGCGGCAGCGGGCGGGAAGCAACAGGGGGCGGACCGCGCCGCGCCCGCCCCAGCGCCCAGACAGAATCGGATCCCGAACATGCGGCCTAGACGTCCATCGCGATGCCCCCTTCTGCCGCCGGATCAGCCCCTACCAGCACCACCGCCGCCGAGCACGCCCTGGCGGCGATGCGAGCCGCCGTGTTCAGTTCCGATCCGATGGCAGCACCGCCGCCGGCCGAGCCGACGATCCAGGCGCCGAGCGATCCGGGCGCCCCGGTGAATGCCAGCCCCAGTGCCGATCCCGCCGACCTCAGCGACTTCATCGAAGCCAGCGGGCTCCTGCGCTACGACCCGGCCACCATCACCCGCATCTACTCCGGCCACCCCCAGCGGCTGATGCGCCGCCTTTGGCAGACCCTGGTGCCGATCGGCCTTTACCTCGCCGGCGTGGGCAGCGATTGGTTGCTCGGCCGCCTGCGGGGCGAGCGGGTGCGGCTGCGCTCCCGCGAAGCCGCCGATCTGGTGGCCTCGCTGGGGCCGGCCTTCATCAAGGCGGGTCAGGCCCTTTCCACCCGTCCCGACATCATCCCGCCGGTTTTATTGGAGGAACTAGCCCAGCTGCAGGACCAGCTGCCCGGCTTTGATTCAGCCCTGGCGATGGCCTGCATCGAGGAGGATCTCGGCGCTCCGGTCCATGAGATCTACGCCCAGCTGGACCGTGAGCCGATCTCGGCCGCCTCCCTGGGCCAGGTGCACAAAGGGGTCCTCAAGGGTGGCCAGAAGGTGGCGGTGAAGGTGCAACGGCCGGGATTGCGGGAACAGATCACGCTCGATCTCTACATCGTGCGCAACATCGCCGCCTGGCTCAACCGCAACGTTGGCTTGATCCGCAGCGACCTAGTGGCGCTGATTGATGAGCTCGGTCAGCGGGTCTTTGAAGAGATGGACTATCTCAACGAAGCCGCCAATTCCGAAAAATTCGCCGAACTGCATCGCCACAATCCACGCATTGCGGTGCCGCTGATCTTCCACCAGGCCACCAGCCGCCGGGTGCTCACGATGGAATGGATCGATGGGGTGAAGCTCACCAACCTCGAAGCAGTGCGCGCGATTGGGGTCGATCCCGACGACATGGTGGAGGTGGGGGTGAACTGCAGCCTGCAGCAACTGCTCGAGCATGGTTTCTTCCATGCCGATCCCCATCCGGGCAACCTGCTGGCCTTGGCCGATGGACGCCTCGCCTACCTCGATTTCGGCATGATGAGCACGGTGAGCCGAGAATCGCGCACCGGCTTGATCCAGGCGGTGGTTCACCTGGTGAACCGCAACTTCGGGGCCCTCTCCAAGGATTTTGTATCGCTTGGCTTCCTCGGCGAAGAGGTGAACCTCGAGCCGATCGTGCCAGCTTTTGAAGCGGTGTTCGGTCAGGCCATCGAGATGGGCGTCAGCCGGATGGATTTCAAAATCGTCACCGACGACCTCTCGGGGGTGATGTATCGCTTCCCCTTCCAGGTGCCGCCCTACTACGCCCTGATCATCCGCTCACTGGTGACCCTCGAAGGCATCGCCCTGAGCGTGGATCCCGACTTCAAAATCCTCGGCGCCGCCTATCCCTATTTTGCCCGCCGGCTGATGGAAGATCCCGATCCCCAGCTGCGGCGCAGTCTGCGGGAGATGCTCTACGACGGCGACGAGTTCCGTTGGCAGCGGCTCGAAAGCCTGGTGAGCAGTGCCTCATTGCAAAACCAGCTCGACCTGGAGGGGCTGCTCGACCAGGTGCTCGATTTCCTCTTCTCCCCCAATGGAGGCCTGCTGCGCCAGCAGCTGGTGGAGGCGGCGGTGCAGCGGATGGATGCCCTGGCCTGGCGCACCACGCTGCAACTGGGCAAGAGGGTGCCCAAGCAGCTGTTACCCCCGGGCCTGCGGAACCGACTGCCCCAGGCCAACCTCAAGCCTGAGCCCCTGCTCGACCTCGAGCCGCTGCGCCAACTCAACGCCATTCTTCAGGATCTGCCGGGTTTCGACGGCCAGGTGCTGCTGCGGCGCCTGCCCCGGGTCCTCGGGGAACCGGACCTGCGCGGGATGGGCCTAGCGATGGCCAGGGGTCTGGCCGAACGGGGCGTGGTGCGGCTACTGCGGGATGTGATGGTGAGTCCCGCCTAGATTCGGGGTTCAACTCGGTGCCCGTCTTGGCCAGCCCCCAGAGCCCCAGCCATCCCGCCAACCTGGCGAAGCTCCAGAACGCGGTGGGCCATGGCGGGCGACGCGGGCGTCGTCAAAGGCTGCTGGCGGGCCTGCTGGGGCTGGGGCTGCTCTGCTCCACACCGGCTGCTTTGGCGGCCGAAAACATCGTGTTGGTGAGCGGTGCCTTCCGCCGGTCGATCCCGGTGGCCGACATGGAATTGCTCGCCACCAAGGGGGAAGCCCGCGGCCTGCTGGCCGACCTGTTGCGTTTCGGCAAGCAGAAACCGGCCGAGGTCGGCAAGCTCCTCAACCAGTCGATCCCCCTGCCCCTGGTGCTGGTGAGCCGCCTGCTGTACACCCGCATCGGCGAAGCCCTGCTCGATCGCCTCGCCAACATCGTCTACCCCCTCAAGACCCCCGGCGTGGGGGTGCCAGCCCTGCGCTCGGCGATCGTGATCGGGATCGCCGAGGGCAATGGATCCCTCTCGGCGATTTCCTTTCTCAGGGCCTACCCCAACAGCGACCTCGAGGTGAATTTGCCGGCGCTCCTGGGGCTGCTGCAGAAGGCCAACTCGATCTCGGATCTCGTGCGCTTCTTCTCCGAATCTCCCCTCGACGGGTTGCGCGGCAGCACCACCCCCTGACCGCTGCCAAAGGCGAACTGGCGAAAGCTGAGGCTTAGATTCGATTTAGCCTCTTCCCTGCGCCCGTGGCCCTGCTTGAAGCTCTGCGGCGCCTTGGTCAGCCCGCCAGCCGGCAGCCCACCATGCAGGACTGGCCCGGTTTGATCGAGGCCTACCGCCGTTGGTTGCCCGTCAGCGCGGCCACCCCGGTGATCACCCTGCGGGAGGGCGCCACTCCCTTGATCCCAGCCCCGGTGATCGCCGAAAGGATCGGCCGTGGGGTGAAGGTCTTCCTCAAGTACGACGGCCTCAACCCCACCGGCTCCTTCAAGGACCGGGGCATGACCATGGCGATCAGCAAGGCCCGGGAAGCGGGCTCCGAAGCGGTGATCTGCGCCAGCACCGGCAACACCTCGGCAGCGGCAGCCGCCTATGCCCGCCGGGGCGGGATGCGGGCCTTCGTGCTGATTCCCGATGGCTATGTGGCCCAGGGCAAGCTGGCCCAGGCTTTGCTCTACGGCGCCGAGGTGCTGGCGGTGAAGGGCAACTTCGACCGGGCCCTGGCGATCGTGCGGGAGGTGGCCGAGCGCTATCCGGTGACCCTGGTCAACTCCCTCAACCCCTACCGGCTGCAGGGGCAGAAAACCGCCGCCTTTGAAGTGGTGGATGCCCTTGGCGATGCCCCGGACTGGCTCTGCATCCCCGTGGGGAACGCCGGCAACATCAGCGCCTACTGGATGGGGTTCAACGAATACAAGGCCGCGGGCCACAGCCGCACCCTGCCCCGAATGATGGGCTTCCAAGCCGCGGGCGCGGCGCCCCTGGTGCTGGGCCACACCGTGGAGCAACCCGACACCATCGCCACAGCGATCCGCATCGGCAATCCGGTGAACCGCGAGAAGGCGCTGAAAGCCAAGGCCGAGAGCAACGGCGACTTCATGGCCGTCACCGATGCCGAAATCATCGAGGCCTACAAGCTGCTGGGAAGCAGTGAAGGGATCTTCTGTGAGCCCGCCAGCGCCGCCTCGGTGGCGGGGCTGCTGAAGCGGCGCGAGGACGTGCCGACCGGCGCCACGGTGGTCTGCGTGCTCACCGGCAACGGTCTGAAGGACCCCACCACAGCGATCGATCACAACGACTCCACCTTCCACACCGGTCTGGATCCAGACACCGACACCGTGGCCCGGGTGATGGGGTTCTGAGCAAAAAGACCTGAGGAAAAAGGGCCAAAAACCGGGCAGAACGGCGGGGATGGACCCCACCGTTTAGACCGCTGCGTTTTCCCCAGCATCGGGAATCCGGGAAAAGCGGAAAAGTGGCGATCCTGGTCAAGGCTTATCCCCAGCACTTGAACCGGGCAGATCGAGCTGGGCAAAGGGTTTAGGGGATGTTTTCCCCATTCCCCCAGCCTCTACGACCGCGGCTGTTGATGGATTAATTCTTTGAACTCATCTTTGGACTGCAGAAGGACTGGGAAAAGCGACAGGCCGGATCCGATCAAGTCCTTGCCGCCCGTTGCGCTTTGGCCTGCCATGTGAAACCGTGGGCCCGCAACCGATGCCCTTGCGGTCGAGACCGGTCCCCCCCCATGAAGCTGGTCTGCTCCCAGACAGAACTCAGTTCGAGCCTCCAGCTGGTGAGCCGGGCCGTAGCCGGCCGGCCCACCCATCCAGTGCTGGCCAACGTGCTGCTCACCGCCGATGCAGCCACCGGCCGGCTCAGCCTCACCGGCTTTGATCTGAGCCTCGGCATCCAGACCAGCCTGGCGGCCGCCGTGGAGACGAGCGGTGCCATCACCCTGCCGGCCCGGTTGTTTGGCGAGATCGTGAGCCGCCTTTCTTCCGACAGTCCCCTCACCCTCAGCTGCCCGGAGGGGGAGGAGCAGGTGGAGCTCACCAGCCTTTCCGGCACCTACCGCATGCGGGGCATGCCGGCCGACGACTTCCCGGATCTCCCCCTGGCCCAGAGCGGCATTCCGATCCGGCTTGATGCCGCCTCCTTGGTGAAGGGTCTGCGGGCCACCCTTTTCGCCAGTTCCTCCGATGAGGCCAAACAGCTGCTCACCGGCGTGCATCTGCGCTTGGCGGGGGAAGGCCTGGAATGTGCCGCCACCGATGGCCATCGCCTGGCTGTGCAGCGCCTCGACGATGCCCTGGCACCCGGTACGGAAACCCCGAGCGCCGATGGGGAGGAACCCTTCGCGGTGACGGTGCCGGCCCGCTCCCTACGGGAATTGGAGCGCCTCCTTTCCGGTCGCCCTTCGGATGAACCGCTCAGTCTTTTTTCGGAGCGAGGCCAGGTGGTGGTGCTCTGGGCCGATCAGGTACTTACCAGCCGAACCCTGGATGGCACCTATCCGAATTACCGCCAGCTACTGCCCGAAAGCTTCAACCGTCGCTTGGTGCTCAATCGCCGTGCCTTCACCGCTTCGCTTGAACGGGTGGCGGTGCTAGCCGACCAGCACAACAACGTCGTGAAGATCAGCAGTGATCCCCAGGCGGGCCAGGTGCAGATCCGGGCCGATGCCCAGGATGTGGGCAGCGGTTCGGAGGCGGTGGCGGCCGTGATCGAGGGCGAAGCCATCGAGATCGCCTTCAACGTGCGCTACCTGCTGGAGGGCCTCAAGGCCATCGCCGCCGACCAGGTGGTGCTCCAGTGCAATGGCCCCACCACGCCGGCCGTGCTGGCCCCGGTGGGAGAAGATGGAAACTTCACCTACCTGGTGATGCCGGTTCAGATCCGCAGCTGAGTCGGCGCCAGACCCCCTGAGCCGATCAGATCCCGTGGCCCTTCCTGAGCAGCTGTTGCTGAGCGACCTGCTTCGGCTGCGCGTCCGCTGCGATCAGGGCCTCGATCATGGCCCTGGCTCAGTGGCCTGGATGCACCCACCGGTGCACCGGCTGCTGGGTTGGGCCAGCCGGCCCTCCAGCTTCCGTGCTCAGCGCAGGGTGTGGCGGTTGGATCAGCTGCGGGGGATCACGGAAGCCGAAGCCTTCGTCAAGGGGCAAGGGGCCGAGACCGATCCTTCCATTCTGGAGCTGCTGCCCACCCTGATTCAGGCATCCCTGCTGGGGGCGGGGGGCGTAGCCCTTGGCACCGTGGCCGATGCGGCGGTGCAGCTGCGCACGGGCCGGATTCTCCATTACCTGGTCGCCCGCAGCGATCCCCGCCTGCCGGGCAGCAGCCGCTGGCGCCTGACCCCGGATCGCATCCTTGATCAGCGCAGTGGCGAAGTGATCACGGCCCTCGAAGGTCTCGACGACCTTCCCCTAGCCCGCGCCAGCGTGCGCCAGGAGTTGCTGCGCCGATCCCGTCGCTGGCGGGAGCAGATGGGTGAGGAGACCAGCCGCCTGCGGGGTCAGTTTCAGGAGGTGGGTGGCCGTTTCGAGGAACGCCTGGAGGGCTGGCTGGAGGAACCCCCCTGGGATGAGTTTCTGGAGCGGTCCCGCGATGGTGATGCCGTTGATGGCTTGGACCGGGAACCACCCATGGCTGGCGCGGCCAGCGATCCCCTGGAGAATTGGGACGACCGCGACGACCTCCGGGACTATTCCGCCCGCCAACCGCCACCCCCCGAACCCTGGAGCGACCAGGATGATGGGGACCACGATGGCGGTCAGTCAACGGGGCTCGATCCGGTCGATCCCTTGCCGGCGCGGCCCCGCCCAGGGCGCGAGCGCCGGGGTCCCGATCGCTACCGGGGCCGTGACCAGGACGATGACCCGTGGGTGTGACCCCGGGATCGGATACTGGTGAAACCCTGTTTCCGGCATCGGTGGTTTCCTCCCCCCCCTTCTCGGTGCCCGATGCCCTGCGTAAGGAGGGCCTGAGTCAGGCCGATTACGAGGAGATCGTGCGCCGGTTGGAGCGGGCCCCCAACCGGGCCGAGCTGGGCATGTTCGGGGTGATGTGGTCGGAACATTGCTGCTATCGCAACTCCCGGCCGCTGCTGAGCCAGTTCCCCACCACGGGGCCCCGCATCCTGGTGGGGCCGGGGGAGAACGCCGGCGTGGTGGACCTGGGTGAGGGTCAGCGGCTCGCCTTCAAGATTGAGAGCCACAACCATCCCTCCGCCGTGGAGCCTTTCCAGGGGGCGGCCACCGGGGTGGGGGGCATCCTGCGGGACATTTTCACCATGGGCGCCCGGCCGATCGCCCTGCTCAATGCCCTGCGCTTCGGGCCCCTCGAGGATCCCCGCAACGTGGGCCTGATGGAGGGCGTGGTGGCCGGCATTGCCCACTACGGCAACTGCGTCGGCGTGCCGACCGTGGGGGGTGAGGTGGCCTTCGATCCCAGCTACAGCGGCAATCCCCTCGTCAATGCCATGGCCCTCGGGCTGATGGAAACCGAGGACATCGTGCGGGCCGGGGCGGAAGGGGTGGGCTATCCCGTGGTCTACGTGGGCAGCACCACCGGCCGCGATGGCATGGGGGGGGCGAGTTTTGCCAGCGCCGAACTCACCGAGGCTTCCCTCGATGACCGTCCCGCCGTGCAGGTGGGGGATCCCTTCCTGGAGAAGGGGTTGATCGAGGCCTGCCTCGAAGCCTTCCAGAGCGGTGATGTGGTGGCAGCCCAGGACATGGGCGCCGCAGGTTTGACCTGCAGTTGTTCGGAGATGGCCGCCAAGGGGGGCGTGGGGGTGGAGCTCGACCTCGACCGCGTGCCGGCCCGCGAAACCGGCATGACCCCCTACGAGTTTTTGCTGAGTGAATCGCAGGAGCGGATGCTGTTTGTGGTGAAGCCCGGTCGCGAGGAGGCCCTGATGGCTCGCTTCCGCCGTTGGGGACTCCAGGCGGCGGTGGTGGGCCGGGTGCTGGCTGAAAACGTGGTGCGGGTGCTCCAGAACGGGGAGGTGGCGGCCGAGGTGCCAGCCAGTGCCCTCGCTGAGGACACCCCGATCAATCACCACGAGCTGCTGGCTGAGCCTCCGCCGGAGATCCAGGCCCACTGGCGATGGAAGGAGGCCGAACTGCCCTCGGCCGATGCCCAGGGACTTGCCCTTCCCCAGGGCCGGCTCGGCTGGGGGGAGGTGCTGCTGCGGCTCCTCGATGACCCCACCATCGCCAGCAAGCGCTGGGTGTGGCGCCAGTACGACCACCAGGTGCAGGCCAACACCGTGGTCCCCCCCGGTGGGGCCGATGCCGCCGTGGTGCGCCTGCGGCCTCAGCAGGGGGAGGGCTCCCTCACCGCCACGCTGCGGGCGGTGGCGGCCGTGGTGGATTGCCCCAACCGCTGGGTGGCCCTCGATCCCGAACGGGGCGGCATGGCGGCGGTGGCCGAAGCCGCCCGCAACCTCAGCTGCACGGGTGCCGAGCCCCTGGCGGTGACCGACAACCTCAACTTCCCCTCCCCCGAGACCCCCACCGGCTACTGGCAGCTGGCCCAGGCCTGCCGCGGCCTCTCCGCAGCCTGCCTGGCCCTCGACACGCCGGTCACGGGGGGCAACGTCTCCCTCTACAACGAAACCCGCTTGCCCGACGGCAGGATGCAGCCCATTCATCCCACTCCGGTGGTGGGAATGGTGGGCCTGGTGCATGACCTGGCCCAGGTCACCGGGTTGGCTTGGCGCGAACCGGGTGATGTCATCTGGTTGCTGGGTGTTGCTCCGGAAACCGATCCGGCCGCCCTCGATGGTCGGGTTGGGCTGGGCGGCAGCAGTTACCTGGAGGTGATCCACGGCCGCCTCACCGGTCGCCCCCCGGAGGTGGATCTGGAGCTGGAGCGAAGGGTGCAGAGCCTCCTGCGGCAGGCCATTGCCGCCGGACTGGTGAGCTCCGCCCATGACCTTTCCGATGGTGGTCTGGCGGTGGCGGCAGCCGAAGCGTGCATCGCCTCCGGGCTTGGGGCGCGGTTGGAGCTGCCCGCCAGTGGGCTCCGGCCCGACCGCCTGCTTTTTGCCGAGGGTGGTGCCCGGGTGTTGGTGGCCGTGCCCCCGGCCCGCCAGGAAGCTTGGTGGACGTTCCTTGAGGCCGCCGCTGCGGCACCGGTTGCCCATCGCCTCGGCGTGGTGGAGGTGGATCCCACCTTCACGGTGGTCCAGGCCGGAGCGACCCTGATGGCTGAGTCGGTGGCGAGCCTGGAGGCCTGCTTCGAGGCGGCCCTGCCCCGGCGTCTCCAGCCCAATCGCTCTTGAGGCCCGAACGCGGCCGAACGATGATGGGCGAGGATGGATTTTCTGGAGCCGGTGACGTTCGTGACCTCTGAAGGGCCCAGCTCCAGCGCCCACGCCATCGGCACACGCCTTGATGGCGAACCCCTGCCCGAACGGCCGGACAAGCCGGAGGAGGCCTGCGGCGTCTTTGCCGTGATGGCACCCGATCAGGCCGTGGCCAACCTCACCTACTTCGGGTTGTACGCCCTGCAGCACCGCGGCCAGGAGTCCGCTGGCATCGCCGTGTTCGATGGCCCCAGGGTGAGGCTCCATAAGGACATGGGCCTGGTCAGCCAGGTGTTTGACCAGGACGTTCTTGAGCGGATGCCCGGCGAGTTGGCGATCGGCCACAACCGCTATTCCACCACTGGCAGCAGCAAGGTCTGCAATGCCCAGCCCGTGGTGCTGATGAGCCGGCTCGGCCCCTTCGCTTTGGCCCACAACGGCAATTTGGTCAATGCGGCCGACCTGCGCGAATCCCTTAGTGATCTGGCCGGGGAGTTCACCTCCACCACCGATTCCGAGCTGATCGCCTTTGCCCTTATGCAGGCGGTGGATGGGGGTGAGGGCTGGAGCGCCGCGATTCGCAGCGCCGCGGCCCGTTGCCGGGGTGCCTTCAGCCTGGTGATCGGCACCCCGGAGGGTCTGTTCGCCCTGCGGGATGGCCACGGCATCCGGCCTCTGGTCTTCGGCCAGATCGGTGAGCCGGAGCAGGCCCAGTGGGTGGTGAGCAGCGAAAGCTGCGGCCTCGACATCATTGGTGCCCGCTACAGCGATGACGTGCAGCCCGGGGAATTGATCCATTTCCTGATGGGTGATCCCATCCCGCAGCGGCAGCGCTGGATTGAGGAGCCGGCCAAGTTGTGCGTGTTCGAGATGATCTATTTCGCCCGGCCCGATAGCCGCTTTTTCGGCGAATCCCTCTACAGCTACCGCGTGCGGATCGGCGATGTGCTCGCCCGTGAAAACCCCGTCGATGCCGACATCGTGATCGGTGTTCCCGACTCCGGCATCCCGGCGGCGATCGGCTATTCCCAGGCCAGTGGCATCCCTTTTGCCGATGGGCTGATCAAGAACCGCTACGTGGGGCGCACCTTCATTCAGCCCACCCAGGCGATGCGGGAGGCCGGCATCCGGGTGAAGCTCAACCCCCTGCCCGATGTTCTGGCTGGCAAACGGGTGGTGGTGATCGATGATTCGATCGTGCGCGGCACCACCAGTCGCAAGCTGGTGCAGGCCCTGCGGGATGCCGGCGCCACCGAGGTGCACATGCGGATCAGTTCACCGCCGGTGACCCATCCCTGCTTCTACGGCATCGATACCGATACCCAGGACCACCTGATCGCTGCCCGGCTCAGCCTGCGGGAGATCGAACAGCACCTGGGCGTTGATTCTCTGGCCTACCTCAGCAAGGAGGGCATGGTGCAGGCCGCCCTCACCCAGGCCGGCCAGTTCTGCACCGCCTGCTTCGACGGCGCCTATCCGATCGCGATGGATGAGGAGGTGCGTCGCACCAAGCTGATGCTGGAGCCGGCCGGACTGGCGGCATCCCTGGGGTGAATCCTGCTGTGCTGCAACCAGCGGAGGCCGGGTCGCGGCAGCTGCGCATCGGTTTTTTGGATTCCTGGTTGCAGGATTCCGCCGGCGGCAGCGGCACCGCCGTGGCGATCGGCGGGCTGGCGGAGGCGCTGATCGCCCGCGGTCACCGGGTCGAGCGGATCGGTCCGCGGGGCTCCTGGCCCCGCAACCTGCTGCTGCGCCGTCTGTGGTTCAACCTCACCCTCCCCCAAAGGCTCCTGGGCGTTTCCGGGGCCCTGCCCTACGACCTTGTGGTGGGATTCGACATCGATGGCTTCCGGTTGGCCCACCGCTCGCCCGTGCCCTACGTGTGCAGCATTAAGGGGGTGCTGGCCGAGGAGGCCCGCTGTGAACGGGGCCTGGCGCGCCTGATGCTCTGGGGTCTCTCCCGCCTTGAGCGTCTCCACGCCCGGCGATCCCCCCGGGTGATCTCCACCAGTGCCTATTGCTGCGATCGCATCACCGCCCACTACGGCGTGGCCGCTTGGCGCCAGGCCGTGGTGCCGGAAGGGATCGATCCGGAGATCTGGCGATCCGATCCCCCCGGTTCGACCCACCCCAGCCGCCACCCGTTCACGGTGCTCTGTGTGGCCCATCAGTACGCCCGCAAGCGGGTCACAGACCTGATCGCAGCCTTCCCCCTGGTGCTCGCCCAGCTTCCCGAGGCCCGCTTAGTGGTGATCGGTGATGGGCCCGAGCACGGGGCCCTGCGTCAGCAGGTGGCCGAACTGGGTGTGGGCTCGTCGGTGCAGTTGCTCGGTGCCCTGGCTTCCGATCAGGAGGTGCGGGCCTGGTACCGGCGGGCCTCGAT
>DAIQNM010000046.1:0-14341 GCA_036788375.1 Cyanobium sp. CTOTU6536 | reverse complement strand
GGTCTGGATGATGGCCAACTCCGGCGCCCGGGGGAACATGTCCCAGGTGCGGCAGCTGGTGGGGATGCGGGGCCTGATGGCCAATCCCCAGGGCGAGATCATCGACCTTCCGATCCGCACCAACTTCCGTGAGGGCCTCACGGTCACCGAATACGTGATCTCCTCCTACGGCGCCCGCAAGGGTCTGGTGGATACGGCCCTGCGGACCGCCGACTCGGGTTACCTCACCCGCCGTTTGGTGGACGTGGCCCAGGATGTGATCGTGCGGGAGGAAGACTGCGGCACCCTCCGGGGCATTCCGATCAACGCCGATGAGAAAGGTCTCTACGGCAGCAAGTTGTTTGGTCGTCTGGCTGGCGAACCCGTGGTTGCTGCCGATGGCACCGTGCTCGTCCAGCGCGACGGCGAGATCGATATCCCCACCAGTCGCGCCGTTGAGGCGGCCGCCATTGCCACCGTGGTGGTGCGTTCCCCGCTCACCTGCGAAGCCTCCCGCTCGGTCTGCCGCAAGTGCTACGGCTGGGCCCTCGCCCACAACGAATTGGTGGACCTCGGCGAGGCGGTCGGCATCATTGCCGCCCAGTCCATCGGTGAGCCCGGCACCCAGCTCACCATGCGCACCTTCCACACCGGTGGTGTGTCCACCGCCGAAACGGGCGTGGTGCGCTCCTTGGTGGCCGGAACGATTGAGTTTGGCGCTAAGGCACGAGTGCGGCCCCACCGCACCCCCCACGGGGTGGAGGCTCAGCTGGCCGAAACCGATTTCACCCTGGAGGTGAAACCCTCCGGCAAGGGCAAGGTCCAGAAGCTGAGCATCACCTCAGGCTCGATTCTTTTCGTGGACGACGGCTCCAGCGCCCCTGCCGACACGATTCTGGCCCAGATCTCCGCCGGTGCCCAGACGAAAAAGAGCGTGGAGAAGGCCACCAAGGATGTGATCTGTGACCTGGCTGGCCAGGTGCGTTTTGAGGATGTGATTCAGCCCCGGGAAGTGACCGACCGCCAGGGCAACATCACCCACAAAGCCCAGCGACTTGGTCGCCTTTGGGTCTTCAGTGGCGATGTGTACAACCTCCCCCCCAATGCCCAGCCCGTGGTTGAAGGCATTCGGCCGGTTCACACCGGCGATGTGCTGGCGGAGAGCCGTCTGGCCAGCGAATACGGCGGAGCCGTGCGCCTGCGGGAATCGGCCGGTGATTCCCGTGAGGTGCAGATTGTCACGGCCAGCATCACCCTGAAGGACTGCAAGTTGCAGGGTGAATCCACCCACAGTGGCGAGAACTGGTTCCTCGAGGAGAAGGATGGCAGCCGCTACCGCCTCGTCACCCATCCCGGTACCAAGATCGGCTCCGGCGAGGTGATCGCCGAACTCAACGACGACCGTTTCCGCACCCAAACCGGCGGCATCGTCAAGTTCGCCCCAGGCCTCTCGATCAAGAAAGCCCGTTCGGCCAAGCACGGCTACGAGGTGAGCAAGGGCGGCACCCTGCTCTGGATCCCCCAGGAAACCCACGAGATCAACAAGGACATTTCCCTGTTGATGATTGAGGACGGTCAGTGGATCGAGGCTGGCACCGAGGTGGTGAAGGACATCTTCAGCCAGACCGCCGGCATCGTGACGGTGACCCAGAAGAACGACATCCTGCGGGAAATTATTGTTCGTTCCGGCAAGCTGCATTTGGTTGCCGATAGCAAGGTCCTGACCCGCTTCGGCGGCGATGGCCGCATGGTCAATCCGGGCGAGGAGATCGCCCCCGGCCTGAAGGCGGAAACCATGCAATTCGTCGAGACCGTCGACACGCCCGATGGCGGTGCCCTGCTGCTACGCCCCGTGGAGGAGTACACGATTCCCGATGAGGCGCACCTGCCCGATTTGGCCTCGGTGAAGCAGGCTGCAGGCCCTTCCCTGGGGTTGAAAGCCACCCAGCGGCTTTCGTTCAAGGATGGCGAATTGATCAAGTCGGTTGAAGGGGTTGAACTGCTCAAGACCCAGCTCATCCTGGAAACCATTGACACCACCCCTCAGATGACGGTGGATGTGGAGGCGGTGGCCGACAAGCGCGCCAAGACCATCGACCGGCTCCAACTGGTGATTCTCGAGACCCTGTTGGTTCGCCGCGACACCCTCTCCGATGCCAGCCACGGTTCCACCCACACCGAATTGCAGGTGGAGGACGGCATCACGGTGAAGCGCGGTGATGTGGTGGCCACCACCCAAATCCTTTGCAAGGACGTCGGTGTGGTTCAGCTGCCTGAGATTGTGCCTGGGGAACCGATCCGGCGACTGCTGGTCGAACGGGCCGGCGATACCCGCACCCTGGAGCTCTCCGGCACCGCCCTGGTCGGTGTCGGCGATCGGGTGGTGGATGGCGATCTGCTCGCCGAGGGCGTCAAGGCCCCCTGCTGCGGTCAGGTCGAGGCGATCAAGGGCAACACGGTGACCATTCGCCTAGGCCGCCCCTACATGGTGTCGCCCGATTCGGTGCTGCACGTTCGTGATGGTGAACTCGTCCAACGCGGCGATAGCCTCGCCCTGCTGGTCTTTGAGCGCCAGAAGACCGGTGACATCGTCCAGGGTCTACCCCGCATCGAGGAACTGCTGGAGGCCCGCCGCCCCCGCGAATCGGCCGTGCTCTGCCGCAAGAGCGGCACGGTGCAGATCAAGCAGGGCGAAGACGACGACTCGATCACCGTTTCGGTGATCGAAACGGACGACGCCATCACCGACTACCCGATCCTGTTGGGTCGCAATGTGATGGTGAGCGACAGCCAGCAGGTGAGCGCCGGTGAACTGCTCACCGATGGGCCGATCAATCCCCACGAGCTGCTGGATTGCTACTTCGAGGACCTGCGCCTGCGCAAACCCACGATGGAAGCGGCCCAGGAATCGATCTCCAAGCTGCAGTTCCAGATGGTGCAGGAGGTGCAAAACGTCTACAAATCCCAGGGCGTTTCGATCGATGACAAGCACATCGAAGTCATCGTTCGCCAGATGACCAGCAAGGTCCGGATTGAAGATGCTGGTGATACCACCCTGCTGCCCGGTGAGCTGATTGAGCTGCGCCAAGTGGAGCAGGTCAACTCCGCTATGGCGATCACCGGTGGCGCTCCGGCTGAATTCACGCCGGTGCTGTTGGGCATCACCAAGGCCTCCCTCAACACGGACAGCTTCATCTCGGCTGCCTCCTTCCAAGAAACGACCCGGGTGCTCACCGAAGCCGCCATCGAGGGCAAGAGTGACTGGCTGCGGGGCCTCAAGGAGAACGTGATCATCGGTCGTCTGATCCCAGCCGGTACCGGCTTCGGGGGCTTTGAGGAGGAGCTGCGGGCCGAGGCGGGTCCCCACCCCGACATCCTTGAGGAGGAGGCCGCTGGCTACCGCCGCATGCAGAACCTTCGGCCCGATTACACCGTCGAGATGCCGGCGCCGGCGGTCTCCGCGGCGGTTCTCGACGATCCCTCCGACGAGGATCTCGAGGCCACCCGCAGTCGCCATGGCATCGAGGCAGCGGCCAGCACCTTCGCCGCCTTCACCCGTCCCGGCGTGGAAGAGGGATTGGAGGAGGAGTTGATCGCTGATCCGGCGGCCCTCGAGGGCCTGCAGGAGGAGGGACTGCTCAGTGATGAGTGACCTTCCGACCTCTGGCACGACCGCCCTGGGTACCCCCATCCCCAGCCGCTGGGTGCCCCGCTGGGGGTTCCACGGCCACAACGAACTCCTGCATGGCCGCATCGCCATGATGGGGTTCGTGGGCCTGGTGGCGGTGGAGTGGATTCTTGGCCACGGCATCCTGATTTGGCCCTGATGGCCACTGCCCCAGGGCCAGCTTCCCTTACGGCCCCGCTGGCGGTCCAACCGCTGCTGGGCCTTGGACTGAAGGAGCTGGAGACCTGGGCCGAGTCCCAGGGCCAACCCGCCTTCCGCGGACGCCAGCTCCATGATTGGTTGTATGCCCGAGGTGCCCGCAGCCTGGAGACGGTCACGGTGTTGCCGAAGGCCTGGCGCCAGCAGCTGCAGCAGCTGCCTGTGGTGCCCGCCGCCGCGACGGCCGCTCCGGGAGGCTTGGTCGATGCGTTTGGAGCCTCTGCTCCCGATGGCTCTGGAGAGGCTCCCGGCGCCCTTGGCAACGCCGGTGATCCTGAGCCCGGCCGAGCCCTGCTGGGCCGCTCCCGGCTGCTGCACCGCAGCGACTCCTTGGATGGCACCACCAAGTTGCTGTTGGCCACTGAAGATGGCCTCAGCATCGAAACGGTGGGCATCCCCGCCGGCGATCGCCTCACCGTCTGTGTGAGTAGCCAGGTGGGCTGCCCGATGGCCTGCCGCTTCTGCGCCACCGGCAAGGGTGGTCTGCAGCGCTCCCTGGCGGTCCACGAGATCGTGGACCAGGTGCTCAGCATCCGCGAAGCCATGGACCGGCGGCCCAGCCACGTCGTGTTCATGGGCATGGGCGAACCCCTGCTCAACAGCGAGGCGGTGCTGGCGGCCATCGATTGCCTTTGCCGCGACCTCGGCATGGCCCAGCGCCAGATCACCGTGAGCACCGTGGGGGTGCCGAAGACCCTGCCGACCCTGGCGGAGCGGGCCCTGGAGCGCTTAGGCAGGGCCCAGTTCACCCTGGCGGTGAGTCTCCATGCTCCGAACCAGCCGCTACGGGAGGAGCTGATCCCCACCGCCCACGCTTACCCGATCGCTGCCTTGCTTGAGGATTGCCGCCACTACGTGGCGATCACCGGCCGGCGGGTGAGCTTCGAATATATCCTGCTGGGGGGCCTCAACGACCAGCCCCGCCACGCCGAGGCCCTGGCCTCGCTGCTGCGGGGGTTCCAGAGCCATGTGAACCTGATCGCCTACAACCCCATCGAGGAGGAGGAGTTTCAGCGGCCCTCTCCCCAGGCGGTGGAGGCCTTCCGTGCGGCCCTGGTCCGTCGCCACGTGGCGGTGAGTGTGCGGGCCAGCCGTGGCCTGGATCAGGACGCCGCCTGCGGCCAGCTCAGGCGGCGGCTGGCGCTGCAGAGCTAGACCGGCGAGGGCTGGGGCGAGTCCGCTTCAGGTGGGGTCCCGCTCGGGCTCAAAGGAGCCGCGGGGCACGTCTTCCCGCCAGGGGGCCAGCACGGCCAGCAGCAGGAAGGAGGGCACCGCCGCCGCCAGGGTGAGGGCAAAGAAGCTGGTCCAGCCCACCGCAGCGGCCACGAAGCCGGCCGGCGCCGCCAGTACGGAGCGGCTGAGCGCATAGACCCCGGAGAAGAGGGCGTACTGGGTGGCGGAGTAGCGGGGATTGCAGAGGCTCATCAGCAGCGCCAGGAAGACGGCGGTGACCAAGCCGCTGGCGAAATTCTCCACACTCACCGTGACGATCAGGCCGGTGAGTCCACCACCGAACTTCGCCAGGGCCCAGTAGCTGAGGTTGGTGAGGCTGCCGATCAGGCCGAAAACCCAAAGGGCGCGATTGAGGCCAAGGGGTTTGAACAGCAGCCCCCCCACGGCGGTGCCGGCCATCGTGGCCGCAATGCCCCAGCCGCCATTGACAGCGCCGATTTCGGTGGCATTGAAGCCGGCCTTCAGCATGAAGGGCACCGCCATCAGGTTGAGCAGACCATCGGGCCAGCGGTAGAGCATCACCAGGGCCAACATCAACAGGGCCCGGCGGCCTCCGGTGCGTTGCAGGAATTCCTTGGCAGGACCCACGATCGCCTCCCTCAGGCTGCGGGGTGGATGGGCCAGCGGTTCGAGGCGAGGGGCCCAGAGGGTGATTGGCAGCACGGCCGCCACCAGCAAGGCCGATCCCAGGAAGGCGGCGGGCCACCCCAGCCAGCCGGCCACCATGAAGCCTCCGGCCCCCACCGCCAACATGGCGGCCCGGTAGCCCAGGGCTCCGGCAGCGGCCCCAGCCCCCCGCTCGCTTTCCGGCAGCAGGTCGGTGCGGTAGGCATCCACCATCACGTCCTGGCTGGCACTGACCACCGCCAGAAGGATCGCCACAACGCCCACCAAGCTCAGTTGGGCCGCATCGGGGTGGGGTTGGAGCAAGGCCATCCCGGCGATCACGGCCACCAGAGCGATCTGCAACACCAGCAACCAGCCGCGGCGGCGGTCGGGCCAGGGGATAGGCCAGCGGTCGAGCAGCGGGGCCCAGAACAGCTTGAGGGTGTAGGGCAGCTCGGCCAGGCTGAGCAGGCCGATCATCCCCAGCGGGATCCCGCTGGCGGTGAGCCAGCCCTGCAGCAGCTTGCTGCCCACCATGTAGGGGGTGCCGCTCGCCACCCCTTCCGCCCCCACCGCCAGGAGGCGCCGCCACGGGGCCACGGATGGAGCCTGGGAGCTGGAGGGCATGGTCCCTACATCGGGTGGCCGCACCCTAGGTGGGGCTCCGGGAGCCCTCAGCGCACCCGTTCAGCGCCCCCCTTAAGCGCATCCCTGGGTTGAGGTCCCAGCCGCCGTGGGGACCGCCGCCGGTCGGGTTGGCCAGCAACCAGAATGGAACCACCGCTGGCCGCCCCTGCCCCCATGTCGTTTTTTCGCACCACCCTGCTGCCGGCCGCCATCGTGCTGCTGTTCGGTCTGGCCCTCTTCGCGGTGAGTGCCCGCATCTGGCTGCCCGGCGACATGGCCGCCCCGGCCCCCCTCAGCTAAAAGACGGGATCGGGCGGGCCCACCTCCCCGTCGACTTCTACGATCCCCCCACGTGGATCGCCCCATGCCGGACGAGGCCCTGCCCTTCCCAGACCATCCATATCCGGAGAGCCCTGCCCGGCTGGCCCTGGACCCCGACGTGCTGGCCCGGGAGCTGGCGGCGGAGTTGCTTGGCGATCCCCTCGATGAGATCGAAGCCCTTGAGCCTGAGGTGGTGGATGTGGCAGCCGAGTGCGATCTCGGCTTGGCCCTGCTCCAGGGAGGCCATGACCAGCGCATGCAGGGCCTGCGCATTTTCTGCGAGCACCGCGATCCCCGCGCCATACCTCTGTTACTGCCCCTGCTGGAGGCCGCCTGTCCGATCCTGCGGATGAGCGCGGTCTACGCCCTAGGCCGCAATCCCCACCCCCTTGCCGTGGAGCCGCTCCTGGTCCTGCTGGCCGCTGATGACAATGGATACGTGCGCAAGGCGGTGGCCTGGAGCCTGGGCAATTACCCCGATGCCCCCATCCTCAATCCCCTGATTCGCACCCTCCAGGTGGATGTGGCGGCGGTGAGGCTTTGGGCCGCCAGTTCCCTTGCCGATGCCGGCGCCAGCGGTGCCGCCAAGGCCGATCCGGCCGCCGCCCACCTGCTGCAAACCCTCCGCATCGATAGCGAAGCGGCCGTGCGCAGCAACAGCGCCTGGTCGCTGGGGCGTCTCTACCCCGACCTCGTGGAGCCCCGCCAGCAGGCGGTCGTGGAGGCCCTGCTCCACACCCTGCTCCACGATGGCGACCCCACCGTGCGCGATGAGGCCCGGTTGGCCCTGGAGCAACTGGAGCAGCCCGATGTGCTCGACCGGCTCCAGACCTTGGTGGACGAGGGGCTGATCGGCTGAGGCCCCATCAGGATCGGGGCCAACCCGGCTAACATCCACTCATCCTCCTTTTTCGACCGGGATGGCCCAGCGCACGATCCGCTTCCGCATCCGGCCCGATGGTCGCGTTGAGGAAACGGTGGAGGGCGTTGCGGGGGTTGGCTGCGAGCAGCTGACCGGACGCATCGAAGCCCGGCTCGGCACGGTGCAGCAGCGGCGTGAAACGTCGGAGGCCTTTCAGGCTCCCGAACTCACGGCACAGCAGTCCTCCCTCCTGCACCAGCCCCTCGGCTGATCCACGGCTCGATCCAAGGTTTTCCTTTCCCCCTGCGATTTTCCCCGTTCCGATGTCGCACTTCAGCACCGTCCGCACCGAGCTCCGCGATCGCCAGGCCTTGGTGGACGCCCTCACCGACCTGGGCCACCCCCCCCTCGATGGCAGCCGAGAGGTGCGCGGCTACCGCGGTCAGACCGTGACCGCCGACCTGGCCGTGCCCCAGGCCGAGGGTTCCGACCTTGGCTTCCGCTGGAGCGAGGCCAGTGGCAGTTATGAGCTGGTGACCGATCTGGAGCTCTGGAAACAGCCGATCCCGGTGGAGCGGTTCCTGGCCAAGCTCACCCAGCGCTATGCCTTGCACACCATCCTGGCCGCCAGCGCCGAGGAGGGCTTCCAGGTGGCGGAGCAGCGCAGCAGCACCGACGGCAGCATCGAATTGGTCGTGACCCGCTGGGATAGCTGAGGCTTCCCTAGAGCCGTTTCCCTGCTTGGTGGCCATGGCGGCCTTGTTTCCGGGGGCTGATCCCTCCCTTGCCTTTGCCGTCGATCCCGGCGCTGCCCCCCCGCCCTCCGGGCAGGAACCCCTGTTGGGGGGATCTCTGCGGCAGAAGGCGGTTTGGGTGGATGAGGCCGTTTGCATCGGCTGCCGTTACTGCGCCCACGTGGCCACCCACACCTTTGTGGTGGAGCCGGATTGGGGCCGGTCGCGGGCGATTCGCCAGGACGGCGACAGCACCGAGCGGATCCAGGAGGCCATCGACACCTGTCCGGTGGACTGCATCCACTGGGTGGCCTACGAAGACCTGCCGGCCTTAGAGGCCCAGCTTGAGCAGCAGGAGATCCTGCCGTTGGGGGTGCCGATGCCGGTTCGCCTCAAACGCACCCTGCCCCGCGCCCAGGCGGGCCACCCCCCGCAGCCGCCGCCAAGGTCGTGACCCTCGCCGCCCAGTCGTGACCTTCGCAGCCCAGTCGTGACCCTCGCCGCCCCAGCTCCCCTGCCCACCCGCCGCTTCGGCCGCACCGGCCTGGCCATGCCGGTGCTCTCCCTCGGCGGGATGCGCTTCCAGCAGAGCTGGAGCGACCTGGCCCCCGAAGCGATCGAGCCCTCCAGCCAAGCCAACCTGCGCGCCCTGCTCGAGGCGGCGATCGCGGCCGGCTTCCACCACATCGAAACCGCCCGTTACTACGGCAGTTCGGAACGCCAGCTGGCCCCCCTGCTGGCGGAGCTGCCGGACCCGCGCCGCATCCTCCAGAGCAAGGTGCCTCCCCAAGCCGATCCAGCCGCCTTCGAGGCCGAACTGACGACCACCATGTCCCGCCTGGGGCTGGATCACCCCGGCGGTCGCCTCGACCTGCTCTCCATCCACGGGGTCAACACCGCCGAGTTGCTCGACCAGACCCTTCGCCCCGGCGGCTGCCTGGAGGTGGCCCGCCGTTGGCGGGATCAGGGCCGGGTCGGGGCGATCGGATTCTCCACCCATGCACCGCTGGCCGTGATCCTGCGGGCGATCGAGAGCGATGGCTTCGACTATGTGAACCTCCATTGGTATTACATCCAGCAGCGCAACCGGCCGGCCATCGAGGCCGCCATCGCCCGGGACATGGGCGTGTTTGTGATCAGCCCCACCGATAAGGGCGGCCATCTTCACACCCCCTCCGAGCGGCTGCGGGAGCTCTGTGCGCCCCTCCATCCGATCGTCTTCAACGACCTCTTTTGCCTCAGCAGCCCCGGCATCCACACCCTCAGCGTCGGGGCGGCCCGGGCGGAGGATCTGGCCCTCCACGTCGAGGCGGCGGCCCTGCTGCCCCGCGCCCCTGCGTTGTTGCCCCCCATCCTGGAGCGCCTGGCGGCGGCCCGCCGTGCTGCCCTCGGCGACGACTGGATCGCCACCTGGGATCAGGGTCTGCCCGATTGGGAGGACACCCCCGGGGGTATCAACCTGCCCGTGCTGCTCTGGCTCCATGACCTGCTCCAGGCCTGGGATCTGGAGGGGTTCTGCCGGGCCCGTTACGGCCTGCTGGGCCAGGGCGGCCACTGGTTTGCGGGGGCCAACGCCGATGCCCTCGACAGCACCGTGAGCGAGGCCGAGCTGTTGGCGGTGCTGGGGGATAGTCCGTGGGCGGCGGCGATTCCGGGCCTGCTGCGGGACCTGCGGGCGCGGGTCGGTGGCGAAGTGGTGCGGCGGCTTCAGGGGTCGTGAGCCGGCGGCTTCAGCGGCCCGGTTCCACCCCCAGGGGCTGGCGAGCGGGTACCCCGACCGCCCGGGGGTAGGTGGCTGGGCAGGGGCCGGTGGGTTGGAGCACCAGGGCATGGCGCATCCCCCGCCCGGCGGGCAGCTCGCGCCGTTCCAGTCGCTCGATCCGGGCTCGCAAGGGGACCAGGGCCCGCTCCAGTTCGGCCTGGTCCTCCGGGCTCCACTGGCCCCGGTAGAGAAGGGCCCGGCCGTCGGGCTTGAGCAATGGCACCAGATACTCGGCCACCACCGGGGAGCGGGCCACGGCCCGGGCCAGGGCCCAGTCGAAGCGGCCCCGCAGCTCCCGGCTGCGGCCGCTCTGTTCGATCCGCTCGCAGCGCAGCCGCACCCGTGCTTCCAACCCCAGGGCTTGGGCCATCGCCTGCACCGCCTCCACCTTGCGCCCCACCGAATCCACCAGGGTGAGCCGGGCCTGGGGCAGGGCGATCGCCACCGCCAGGCCCGGAAAGCCGCCGCCGGTGCCCACGTCGACCAGCTCCAGGGAGGCAGCCGGGCGCGGCGATTCGCTGACTCCTGGCGGGGGGGCACCCTGCTGGGCCAGCAGCTCCCGCAGGGGCCAGAGGCTGTCGAACACCTGGGCCACCCAGTAGTCTTCGCCCTCCACCAGGCGGGTGAGGTTGAGGCGGCTATTCCAGTGGCGCAGCTGCTCCTGCAGGGCGGCCAGCTGGTCCAGCTGGGCCGCATCGGGATGCCAACCAAGCTCCTGCCAGAGGGGCTCCAGGCTGGTGGGGGTGGTCTCGATCGACATGCCCGGGGGGTCCGCTCTTCCTAGGATCCTGCACACCGAGCCGGGGACCCGTCTGCCAGGGCCATGCCCACCACCCCGAACCCCAACGATCCTGCCGCCGCCGATCCCTTCCTGGCGCCGTCCACCAAGCCCCGGCCCCCCACCTACTACGACCAGCTGGAGTTGGAGCCCAACGCCGTGGATGCCGACCTGCGGCAGGCCTTCCGGCGGCTCAGCAAGCGCTACCACCCCGATACCACCAGCCTGCCGAGGCCCGAGGCGGAGGAGGCCTTCCGCCGGCTGCAGCAGGCCTATGGGGTACTGATCGATCCCACCACGCGCCGCCGCTACGACGAGCTGCTGAGCCGACCCTCCCCCGCTCGAGGGTTGGTGCCGCCCACTGCCCCCGCCGGGCCCCCGGCGGATGGCGCCCGGCCGGGGGGGGTGCGACGGGCCCTGTCGGGGGGGGAATGGTTTGCCCTGCTGTTGCTGGCCGTGGCCTTGGTGCTGAGCCTCGTGCTGGGCCTTGGGGTGGCCTGGGCCCGGGGCACCGCCCTGGTGCGCTCCCCCAGCTGGTTGCCCGACACGACGAACCCTGCGGCTGCCCCGGTTTTGGTGGATCCCGCTTCTGGTGGAGGTTCGGAGGCGCTGCCCGATTCGGCGGCTGATCCGGTGTCTGGGGCGGCCGCCGCTCAGATCGCTTCCAGGGCGGCCTCGATGGCCCCGTAACAGCGCTCCAACTGGGCGTCAGTGATGCAAAGGGGCGGCAGCAGGTAGACCACCTGACCCAGGGGGCGCAGGAAGACGCCGTGCTCCCAGGCCCGGGCCTGCAGGGCCCGGCCGGCCGGGTTGAGGTAGCCCGGGTTCTCCACCGCCAGGTCGAAGGCGGCGATGCTGCCCAGCAGCCGTGGTGCCCGCACCTTTGGGTGCTGGGCCAGCCGCTCCAGGTGGGGCCGATGGCGCGCCTCCATCGCTTCGTGGCGTTCGGGGGCCTGCTCCAGCAGATCGAGGCTCGCCAAGGCCGCCGCACAGCCCAGGGGGTTGGCGGTGAAGCTGTGGCCATGGAACAGGGTGAGGCTGGGGTCGGTCCCCACGAATCCCTGGTAGAGCGCTTCGCTGGCCAGGGTCACCCCCATCGGCAAAAAGCCGCCGGTGAGGCCCTTGGAGAGGGCCATGAGGTCGGGCCGGATTCCGGCCCTGTGGCAGGCGAAGAGGCGGCCGGTGCGCCCGAAGCCGGTGAGCACTTCATCGGCGATCAGCAGCGCCCCCGCCTGGCGCACCCGGCCTTCCACCTGGCGCAGGAACTCCTCCCGCACCATCGCCATGCCGCTGGCCCCCTGCACCAGGGGTTCCAGGATCACGGCCGCGGTGGGCACCTCCAGCAAGCGATCCAGCACCGCCAGGGCCTGGCCTTCCCGTTCCTCGACGTCGCTGTCGTGCCAGTGGGTGGCGGGCCAGGGGGCCCGGGCCACGGCGAAGAGCAGGGATTCGAAGGGCTGGGAGAAAAGGGAGCGTTCCCCCACCGCCATCGCGCCGAAGGTGTCCCCGTGGTAGGCGCCACTGAAGGCGACCAGCTGGCGGCGGTCGATGCCCTGGTTTTGCCACCACTGCCAGGCGATCTTGAGGGCCACTTCCACGGCGGTGGAGCCGTTGTCGGAAAAGAAAACCCGCTCCAGGCCGCTGCGGTTGCTCAGGCGGGTGGCCAGGGCCTCGGCCCCCGGGTGGCTGAAGTTGGCAAAGATGACCTGCTCGAGGGTGCGGGCCTGGGCGGCGATGGCCGCGGCGATGGACGGTTCGGCATGGCCGTGCAGGGTGACCCACCAGCTACTGATCGCGTCGATCCATCGCCCACCATCCGGGGCGATTAGTTCGGCCCCTTCCCCCCGCACGATCGGCGCCGGTGGTCGGGCTGTGGCCACCTGGGTGCAGGGGTGCCAAAGGTGGGGATGCCAACCAGGGCCATCGCCATCGCTGCGCTGCATGGTTGGGCCTAAGGGATGGGGGCGTTGGCCATGATGGAGCGGCGCTGCGCCCGCTGAGGCCCTAGATGCGGCCTAGGGCCTCAGCGGCGGCATTCCGGGTTGTGGGGGGTTCCCTGCAGGGGCGTGCAGCGGGTCCACAGCCGGAAGCTGTCTTCGATCTCGGTGAACAGCACGAGGATGCCCGTGCACAGGGCGGCAACCAGGGCGCTGACCAGCAGGTGCCGCTTGCTCATGGCCCCAGGCTACGGAAACCTTCGCACTGTCGCCATTGCTCCCGCAGGCGCTGGCGGTTGAGGGGGTTGAGGCGCGGCAGCTCCGCCAACACCGGCACCCCGCCCAGCTCCATCAGGGTGCGGGGGTTGTCCGGGTGGGGATCGCCGTTGAGCACCAGGCCAAGCACCGCAATCCGGCGGCGGGCCAGGGCCTCCAGCGAGAGCAGGGTATGGTTGAGGGTGCCCAGACCACTCCCTGCCACCAGCACCACCGGCAGGCCCCAGCGCTGGATTTGCTCGATCTGAAGCCAGTCCCGCCGCAGCGGCACCAGCAGCCCGCCGGCCGTTTCCACCACCAGGGGGCCCTTCCCCGCCGGCAGGGCCAGCTTGTCTGGGTCCAGGGTGAGACCCTCCCGCTCGGCGGCCCAGTGGGGCGAGACCGGCGCCGCCAGTCGGTAGGCCTCCGGCACGATCCTTTCCGTCGGCAGATCCAGCAGGGCCTGCACCCGGCCCCGGTCGCCGCCCTCCTCCAGGCCGCTTTGCACCGGTTTCCAGTAGCGCGCCCCGAGGCCCTCCACCAGCAGGGCGCTCACCACCGTTTTGCCCACGTCGGTGTCGGTGCCGCAGACCACCAGTTGCATCAGCGCCGACATCCCAACAGCACCAGCACATCCCAGCGCAGGGGAGCCCGTTCTGGCCAGTGGGCCAGCAGGCGGCGCAACTGGCCGGGGCTGAGGGGGGGATGGGGCGACGCCGTGGCCCCCAACTGGCTCAGCAGCCGCAGGGTGGCCAGGCCGCCGCAGCTGGGCCTGCTGAAGCGCAGCCGCTGGGCCCGGTGCAGGTCCAGCTGGTCGGCCGCTCCAGCCACTAACTCTTCTGCCCGAGGCAGGGGAAGGGCGGTGCAGGGCACCCCGGCGGCGGCGGCGGCCTCCTGCCAGGCCCCAAAGCTGCCCGCCACCGGTACCGCCAGCGCCAGCCAGCCCCCCGGGGCAAGGTGGCCGCACCAGTCCCGCAGGCGGGCGCTGGGGGTTGCCAGCCATTGCAAGGCGAAGCTGGAGGCCAGCAGGGCTGCCCGATCGAGCTGATCGGGCAGCTGGCCATTGAGATCGCAGGGGGGCAGGGAACCGGCCAGCGGATTGCGGGCCAGCAGTTCGGGGCAGAGATCCACCTGGTGGGGCGGCTGGGCCGCAAGCTCCGGGCGCTGGGCCAGCAGGGCGCGGCTGAGCAGACCGCTCCCCGCTCCGAGGTCGGCGATCGGGCCCTGGGGCAGGGGGAGCTCCCGCACCAACCTGGCGAGTCGCCAGGCCACACCTTGCTGGAGCCGGGCCTGGCTTTCGTAACTGCTGGCGCGGCGGCCGAACTGCTGCCGCACCCGATCGGTGAAGGCCTGCCCTGGGG
>DAIQNM010000045.1:0-14606 GCA_036788375.1 Cyanobium sp. CTOTU6536 | reverse complement strand
AGCCGGTGGAGCGGCTGCGCACCCTTGCCCTCGCCCTCTGGCCGGAGGTGCGGGGTGAACTGAACGCCTTCCGGGGCTGGCTCACAGGCCCGTGGGATTGACCCTCAAGGATCCACGGGGGCATGGCAGGAGCTTTGAGCCTGCTCAATCTGAGCCAAGGCCTGGGCAATGGCAGCGACCAGCTGGTCGATGAGAGAAGCGGCGTGGAAGTGGTGATGCTCCTTGAACAACTGGCGAGGCCCAGCCGCAGGGTCCTGCCTGATCTCCCGGCAGGCTCCCTAGAATCCGCCCCACCACGGCAACGGCCCACCAGCCCTCCCTCTCCATGACCCAGCTGGAAACGCGCACGGAGCCGATGGTGGTCAACTTCGGCCCCCATCACCCCTCGATGCACGGGGTGTTGCGGCTGGTGGTGACCCTCGACGGGGAGGACGTGGTGGATTGCGAGCCGGTGATCGGCTACCTGCACCGCGGCATGGAGAAGATCGCCGAGAACCGCACGAACGTGATGTTCGTGCCCTACGTGAGCCGCATGGACTATGCGGCCGGCATGTTTTACGAGGCGATTGTGGTGAACGCCCCCGAGCGCCTGGCCGACATCCCGGTGCCGAAGCGGGCCAGCTACATCCGCGTGATCATGCTGGAGCTCAACCGCATTGCCAACCACCTGCTCTGGCTGGGACCCTTCCTGGCCGATGTGGGCGCCCAGACCCCCTTCTTCTATATCTTCCGCGAACGGGAGATGATCTACGACCTCTGGGAAGCGGCCACCGGCCAGCGGCTGATCAACAACAACTACTTCCGCATCGGCGGTGTAGCGGTGGATCTGCCCTGGGGCTGGCTGGAGAAATGCCTCGACTTCTGCGACTGGTTCGGCCCCAAGATCGATGAATACGAGAAGCTAATCACCAACAACCCCATCTTCCGCAAACGCATCGAGGGCCTCGGGGCGATCACGCGGGAGCAGGCAATCAACTGGAGCCTTTCCGGACCGATGCTTCGGGCCTCCGGCGTGCCCTGGGACCTGCGCAAGGTGGACCACTACGAGTGCTACGACGACTTCGAGTGGGATGTGGCCTGGGAGAAGGAGGGCGATTGCTTCGCCCGCTACCGGGTGCGGATCCAGGAGATGCGCCAGTCGCTGAAGATCCTGCGCCAGGCCTGCCAGATGATTCCCGGTGGCCCCACCGAAAACCTGGAGGCCCGCCGCATGGCCGAAGGCAAGGGCGGCGAATCGTTTGGCTTCGATTATCAATACGTGGCCAAAAAAGTTGCCCCCACCTTCAAGATCCCCAGTGGCGAGCTCTACACCCGCCTTGAGTCGGGCAAGGGCGAAATTGGCATCTTCATCCAGGGCAACGACGATGTGACACCCTGGCGCTTCAAGATCCGCGCCGCTGACCTCAACAACCTCCAGATCCTGCCCCACATCCTCAAGGGGGCCAAGGTGGCCGACATCATGGCCATCCTCGGTTCAATCGATGTGATCATGGGCTCGGTAGATCGCTGAGCGCAGGCGGCCCAGCTCGCCATGCCGCCCCTGATTCCCTCCACCTGGCTGCAGATCCAGCGCAGCGTTCGCTTCGGCGATACCGACGCCGCCGGCGTGATGCACTTCCACCAGCTGCTGCGCTGGTGCCACGAGGCCTATGAAGAAAGCCTGGAGCGCTTCGGGCTGCCGGCCGCGTCGGTGTTTCCCAGACCGGAGTGGGCGGGGGATTCACCGGGCGTGGCCCTACCGATCGTGTACTGCCAGGCCGAATTCCGCCGGCCGCTGCTGACGGGCGACCAACTGCTGATCAGCCTGCGGCCCGAAGCCTTGGGGCCCGAAGGCTTCGAGGTGAGCTACTGCTTCAAGCGCGAGGGGCAGCCGGTGGCCCAGGGCCTCACGCGCCATCTGGCCATCGCCGCGACCGAACGGCAACGCTGTCCGCTGCCGGAGGGCATCCGCCGCTGGCTGGAGGCCTCGGGCCTCGGCGAAGGGGTCCGCCCCCTCTAATCCGCCGCCGGCCACCAACCGCCCATCAGGGCCGCCGGGCCCGCAGGATCAGAGCCCCAGCAGCCGGAACAGGGAGCCGGCGTTGATCACCGGCCCGATCGGCGCCAGGGCATCGGAGAGTCCGTCGGTGGTCTTGGCCCAGCCATGCCGGTCGACCACGATCACATCACCCTGCTGCAGGGGTGGGTTCTGAACCGAACCGAGGGGGGCGGCCGGATTGAAGCGGATGGTCGCCTGCTTGATCGTGCCGGAGGGAGTCAGCCTGAGCAGGCGCACGGTCTGATCATTGGCCCGGCGGGTCAGTCCCCCGGCCGTGAGCAGGGCGCCGGAGAGGGGGCTGTTGGCCTTCACATTCAGGGTGCCGGGCTTCAACACTTCGCCCACCACATTCACCGCGATCGTGTCGGGCGCAAAGGTGGAGGAGGCGATGGCGAGCAATTCGGTTTCGCTGAGGTTCTCGGCGCGGGGAATCGTGATGGTGTCGCCGTCGTAGAGGAGTGGGTTGGTGACGGGCCCGCTGCCGGAGAGAACCTTGAGAAAGTCGAACTGATACGTGCGCACGGGGGATCCCGGGCCGCCGCTGGGGCGCTGCACGGTGAGGCGGCGAAGATCGCCGTAGGCGGTGAGACCTCCGGCCCGCTGGATCGCATCGAGGAGGGTCGGCGCGCCGCTGGTTTGAATCACGGTGCTGGGGGAGCCTCCAGGGCCGCTGCTGCTGAGCTGATTCGATCCCCCCCTGCCGATGCTGTAAAGCCCAGGCCGCTGCACCTCGCCGCTCACCGCCACCCGGACCGGGCGCGCCTCGACCAGATCCAGGTACACGATCGGACGCCGCAGGATCGTGGCGTAGCCGGCGGTGATCCGCCGCCGGGCCTCATCGAGACTCAACCCCCAGACCGGCACGCTGCCCAGCCGGGGCAGGTTGAGGGTGCCATCGCTGAGGACCTCGGCGACGGTCTCGTAGCCCTCCATCCGGAACACGGCCATCTTGAGCTTGTCCCCCGGACCCAACCGATAGCGGAGGTTGGCCGCCAGGCCAGGGTCGATCGACGACGCCGCGGGCGGCTTGCTCGCGGCTGGCCGCGATTGGGTCGGGGGCTTCGAGGCGGCTTGGACCGCGGCGCTGCCGCAGGGCAGCCCCACCAGGCCCATCAGGCCGATGGAGGCGGAGCCCCAGCGAATCCAAGCCACCAGCAGGTGTTTACCCCAGCCTGTTGTGGATGTCGCGCTGAGTGACATGCAGGCGTGGGCTGAATACGTAAGAACAGTTTCCCACGGCTATGCAGCTCTCCCAAGGCCCAAGGCCCAGGGATCAGGGAGCCCCGCTCAGCTGCAGGGCGCGCCGCCGTCCCTCAGCGGCCAGTCGATGCCGAGCCTCTGAATCGCCGATCAGCCACTCGATCGCCTCCAGCCACTCCTGCTGGCCATCCCCGAGCAGGAGCCCATCGACGCCCGGACGGATGAAGCCTCGGTAGGGCGCGCGATCCGAGTAAAGGCCGGCAGCCCCGCAACGGGCGGCGTCGATGAACTTGACCGGGGCCCGAGCTGCATTGAGCGGGCTCTCCAGCAGGGGGGTGAGCAGCAGATCACAGCGGCCCAGGCCAGTCTCGGCCAGGTAGCTGGGCCAGCGCATCGGGTGGAGGATGCGCACGCGGGGAAGGTCGCGGAATTGGCGGTTGATGCTGAGGTCGCCGAACACATCCACATGGGTGTGGCACTGGCGACTCTGCAGCAGGAGGAGCAGCTCCCGCAGCCAGGCAAACTCCAGCTGGTGAACACTGCTGCCGAGGTAGGCCAGCTGCAGGCGGGCACGCTCGGCCAGCAGGCCGGGGTGGGGGCTGAGGGGAAGCAGCCGGGCACCGAGGTGGGCATACTTGCGCTCCAGAAACTCGCTGGTCACCCAGATGGGGTCGCACAGCTGCGGCACCCGCGAGCGCTGGCGGGTGATCCGCTGTCGCAGCCGCTGCCGGTAGGCGGCGGGCAGCTGGGGCAGCAGGTCCGGGTCGAGAAGGTCGTCGTCCATCAGATACACCAGCCGGATGCCTGCCTGGCGGAGCTGGCGGAGGGTCCTGATCCAGCAGCGGGGCAGATAGCGCACAACCACCACAAGTTGGGCCATCATCATCAAACTTTGCAGGTGATGATTTGGAGCCTCAGCGGAATCAACCTCGATGATCTGAGCCTGCATGGCCTCCAGGGGGCCCCGCAGGAAATGGTCGATGGTGGAGCCAGCGCCTTGATGGAGCAGAACAACACTTTGCCCCTGCTGCACAAACGCGATACTGGGCAGTTGGGGAAGAGGCATTACGCGGTTGACTGGTGATCACCCAAGCGGGAGACTAGGAGGATGGAGACGGAAAAAGCCAAAGGATCTGGAAAGGAGGATTTTGCCTTCAACCATATCCGCGCCGAACTTGGCGATCAACGCTGTTTTGATCAGAATCAATTTTCCGCCTATTTTCTGTCCCCCGCCCAGTTCCACCCCATCGCCGCCTGGGTAGGGGCCCTACGGGCCAGCACCTACCGGCAGATCTCTCCACTCGGCCCGGAGCAGGTGGACCTGGACGGCCGCGATGCCCACTACTGGCACCTGTTGATCCTGGATCAGGAGCGTCAGTGCCTGGCCGGATGCCTGCGCATGGGCCTCTCCGGCTGGCATGGCCCTGGGTGGGACGGCAGCCATTCCTATCTGGAGCACTGCTATCCGGGCCTGGATCAGCATTGTCGCAGGGAAGGCATGAGCTATGCCGAAATCGGCCGCACCTTGGTGGCCACGCCCTACCAACGCACCAGCCCGGTACTGCGCATGCTGCTGCGGGCGATGGTGAGCATTCCCCTGGCCACGGGCCACACCAATCTGATGGGCATGGTGTCGTTCAACCACCTGCAGCACAGCGAAAGCCTGTATGGCAGCTTCCTTGCGGCGCTGTTGCAGCAACCCTTCGGCGAAGATCAGGGCATCCCGCCGGCTCGGCATCCTTTCCCCTCTCGGGCTGAAAAGCGCAAGGCAGACTTGGCGCCCGTTGTGGAGAGCCTCGGTGAACTGGAGCGAAGGCTTGAGCAACAGTATGAGGAGCCCTTTCGGGCGCCGCTGCTGCTGAAGAAGTACATGAGTTTCGGCAATGCCAAGGTGATCGGCCTTTCCCTGGCCCGCGATTTCAATCAGATCTGCGAAATTCTAATGCGCTGTGATCTCAATCAGCTACGGCAACATCAACAGAAAGAATTGATCGTCAACAATCTGATTCCTGCCTGGGAGACGGCGACGCCGGGTTGATCGCGCCCAATTTGTTGGCATAGAGCTCACGAATATGCAGGGACAGGGCGTTCTGATCGGCAAAGCCGTGCGGATCGATCGCGGCACCCTGCTCGCAGAGAATCGTGGCCTGGGGGCCGAACAACCGCTGCACGATCAGCCGGAAGGGGCGATAGCGGCAGGCCTCTTCGGAGCGCGGGAAACCGCGGTAGCGGATCGTCCAGGGAATGATCACCGCACCACTACGGCGGCCCAGCACATGCAGACTTCCGGAGACCCGCTGGGTGATCGGGGTAACCAAGGAGCCACTGGGAAAGAGAAATAAACGGCCCTGCTTGTCCAGCACGCGCAGCAGGTGGCGCAGGCCAGCGAGGCGGGAGCGGCTGGAGAGATGGTCGAGGTTGGTGTGGCCGTAATTGCGGGCACTGGCGGCGAAGAAGGGCAGGATCCAGCGCAGGTGGCGGGCGGCGGTGGTCATGCTGGATTCCCTGAAATACCCCTGCACCAGCAACACATCGAGGGGAGAGCCGTGGTTGGCGATGTGAATCTGGGGCCGATCGATCAGCTCTTTGCGCCGCTCCATCAGCACCTCCACCCCCAGGCCGGCCAGGCCGAGCTGGGAGGCCCGCTCCAGCAGGCGCCGGGCCGACTGGCGGGCCCCAACCGCGAGGGCCAGCAGCTGAAGGTAGTAGGTGGCGAAGCCCCTGCCGAGGGTGAACATCCGCTGGAGAAGCTGAACCCCCCGCGGACGGGGGCCGACGGCATGGACCCCTAGCGATCGGGAGACGGCGAAGGTGCGGGAGAAGGGAAAGCGGCCATCAAAATTGCCATTGATCTGGGTGGTTTCGATCATGTGGCGATAGAAACGCCGGTATAAGGCGCGGTCTGAGAGTTGGGGGGAGCTCCAGAAGATACGAAGCGGCTGTTGATCCGTGAGTCCAGGCATGTTGTAAAACGTGCGCCCCATCACTTTTGTGGGCACCGCGTGATAGAGAGCCTGCATGCCGACCGTACTGTTGATGGTGAGCACGGCCTTGGCTCGCTTCAGGATCGGCCCAAGGGCGCCATCGTGGAAATAAAGAACCCGTTCCGCCACGCCGTGCTGGCGGGCCAGATCCTGGATCAGGGCTCCGTAATGGTTGTAGCCGCGATCGCGGGGATGGTGCTTGAAGGCCAAGCGCTGATCGGCTGGGGCATAACGGGCAAAGGAATCGATCAGCTGGGCAATAAAAGGCTCCATGCCGGCATAATCCGAGCCCAGACTCACCTGGGAATCGCTTGAAACCTGCAGGGGCACGAGGGTATAGGGCGTGCCATCCATCAAGCGCCGATGAATCGAGCGCTCGCTGAACCGATAGAGGTGCTTGCGCAGCAGGCCAGCCACCTGGGCCAGAAGGTAGGAGGGCTGCGGCTGCAGCTTGTGGGGGCCGCTGATGATCGGATAGGCGGTGAAGGCATGCTGGATGAAGGTGGGTGTCTTCCAGCACTTATGCCAACGCATGCCGGCATCAAGAGCTGGATGAGGAATCTCTTCCACCGGCGGCAGATCGCGATAGAACTCAACCGGGCGATTGAGATTGGAGCGGGCGTTGACCCGCTCAAGCTCAAGACTCACGAAATTAGGGCGAACATAACCGAGCTCAAACACCCAGGCTTCAATGGTATGGGGCAAGGCCTTCTCGGCATTCATCTCACGCACCAGCTCAATCGCCAGGCGATGGGGATCGATAAAATCGCCATACATGAACAGGTGGCGAATGCCCCGCTCCAGAATCAGGGCGCGTAGAAAGGACTTGAACTCCGCCATGGGGCCGCAATAGGCCACCCGCTGATGGGCCGGGAAGCCAAATTCATGCAGCGGAAAACTCAGCTTGGTGATGCTGGCGCCTCTGGTCTCCAGATGGTTGGCGAGCCGCGCGAAGAACGTACCCAGCGGCCCCATCAGCATCAAGACCGGGCCCTCGATCGCCACTTCTCGCATACACGTCTCCCTCCACGGGGAAGGGCACCTTACAGCCGTGGCGAGCGAGAACTGTGGAGAGCGATACGCTCTCGCCAGCGTCCCCAATGGCGGAAGATTCTTCGCCACCCGCTCGGCGCTCGGGGAGGCTCCTTAGACCATTCGAGCAGCTCCTCAATCGCCTGCTCCGGCTCGATGAAGAGTCCGCTGCGGCGACTCACGTAGCGCGGGTAGGCCACCAGAGCTGCATACACGAGCTCGTCGAGCTGAAGTTGCCGCCCCCGCCGCGGGCAGGCCAGGCGATCGTGGCTGAGACCCCAGCCGGCAAAGAAAGGAAGCCCCCAGGTGTGCACCTCCACCCCCCGCAGCAGGGCCTCAAAACCGGCCAGGGAAGTGAGCACATGCACCCCGTCCACCTCCTTGAGCAGCTGATCCATGCATCCCTCGGTGAGCAGGGCATCGCACCAATGCTGCAGATCGGCCTGCGGCGACCCTTCCTCCCGCAGGCCGGCCACCACATCGGGATGGGGTTTGTAGACGATCCAGGCCTCGGGTTCGGCCGCCCGCACCGCCTGCAGCAGGGCCAGGTTGGTGTGCAGGTCGGGGGCCCCATAGAAGATGGAGGCATCACTTTCCACCTGGCCGGGCACCAGCACCACGCGGCGAACGCCGGGGGGACGGCGCCAGGGGAGGGCCTGCAGGTTGTACTTGGTGAGGGCTGCGGCAACCAGCTGCTGCCGCAGGGCCGCCCCCCGGTCCCGCTCCGCCTCATCGAAGCGATGGGTTCGCAGCAGCGTTTCGAGGTCGGATGGGGCGCCGGCGTCGTAGTAGATGCCGCTGCGGTCGACCACCCAGGAGATCGGGGCAATCAGATTGGCGCCGAGCCCCACCGAGCGCAGGAAGCCATCCTCAATGCGCAGCAGGGCCGCCTCGGGCTGCTGGAGAAGCCGGCGGGCCACGCCGCGCCCGGGGTCCCGGCCCCAGATCGCCAGGGCTGAAGACGCACGATCCGATACGGCGTTACGCCGGCGAAACCGCAGCTGGGAGCCCCGCAGGAAGCGGCGCAGAATCGGCTGCTTCCAGGGCTTGAAGCCGAAGGCTTCCACCGCGGCGGGCAGCTCCTGCTGCCGTCTTCGCTGCAGTCCGATCGCCCGGATGAGGGTTTCGGGCCCACAGGGCTGGCCGCAGTGGGGATCGATGTAGCGGGGATAGGCCACCAGGGCCGCGTGAACGAGCTGATCGATCGTGAGGCGGTGGGGTTGGCGCCTAGGCGGAGGTGGCAGCGCATCGTGGGTGAACCCCCAGCCGGCATAGAAGGGCATACCGAAGCAATGCACGGGGCGCCCCCAGAGCAGGGCCTCAAAGCCCAACTGGGAGCAGACCACATACACAGCCTCCGCCCGCTCCAGCAGGGCGGTGGGATGGCCCCCATCGGCGCAGATCCGCAGCCGCGGATGGCTCAATGGGGCCTCAGCCAGATAGCCGCGCTTGCGACCCGCCGCCACATCGGGGTGGATCTTGAGCAGCACACTGCAGTGAGGATGGTTATCGAGAGCAGCCCGGATCATGCGCTGAAAACTCGCCCCCTCGGCCATGCCGTAGCGAAGCGAGAGATCGCCCATGGTCTGGTCCACGACCAGCACAAAGGGTTCGCTGGGGGGGAGGGTCTCGCGGGCGCCGTTGTACTTGCTCACCCGTTCGGCCTGCCAGAGCGCCCGAAGGGCAGCGGCCCGCTGGCCCTCCTCGGCGGAAAGGGATTGGCTGATCAGCGCTTCCAGCCGGCTGGGGGCGTGGGCGTCGTAGTAGACGCCCAGATCGTCGATCAGCAGCGACCAGGGCGGCCCGTCCGGGCCCAGGCCGAGGGAGCGCAGGAAGCCATCCTCACAGCGCCACACGGGCAGGCCCCGCTCCCGGGCGATCGCCTCCGCCGTCTTGCCGGAGGGCTTGCGGCCCCAGGCCAGCAGGGCGGTGAGGGGGGCGCGGCGGCAGGCCGGGGCTCCCACCACCAAGCTGGCGGGCGCCAGCAGGGGCCCGAGGGTGGGGATCCGGGCCAGGGCCCGAGACGGGATGCCCAACACCTCAGCGGTGGACGGACGTGCGTTCACGACCGAAGCAGTGGCGAATCGGCCATAGTCGAGCACAGCCACCGCATCGCCGGGCCATGGCCCAGCCGCCCGCACTGCTGCGCCGCCGCCGCGAGCTGACACTGCCGATCACCGCTCCGGGGGCCTCCCGGGAGCGGTTGCTGGCCTATCTGGCCCTGGTGGACCGGCCGTTGACGGCCCTTCTGGCCAGAGAGCGACTCACACCCATGGCTCCCGGGGAGTTCACCTATCGCTCTAACCCCCATCAGGTGTTGCAGTGGCAGGTTGTGCCCACCCTCACCCTGCGGGCCGAGTGGGAGGGCGACCAGTTGGAGGTGCGAAGCACCAGTTGCTGGTTGGTGGGGCTTGGTTTCGGGATGGACTCGATTGGCTTCACCCTGGAGGCTGTGCTGGGAGCAGAGGAGAGGGGCCTGGGCGGCTGGGCGGAAGTGGGGCTCCACTCCCGGCTGGTCGGCAACCCCATCGGCCGAAAGGTGGGGACCCTGGCCCTGGAGGCCGTGCTGGATCGGATTGAGCGGCGGGTGGGGCGGGGCCTGCACAAAGACCTTGGGGGCTGGCTTGGTGGAGGTAAATTCTGAGTAGGTGTCTAAGATAGGCGTATGGATCCCTCGGCCAACTCCGCTGATACAATCAGAGTGGCCAGCGGACGCCAAGCCCGCGACGCCGATGGTTTGCGGCGCCTGAGTGGCTGGCAGGTCCAATGGCGCGTGGTGGATGCGCTGGTTTATCGCGAATTGCGCACCCGCGTCAGCGACGTGAAGGGTGGCTTTCTGGGCGTCCTTGTACAACCGCTCGGATTGGTGGCCATATGGGTGATCTTCTTGACGGCCATTAATGCCCATCGAGGGGGCAGCCTGAATGTCGTTCTCTTTCTTGGATCCGGGATTCTCCTGTTCACGATTTTCAGTCAAATCGTCAACAGAAGCATTACGGCGATGGAAGCCAATGAAGCGCTGCTGTTCTACAAGCCTGTCAAGCCGATAGACACGGTGATCGCCCGTACAATCAGCGAGACAGGACTCTACACCTGCTGCTTGCTTGTGATCTGCGTGGGCACCTGGATCGTGCTCGACCAAATCTACATGAGCAACCTGGGGCTGTTCTTTTTCACCATCCTCCTGGTCGCCTGCATCGGCTTCTCGACCGGCCTGATCTTCATGACGGTCTCCCACCTGATGCCGGCATTCAAGCAAGGGGCGATTTGGGTCCCACGCATCCTTTGGTTTCTCTCTGGCGTGCCATTCCGGTATTGGATTTTCCCACCCTGGACTAGGGTTTTTTTCGTTTGGAATCCACTGATGCATATCATCGAATTAAACCGCAAGTCGATGAGCGATGATTACTTTACGCCCGACGCAAACCTTGACTATGCCATCATCTGCGCAATTGCCTTGCTGACCCTATCACTCTGGATCTATTACAACAACGAACACAAACTTCTGACCCTATGACCCCCAGGAGTGACCCACAATGATTGAAGTTAGCAACCTAACCAAGAGCTTTACCTATCAAGGCAAAAAGGCAACAATTTTCAAAGATTTGAACTTTAAGATCAGCACCGGCGAATCGATCGCCATTCTCGGCGCCAATGGCGCTGGCAAGAGCACCCTGCTGCGCATCCTCGGCGGAATCGATCTGCCCGACAGTGGGACGATCCACACCGATAGCACCATTTCCTGGCCCGTGGGATTGGTGGGCGGATTCCAAGGGAGCCTGACCGGCCGCGAAAACGTGACCTTCGTGAGCCGCATCTATAGTGAAAAAAGAAAGGTTCCAGAAAAAGTGCGGTATGTCGAAGAATTTGCCGAACTCGGTGTGTATTTTGATCGACCCTTTAAAACCTACTCCAGTGGCATGCGCTCCAGGGTCACCTTTGGCCTGTCGATGGCCTTCGACTTTGATGTGTATCTGATTGACGAGGTAACCGCCGCCGGTGATCAACGCTTTCGCGACAAGAGCAAACGCCTGCTGATGGAACGCAAAAAGGTTGCTGATTTCCTGATGGTGGATCACAACCTCTGGGGCCTGAAGCTGCATTGCGACCGGGCCTTTATCCTGGATGGTGGTAAAATAGAGGAATTCAACGACCTCGACGAAGCCGTCGCCCTGCACACTGAGCGCCTGCTGGCCACGCCTCCCCAGCGGGGGATCGAGGAGTAATTCCCGAAGGTAAACCAATGCTTGAAGTTGATAACTTTAATCCGCTGCATCGCTTCTTGCTGAAGAAAGATCAGCAAGAGCAAGTTGCTGAGGGTGAAGAAGGCCTGCTGACGGATTCGAAGGTTGTGCCGATCAAGCCGCCGCGGCTCCGCACTTCGCCCCTGCCTCAGCTTTCTGTCACCCAACTGCTGCTGATTCCGATCGCGTTATCCGGCATTTATTTCTATGCGATTGCCCGTGATCGCTATGTGACCCGATCTGATTTTGTCATCCGCAAGGCCGAGGAAAGCGACACCAACGTGGCTGGTGCTGGTTTGGCCTCGCTGCTGGGCAGGGGCAATCAGCTCTCGCTAGAAGATGCACGCTTCCTTAAAACATACTTGCAATCGCCGCAGGTGTTGGCCGATCTTGACCGCACCTACGATCTCGATCAGGCCTACGCCCAAAAGGGACTAGATCTCATTGCCGGCATGAAGCCAGGATTATCAAAGGAGAAGAGACTGAACTATTTCAAAAAGCAGGTTTCGGTGAACCTTGATGAGATTTCGGGTGCGATTGTGCTGCGCACGATTGGCCTCGATCCGAAGGCCTCACTCAATTTGAATCGCTTCATGCTGGCCAAAAGCGAATATTTTGTGAATCGCCTCAATCAGGACATCAGCCAAAAGCAACTGAGCTTTGCCGAATCAGAGCTGGGCCGGGCACGCGTCAATCTCAATCAAGCCAAGAATAGACTATTAGCCTATCAAGATTCCAACACGGTGATCGATCCCAAAGGCGAAGCCGAACTCGCCGGCCAAACGATCAGCAAACTCCAGGAAAAGCTGGTGGAATTGCGGGTGGAGTTAGCCACCTTGAAGCGACAATTCAAGGATCCTACCGAGCCGGAAGTGGCGGTTGTTGCCGACCAAGTGCGGGAGCTGGAACAGCAAATTCAAAAGGAACGGCGCTCCTTGGTGTCCAGCAAGGGCCGCAATCTAAACCGCAAAGCGGCAGATGTGCTCAAGTTAGAGTCCGACGTGAGTTTCGCTACCGATTCTTACAAACTAGCTTTAACTTCTGTTGAAAAGGCTCGCATTGAGAGCAAGCGCCAGCAAAAATTCATGGCCCTGCTCTCGGCACCGCAACTCCCGGAAGACCCCCAAAATGACTGGAGAAGTAAGGGATTTTTCACCGTCTTGGCTAGCTGCGCGGTTGGCTTTAGTTTGACCAAATTCATCTTCGGCATGCAGGCCAGCCATCGCCAGTGAATCTGCTCAAACGCTGGACTGGCTTGCGGCTTCGGGAAGACTGGAACTGGGACGTGGGTTGCCAACGGCCAACCCTGACGCTTCGCGTTCCAGCTCGGCCCGGCTGGTATCTGATGACGGTGCGCCTCCAAAGCGAGACATTGCGCAGTTACGGCCTGATCAATCGCCATCAGGGAAGGATTCTTGTGAGCGGCAAACGACGCCGGCGGCTGGTGCACATTGGCCAACGATCGCAGGCGACACGCTTTGAAATTCTAGGCCTCAATGATGATCCGCAGATTGCGGAGTTAAGACTGGTGCCCCAGCCCTGGTGGCGGGTGCAAAGGTTGATGGCGGCCAAGTTGCTGAGGCTTCACCCCGCCTACCGGAAAGAATCCCTGAAGGAACGGTCATTTGCACAGCAATGGCGGGATTACAACCGGCTCCTCTCGCGCCAGAACTTTGCACTGGTGGGATACGACGAATGGATTGAACGGATCGAAGTGCCAGCACTGGAAGAACAGGCTCAACGGAGCCGAATGGCCTCAACAGATATTGGCACCAATCCAGCATCGGTGAACTTTGCCATCTGGCTGTGGGGGCAACGGAATCATGAGGAGCAGTGTCAGGGTTCGATTGATAGTGTCAGCAACCAAATTCCCGGAGCGTTTCAAATCCTGCCGCCAGAGCAGCAACTGCTCGCAGAAGATCAACACACCTGGATCGTTTTCCTGCAAGCGGGCGATCAACTGGCTCCCCAAGCACTGGCTCGCTGCAGCGAGGTGATAAGGGCCCAGGTCGATGCGGGCATCCTGTATGCGGATGAGGACAAGATCAGCCCATTGGGACGACGCCATTCACCCCAGTTCAAACCGGCCTGGAATCCGGATCTGCTCTACAGCGACCCCCACTATTCCCACTGTTGGCTGATCCGCGCCGATCTCTGCATCAAGGCCTGTGAGGCAATGAATGCCGATGGAGAATCGCCTGAACTGTATGGCATCGCGCTAGAAGCAACGGCCCTTTGCGAAGATGCTCAAATCTTCCATCTGCCCGAAGTTCTCTATCACCGCCACGATCAACCTGGAGAGCCTCGCTCATCGAGCCAGACAGCCCAGAGCCTGCAACGGTTTTTTGCCCGTCACGGACATAACGCGCACGTTTCCCACCATCGGACGGGCGGGCATCTGATTCATTGGCCCCTGCCGGATCCGCCGCCCCTGGTGAGTGTGATCATTGCCACGCGGGACCGGTGCGATCTCCTCCGCTGCTGCCTCACGTCGTTGGCGGAACATGCCCAAGGCAATCCACCGACGGAGTTGATTGTGATCGATAACGACAGTAGCGAACCTGAAACGCTGCACTATCTTGTCCATTTAGAGCAACAGGAGAATGTGCGGGTGCTGCGGCGTCCGGGGAAGTTCAACTATGCCGCTCTCAACAATGAGGCCGTCTCCCTAGCCCGAGGTGAGTTGGTTGCGCTGATGAACAACGATGTAGAGGCCACCCATCCCGGTTGGCTGGCCGCCATGGCAGGGCAGGCCCTGCGCCCCGAGATTGGGGCGGTGGGGGCGAAGCTGTTATTCCCCGATGGCACGATCCAACATGGCGGGGTGTTGCTGGGTATTGGCGGCATTGCCGGCCACGCCCACAAATATCTAGCCGCCGAAGAGGAAGGCTATCAATTGAGGCTCCATTTGGCCCATAACTTGAGCGCCGTGACCGCGGCAACGCTGGTGGTGCGCAAGGCCCTGTTTGAAGCGGTTGGCGGCTTTGATGCGATCAACTTCGCGGTTAACTACAATGATGTTGATTTTTGCCTGCGTCTGATCAAGGCGGGCTATCGCAATTTGTATTGTTCGGATGCGGTGCTGATCCACCATGAATCCAAGAGCCG
>DAIQNM010000044.1:5663-14620 GCA_036788375.1 Cyanobium sp. CTOTU6536 | reverse complement strand
CAAGCCGCGTGGAATCCTCACGCCAAGGCTGTTTCCCCACTTCTGAACCTTCGTCTGCATGCCCCAGCCGCGGCTATACGCTGACTATACCACCCTTGGCCACTGCGGACTGCCCTCCATCTCTCTAACGCTTCAGATCAGAAGCGGGCCAGCATCCTTGCCAAGAAACTATCTCTCGCCCCCGGCTTCTGGATCTGGTTGTTAGACGCTCCTCTGCAGCAGAACATTGCAACCACCTATCGCAAGTTGCCGCACGCCAAAAGACAGATGCCGGTGATCGCAGCATTGGATCGACCTGGGCAAGCGCGGCTTTCACCCCCCAACTTCCGCCTCCAGCGCCTCGATCAGCAGCAGCACTTCGGCGGCTTGGGTGTAATCCAGAGCGGGATCCTCGGCGAGGGAGCGGTCGCGGCTGCCGGCGGTGATCGCCTGGAGGGCTATGAGGAAGGGGAGCATGCTGGCGGCCTGGGGATCGGCGGCGAGCTGCTGGAGGGAGGAGGCGACTTCGGCTGGATCGCCGCTGGCCAGGTCCTCCCGGATTGCCAGCGCCAAGCGGCCTGATGCGCTTTGATTTTCGCCGCCATCGCGGCGGTAGGCGAGAAAGGCGCCGAGAGCCTGGTGCCGCGCATCGGCGGCGGCGGCGCTGTTGCCAGCGGCGATTTCGATGGTGGCGAAGTTCGCCCAGCTTGTCCAGGGCGAGGCCGCATGGCCAAACGGCGCTTTGCATTCGATCGCGCGGCGAATGGCCAGCCTGGCTTCTTTAAGGTGCTGGAGTTTGCGGAAGGTATCCGCCAGATTGTTCCATTGGCGCCCTTCTCCCAATTTATCGCCGATAGCGCCACAGATCTCCGCCGCCCGCCGGTAGAAGGCCACCGCCTGCTCCGGCCGCTGCAGGCCATCGTAGAGATTGCCCAGCTGTCCCAGGGTTCTCGCCTGTTCGGCCTGATCGCCCAGCCGCAGTGTGATCGCCAGGGATTGGTTGTAGGCCTCCTCCGCCGCCTCCGGCTGACCCGCTGCCTGATGCACCCTGCCGATCTGATGCCAGGTGGTGGCGACGCTGCCCGGTTCCTGGAGGCGAGAGAAGGTATCGCGGGCTTGCTGGTGCGCCTCCAGGGCCTCCCCGTAGCGCTGCTGTTCGAGACGGACGGTACCGAGTTGCCCTTTGTCCACGGCAACACCGCGCAGATCCCCCCGTTCTTCGCCTTTGCGGATTGCTTCCTCGTAGGCAGCGGCCGCAGCGTCGTTCCGGCCCAGGGCGCACAGACAGTCGCCTTGTTCCGTGAGGCAGACGGATGCCATCCGTTCCGCGCCCACACCAGGGCGTTTGTTGGCGATGGCCTCAAAGCGCCGGCCGGCCTCCTGGTGCAGCGTCAGGGCCTGCAGCGCTCCTCCCCCTGCTTTCAACACCCGACCCAGCAAGACGAAGGCCAGCGCCAGGTCGTAGTCCGCATCGGCATAGGCCGCTTCCCCCGCCGCCTGGGCCTGCTGCAGCAACTGCTGCGCGCCTGCCAACGCCTCCCGCAGTTGCCCAGCCGCCAGCTGCTGCTCGATGCGGGTGCTGCTGGCCACAAAGCGCGCGTGCGAGGGGCCCTCGCCCAGGGCGGCGGCAGCGGCCTCGCGCACCCGAGCCACCCGCTCCAGGAGCCGCGGTTTGCCCAGCGCTTGCAGCAGGCCATACATGGAGGTGGCCCGCTCGATCGTGGTTTCGGGATCGACGACTGCCTGGGAGCGATCGAGCAGGGCAAAGAGATTGGGCAGCTCCAGCAGCGTCAGCGTCGCCGCCAGCTCCGCGTTCTGGCTTCGCTGCTGATCGAGATAGCCCAGATAGGAGGCCATCGCCTCCAGCCAGCCTGCCATGAGCGCCTGCCGCTCCTCTTCGCTGAGGCTGGCCTTGAGATAGGGGCAGAGGGCGGGATTGAGCGAGAGGTGGTTGTAAGGATTCGCCGTGGCCAGGCCGGTGCCCACCAGCTCCATCGCCAGCCCCTCCACCTCCGCTTGTTCCCAGCCCGTCATCGCCCTCAACACATCCAGATCCACGCCGCCGTGGAACACCCCCAGCACCCGTGCCCGCTCCCGGTTGGCCGCCGAAAGGCGCCGCAGCGAGAGCTCCACGCTGGCGAACAGCGATTGCTCGCGGCGGCGCGGATCATCCGCCGGCAGCTGGGCCACCTGCTGCTGCATCTGCTCCATCAGCTCCACCAACGCCGCCTGGGTGGCCGCCACGCCGCGGCGGCGCAGCTCCGGGGCCAGCAGCGCCAGGGTGCGGGCGTGGCCCTGCACGGCAGCCACCAGCGCTTCGATGTCCTCCCGCCGGGCTTCCAGGGCAGCTGCCCCCGCCCCAGCGCCCGGGGCGCCGCTGCTCTCGCCCGCGGCGAGGGAGCGCTCGATCAACGCCACCGCATCGCCCTTGCCCAGCTGGCGCAGCTCCCAGCGCTGAGAGTTCGCGTCAAACGGTGCCGGCAGGGCCTCGCGGCTGGTGAACACGAGCCGCGTTTCGCCCGCCCGCAGCAGCCGTTCCGCCAACGCCAAAATCTCTTTCAGCTCCAGCGCCGCCTCCTCGCTCAGCAGCTCCGGCGTGTCGAGATAGGGGGGCAGCAGCACGCTCTCCATGTTGTCGATCACCAGCAGGGTGGGCTGCTCCCGCAAGGCCCGCTCGATCGGCAGCAACGCCTGCTCGGGGCTGTCGTATTTGGCGGCGGAGTAGTCGGCGCCCACCAGCTGGCGGCCGAGGGCATCGAGCACGGCATCCTTGTGGCTGCAGAGCTCCACGCTCACGAACGCCGCGCGCCGCAGCTGCTGGGAGCGCACCAGCCAGCGGGCCAGCTCCGCCGCCAGGGCCGTCTTGCCCTCGCCCCCCTGGCCGCGCACCACCGCCCAGCGCTGCTGGCGCAGCTGCCGCTCCAGGGCCAGCAGATCGCGGCTGCGGCCCACAAAGCCCGTATCGCCCGGCTCCGGTGGCACCGCCCCCAGCCTGGCCCGCAGGCGGGCGCGCAGGTCTTCTCGGGTCTGGGGCGCGGGGGTGGCCGTAAACAGCTGGGGGTCGTCCTTTTCCTGGTAGAGCACCGGCACAAACCAGTCGGCCAGCTTCAGCTCACCGATGCCATAGCGCTGGCCCCGGCTGGGGTCGCTGTGCAGGGCGCGCTGGCCGGCGAGCATCGCCTGGCCCACCCGCTGGCCCCTGGCCAGTTCGGCGTAGAAGGCGGCCACAAACCGCCGCGCTGTTTCCACCAGCACGCTGTGGCTCATCGCCACCACCGAGGCCACACCCATGCGCAGCAGCTCGCTGGCCACCGATTCGGATCCCGCTTCTGCCTGGGCGCTCTGGCAGGCCTCCAGCAGCACCAGCGGGATGCGGTAGTTGTTCAGCAGCGGCCCCAGCTGGTTGGTGTACACCGTCTGGTGGCGGCGCCCTGTGAGCTTGTGGCTGTCGCTGGGATCCTCAAAACACAAGCCCCCCAACCCCACGCGGCGGTCGTAGACGCCGTGGCCGTCGAAATGCACCACGTGATAGGGCTCTCCAGCCTGCTGGGCTCGGGCCAGCTCCGCCTCCAGGGCGGGGTAGGTGGCGGGGTGCAGCAGGCTGAGCCGCAGCACCTCCCCCAGCTCCTCGGTGGCGGCCACCAGGGGCAGGGCGCTGGCGCGATGGTCGAGGTAGCCGCAGGCGTCGTCTTCCGGGCGGGCGGTGATCAGCAGCACCCGGATCGGTGGCGCCACCACCGGCACCGGGCGGGTCCGCTTGTTCGGCAGCCGGCGGCGCACGCGGGTGGGCCGGCCGCCTTGAAACAGAAAGCCATCGCCGTTATGCAGCAGCTCCCAGGGCAGGGCGAGCAGGGCGGTGGCGGCTTCCCGGGCGGTGGCGTTTTCCGCCTCACTGGAGCCGTGCAGCGGGGAATCGTCCACGGAAACAGAAAAGCGTCGGCTGGCCCCCGCCGCCACCCCCGCCCAGGCCTGGAGCACGTTCGCCGTGGGCTGCAGCGGCAGGGCGGCGCCGTGGAGGGCCTGGCCCCAGGCGATCAGGTTCGCCTCCACCTGCTTGGCGCGATCGGCCACCAGCGGGTTGGGCCACACCGGCCAGCGCTCCAGATACCAGCCCAGCTCCTCCGCCTCGATCGGCCCGAGCGGCGCGATCAGCCGCCACATCTGCTCACTCACCACCTCCGGCTGGCCGGCGCTGGCGGGCTCATAAACCAGCCGGGCGCGGGCGGCGGGGCGGCGCACGCCGTCCTGCTCATGGAAAGTGAGGTCGCTGAGTTCGAGCACCAGCTCCGCCACCGGCTCCGGCCGCGGCTGGTGCACTGGCGGGCGGTCGGTGGGGAGACGGAGGCCGAGGGCCACCAGGATGGCGTGGATAGCGGCCGTGGCGCCACCAGGGGCGCTGCTCACCGAGATGTAGGTGGGTTCTTCCTCAAACAGACCCTCCAATACTCCAAGCCGGGTGCCATTAAGGGAAAGGGGAATGATCGGAAATTGATCGCGACCTCTCTGGCCCTGAATCTGGATTCCGTATTGCACCTCCTTCCCTACCCAGCGCGATTGCAACGACTCAGGGCTCACCAGCACGGCCAGGCCCGCCGCAGCCTCAATCGCTGCCGTGATGTCACTCCAAAGCGGATCGCCGCCTTTGAGCTGGCGCGAATCAATCCACACCGGTTGACCCATGTCCGCCAGTGCTTCCCGCAGCTCCCGCACGAAGCCATCGTCGGCGCTGCTGTGGGAGAGGAAGAGGCCGGCCATCGGCGCGGTGTGCCGTGTTAGAGCAAGGGTAACCGGGGCAGGGTACGAAAAGAGAGCCACAGTTCGGAGCTGTCCTATGGAGAGATCCGTCTAGCTTTCTTTGGTGCGGCTAACGCTGCCCTGGAGTGGCAGGCAAGGAGCTTGGGGTGGCGAAGCAAAGAGCTGGCGGGGGCCTTTCCACTCGAGGGGTGTGTTAGGGCCCCTAAGTGAAGGAGATGAGTACTCGTTTCAACAAGCCAGCAAGAAGCGTAATGATGACAGAATGCTAAAATTCAAAAACATAGCTTCCCTTCGTCGGATCAATGAACATTGAAGCATCCATTGTAGACCAGCGTCTATCGTCTATCATCGGGAATATTCGAGAGCCTTCAGCAGATCAGCTCAAAATTTCAGATCCAACAAGGTTAAAGTCACTTGCATTTGTCTATCTCTGCGTCAAGACTGTGCTAGATCTTGATGATGAGGAGACATTTGACTGCTTGACAGAAGGGGGTGGCGACTTTGGCGTCGACGCAATTCATATCTCAGAAGAGTATGATGGAGAGTTCACGGTCAGCCTCTTTCAAGCCAAATACAAGCACACAGACTTCTCTGGTAATTCTAATTTTCCTGAGTCAGGCATCAATAGCTTGATTCGAGCCATAAGACTCTTATTCAATCCTGCTGCCGAACTTCAGCATATCAACGCACGCCTCTTAGCCAAAGTTGAGGAAGCGAGAAGCTTAATCCGCGATGGATTTATCCCGCAAGTCAGATCTATTGCTTGCAACAATGGACTCAAATGGACTTCTGCAACCGATGAGATTATTGCATGCGCTTCATTTGGTGATCAAGTTACTTGGGAGCACTTTAACCACACATCTCTTGTAAAGATTCTACAGGCCTCAAAGTCTGTCACTGATTCTCTACGCCTAAACGGCAAGGCAATTGTCGAAGATATGGACTACAGCAGAATATTAGTTGGTCGTATTTCTGTCACGGAGATTGCAGGCCTTATTTCTCGACATGGCGATCGGCTGCTAGAGCGTAACATTCGCAGATATCTTGGCTTGCAGGGAAACAGAGTCAATGAAGCCATACGTCTAACATTGGAGACCCCTGAAAGAAGCAATTTCTATTTCTACAACAATGGAATTACGCTTACCTGCGACAAGTTTTCCTACAATGCATTACAGGAAGGAGATTATCAAGTCAAAGTAGAGAATTTGCAGATTATCAATGGTGGTCAGACTTGCATGACTATCTTTCAAACCATCAGGCAAGCAACTTTCCTCCCCGAGCCGACTGAAGCATATGTCTTGTTGAGACTTTATCAGCTCCCATCTGACAATGAAGACTTGGTGCAAAAAATCACTTTTGCCACAAATAGCCAGAATCCAGTTGATCTTAGAGATCTTCGGGCAAACAATGAGGTTCAGCGGAGATTAGAAATAGATATTTCTCAACTTGGATTTAGCTATCGTCGTAAGAGGTCTGATTCAGGGCTAAGACCTTTAGATATCACATCAGGTGTTGCCGCAGAGGCTATCTTGTCGGTTTGGCGTCACCGCCCGCACCAGGCTAAGTTTTTTACACGAGAACATTTCGGCAGACTTTATGGCGAGATCTTTTCTCATTCCTTGAATGGGTCTCAGTTGATCCTTGCCGTACAGCTATACCGTATTGCAGAGAATAGGCGCAAACGTCCAGAAGATGCTGATCCCATCTTTGTGCGTTATGCATCCTGCTTTATTGCCATGCAAATGGGCCGCCGACTTATTTCTGATTTAGGTCTTGCTGACGTGAACGGTATAAATCACCTAAGCTTTTCGAATGCCAGTAATCTCATTGCTGCTAATGGCAATAAATACTATTCGGACTCTCTGTGCGACATTCAGCAAGCGCTGTCTGATTTGTATGGTGGCCAAAATGTCTCCCTCCAGCAGCTCTCTGCTACATTTAGGCGTGGCGACCTAATAGAAAGACTTTGCGGAATTGAAGTAGCTGAGAGCATGACATAGGGTTTACACTTGTTGAATCTGCAACGATGATTCTTGTGGGCCTAACGAGTATGGGCGGGTCCGGTATCCGCTCTGCAATGGGTATCATTGACGGCCTATGCAGCCGATGGGAAGCCGGCAGCTTGCTCCAAAGGGCATGCGGTGCAATGGGTCTGGGGGATTGTACGGCGGGGACGTAGGGATTTTATGCGGACCCGGTATCGCCAGCGACGCTTTTCGATTTCTTTACAGGAAATTTGGCGGAATGATGTCATGAATTTGCCCATAAATGAGGACACGCGTGTAGATCGCTGAGCGCATGAAAACACGTTCAGAAATTACAAAGACCGCCTAATAGTTCTTTGACTGCTTCATGCGAGGGAACCTCAGATTGCCTGGCCTTTACGATGCAGTGATAAGATTGATCTGCCATTTATTGTATGATCTATCCAAAAGAACTAGGCAGGCAAAGAGCGTGATGGGGCCTCTCACGGAGGCGACTGAGTTGGTGAACAGGCGGCGCAGGGCGTCGCTGCGGCTCACCGAGAGATGCAGTTCGCCCTCCAGGCGGGCGGTGTAGCGGTTGATCTGTTCCAGCGATTCCTGTGGCAGCCGCAACGCCTTCGACGTAGAGGCTGCTCGATCCTGTGGCATGGGATGTCGTTGTTTTAGTTGAACTCACTACGACTTCACTGGGCTGGACTGGGATGTGCTCCTCATCCCTCAACGCCAGCAACTTTCGATTGGTGGCTTGCCACTGGAGGTAGTCCTCCCAGGCTTGTTCCGCGAAGACCAGTTTCATTCCGCCAGAACATGGTCCTGGCCACGGCCTGCTGCCAGGCTGCAGACGGCGTCCATCAGTCGCCATGCATTGCCTGGTGAACGCAGCAGATAGGCGGTTTCCTCCAAGGCCTTGAAGTCGTCCAGCGACAGCATCACCACAGAGGGTTCACCGTTGCGCGTGATGATCAGGGGGGGTCATGGTCGGCACAGACTCGCTTCATCGTCTGTGCCAGGTTGGCCCAGACGGCGGTGTAGGAGATGGCGACCATGGACAATCACCAGGTCTGTACAGGACACCGTACGTGCCCCTGGCTGGCTTCCAGGGCGTTGCTAGTGAGGACCGTGCATCCCGTCCCAAGTGGCCTCAAGCAGGACATCCCGTAAGAGGGGCACTCCTAAACCGGCAGATCCCCCTCATGGCAGCTCCCATCCAGAAGCGCCGCCGCCTCCCCATCCGCCACCACCAGCGCCCGGGGGTGGCGCTGGATCCAGCTGGCCGGCAGCTCCGGGCTAGGCGGCTCCTGGAGGGCACGCCGCAGCACCTCCGCTTTGGCCGCCCCAGTCACCACCAGCAGCAGACGCTCGGCCGCCAGGATCTCCCGCAAACCCAGGGTGATCGCCCGCTCGGGCACGGCGGCCGCATCACCGGCAAAGGCCGCCGCGTTCTGACGCCGAGTGGCCGCGCTGAGCTGGATGCAGCGGCAGGCAACCTCCGAACCCGAGGGGGGCTCATTGAAACCCACATGGCCATTCAGCCCCAGGCCAAGCAGCTGCAGACCGATTCCCCCGGCGGCGGCCACGGCGGCGCCGTAGCGGGCGGCGGCGGCGGCGGGGTCGGGATCGAGGCCATCGGGCAGATGCACCGCCGCGGGATCAAGGCCCAGGGGATCGGTGAGGCGGGCTGCCATCTCGGCGGCAAAGGAGCGGGGATCGGCGGGCCCCAGGCCCACGTATTCATCCAGGTTGAAGCTGCACCAGCCCTGCCGCAGGCTGGCCTGCTCGGCGGCTGGCAACAGGGCAAGCCGCCGAGCCAGGGCCCCATACACCGGCTCCATGGTGCGGCCGGTGGCCAGGCCCAGGGGCCGGCGGGGATGGTGGAGACCCTCGTCAAGGATCAGGGCCGCGACCTTCTCCGCCACATCGGTGGCATGGGCCAGGCGAATGATCTGGAGGCCAGCGGCTGAATCGCCAGGCTTAAGGCCGCCCGTAGGGGACCAATTCGGCACCGCGGTAGTAGTAGCGAAGGATGTCGCCATAATCCTTGCCGCGCAGCGCCAGTGCGTAGGCGCCCCATTGGCTCATTCCTACTCCATGGCCGAAACCCCGGCCCACCACCTCCAGGGAGGGGGTTGGGGGCGAAAGCAAGGGCACCAGCACCTCGCTCGGCCGATCCCCGCCCGCCGCATCGCCCCCGAGCCCCGGGCCGGCAGCGGCGCCCAGGGGAGGGAGGGGAGGCGGCGG
>DAIQNM010000044.1:0-5653 GCA_036788375.1 Cyanobium sp. CTOTU6536 | reverse complement strand
GCCTCCGGCGGCCTCGGCGGCGGCCAGGGCCGTGGCCGTGGTGATCCCCCCAGACCCACCCGGCACCGGCGGGGCGGGCTCTTCAAAATGGAAGCGCACCAGGGTGCTGCGCAGGCCGAGCCGCTGACGCAACTCGCTGCCGCTGAGATCGAGGCTGCCGGCGGGGCCGATCACCCGGGCTCGGCGGACCCGGCCGGTGCTGGAGGCGGCTAGCACCTCAATCCGCCTGGCCCCGTCGATCTCCCGGAAGGCGCGGCGCAGCTGGTCGGGATCAAACCGCACGGTCCACTGCCGCCAGGGGGAAAGGTCATCGCGATCGGGAACGCTGGTGAGGTATGGGAGCTGGCGATTCCACATCTCACCGCTGTTCTCGGTGCTGCCGCCGCTGCTGCTGTGGAACACCGCATCGATCAGAGCACCGCCATGGCGCAGCACCAGGGCGCGGGTGGCGGCCACCGCGGCCCGGGTGGAATCGGTTTCGGCCTCCACCCCCAGGTAGGCCTGGCTGGCCACCGTGGCCTTGAGGTCGAAGGGGGCGGCCGGACGGACCTGGGCGAGGGCGTAGGTGCGGGCTGCCACGGCCTGGGCTCGGAGGGCCGCCGCCGGCCAGCGGGCGGGCATCTCGCTGCCCACCACACTGGGGAGATAGGTCTCCAGGGAGATCAGGTTGAGGGCCTGGAGCCCCATTCCTTCTGGCCGCACCAGGAGGCTGCCGCGATAGGCCCGGCGGCCAAGACCCACCAGGGCCCCGGGCTCCGCGGGGACCCCAGCCACCGCAACGGCCGGGGCGAGGGCCAGATCCTGGAGGGGAACCCTCAGGGGAGCAGCCAGGCCGGGATCGGTGGCGTCGGGACGAGCCAGCCGCAGCAGGCTCCCCTCCCGGCTGATGCGCAGCCGTTCCCCGGCGGCCAGCACCGCCAGCTCCCGGCCCTGGCCGTCCATCAGGCGCATGCCCCCGCCGAGGGCCCGCGGCTCCAGGAGATCCCCCTGTTGGAGGAGCACCCTCAGCAGCGGACCGCCTTGGCTAGGGATGGCCTGCGGAGCCGGCAGGCGGCCGACCAAGCTGGCGGCCAGGCTGGCCATCGAAGCCAGCGGCACCGCCGGAGAGGGCCCCCCCGGCAGCACCAGCCCGCCCAGCAGGGCAGGTAAAACGGCCAGCACGCTCAAGCCGCCAAAACGGCGGCGCCAGTAGGGCTGGGCCACGGCGGGGGTCCTGGGGGAGGCAACGGCGCCCCATTGTGCCAAGACCTGGCAAGCCAGCCAGGGGAGAAGGCTGCCGCCGGCAGCTCGGAACCCACTAGGGCCGCGTGGCAGCATGCCCGGACAGCCGAACCAGCCGTGCAGGTCACCTTCCTGGGCACCAGCTCGGGCGTTCCCACCCGCTCCCGCAATGTGTCGGCCGTGGCCCTGCGCCTGCCGCAACGGGCGGAGCTCTGGCTGTTCGACTGCGGCGAAGGCACCCAGCACCAGTTTTTGCGCAGCGATCTGCGGGTGTCCCAGCTGCGGCGGATCTTCGTGACCCACATGCACGGCGACCACGTGCTGGGGCTGCCGGGGCTGATGGCCAGCCTCGGCCTGGCCGGCAGCTGCCCGGGCCTCGACCTCTACGGCCCCGACCCTCTACGCGACTACCTGGAGGGGGTGATGCGCACCACCTCCACGCGGATCAGCTACCCACTGCGCACCCACCGGGTGCGGGACGCGGCCCATAGCGGCGCCCTGCTGCTCGACGACGACGACATCACGGTGCGCACGGCCCCCCTCACCCACCGGGTGCCGGCCTTTGCCTACCGGGTCGACCGCAAACCCAGACCGGGGCGCTTCGATGTGGCCAAAGCGAAGGAGCTGGGGATTCCACCGGGCCCGATCTATGCCGAGCTCAAGGCGGGCAGAGCGGTGACCCTCGACGACGGCCGGGTGATCCGCGGCGAGGCCCTCTGTGGCCCACCCCGACCCGGCTGCAGCCTGGTGTATTGCACCGACACGGTGTTCAGCGAAGCGGCGGTGGAGCTCGCCCGCGGCGCCGACCTGCTCATCCACGAATCCACCTTCTCCCATGGCGAGGCGGCCATGGCCATCGCCCGCCAGCACTCCACGAGCACCATGGCTGCCCAGACGGCCCTGGAGGCCGGCGTCGGGCGGTTGGTGCTCACCCACCTGAGTCCCCGTTACCTGCCCGGTAACCCCATGACACCCGACGACCTGCTGGCCGAGGCGCGCGCCATCTTCCCGGCCACGATCATCGCCAAGGACTTTCTCAGCCTGGAGGTTCAGCCCGGCGAGGGCGACCCCGAAACTGAGCCCGATGGCGCCCCCGAAACCGCTTCATTGCGGGGATCGGGCCCCTGAGCCTGCAACAGTTCGCGTGATTCCCCAGCGGCGGACCCGCCCCCCGTGATACAAGGTCTCAGTTGCGGTCTCACCGCCATTTCACCGGCTTTCTCCATGGCCCCCTTCCTCCCCTCAGCCATCCGCGCCGTCGTCCGCACCTTGCTGGTGCTTCCGCTAGCGCTGCTGGTCTGTTTTGCCGGTCCCGCCGCTGCCGCCCGCTGGGATTCCGCCACCCTCACGGTTCCGGCCCTCGCCGATGGATCCACGGTCACATTCAGCGAGAAGGAGTTCAAGGGCGGCCGCAAGCTGTTCAACAACAGCTGCGGGTCCTGCCACGCCGGCGGCATCACCAAGACCAACCAGAACGTTGGCCTCGACCCCGAGACCCTGGCCTTGGCCACGCCCCCGCGCGACAACGTCGACTCCCTGGTCGACTTCATGAAGAACCCCACCTCCTTCGACGGCGAATACAGCATCTCCGACGTGCACCCCAGCCTGCGCAGCAGCGATGTGTTCGTAAAGATGCGCGATCTCGACGACAACGACCTTCGCCTGATCGCTGGCTACATCCTGGTGGCTCCCAAGGTGCAGGGCCTCCAATGGGGCGGCGGCAAGATCTACTTCTGATCGCCACCTGCTGGATCGCTGTTCGGCGACTTGGCTCTGCCACGCCGCCGATTCAGCCTTCAAGAGGGTTCCCTAGCCGGGAACCCCTTTTTCATGGCAATGGCCGGTCCGCGGCCGGCGCTGGCGCCGGTGGGAGGCTGTTGGTGGGATCGAAGGAGTCGGGCATCTTGCTGTACCACCACTCCTGCAGCACGGGTGCCAGCCGCTGGGGGAAGAGGGTGATCACGGTGCAGGTGGGCCTGGCCCCCGGCTGGAGCAGCTCCACCGCATAGGAGGGGCAGCGGCGGGCCGCCAGATCGGCCACGAAACGGCGGCCGATCCGGCGCCAGCTCGGCTCCTTGCTCCGCCAGGCCAGCCGGCAGCAGGGCCAGGGGAGCTCCTCCCGGTCGAAGAGCCGGCAGCAGGGCCCCAGGATGCGGTAGCTGAATTGGCCGCCGGGGCTGGAATGCACCGTGCCTGGCTCAAGCACGCGGTGCTCCTGCTGGGGCATGGTTCGCGGGGGCGTCTCGGCGGAAGACAAGGGAGCGGGCACGGGACGGGGGGCCAGCGTGGCAGAAATGGGCACGGAAGGGAGCGAAACCCGCGCCTGATCGGAGAGGACCCCAGCAAAAAGCCACCCTCGCGGGTGGCCAGGGGCGGAGCCCAAGTTCGTCGTGGACGGGGATGGGAACCGGCGGCAGGCAGAGGTTGCCGAAAGCTCAATAGAGCTCTTCCTCGGAGTGGGTCTTGATGGTCACATCGGAGGTGGGGTAGGCCACGCAGGTCAGCACGAAGCCGGCCTCGATTTGGTCGTCGTCCAGGAAGCTCTGGTCCGACTGGTCCACGGTGCCCGAAGTCAGCTTGCCGGCACAGGTGGAGCAGGCGCCAGCACGGCAGGAGTAGGGCAGGTCGATTCCCTGCTCTTCAGCCGCGTCGAGGATGTACTGATCATCGGGAACCTCGATGGTCTTGTTGAGGCCCTCGCTCTCGTTGATGAGGGTGACCTTGTAGGAAGCCATGGAAGGGATTGAAGCTCACAGGCGGCGGGAAGCCAGAACCTGTAGGACCCGCCCTTCCTACATCCGCCCGGGGCCGATCATGCCAATCCTGGGGCCGCTGGCTGGGAAGGCCAATCAAAGCCTGGGCACAGATCAGCGTGTCTTATGCAACAACCGGCCGTGCCCGGATCACCATCAGCCCCCAGCGCTCCTGCCGGGCGGCCAACTCCGCCTGCCATCCATGCGCCGCCAACGCCTCCTCCAGGGCCGCTGCCTGGTCCACCAGCAGGCCACTGAGCAGCCCCACGCCGGTGGGGGCCAAAACGGTGTGGAAAGCGGGGCAGAGGGCGGTGATCACCGGGGCCAGGATGTTGCAGAGCAGTAGCTCGGCCGGGCGGCCCTGCAGCAGCTCCGCGAGCACCTCCACGCTGCCCTGGGCCACCTCGACCGCAGCGGAGAGCCCATTGAGGCCAGCGTTCTCAGCGGTGGCCCGCACCGCCAGGGAATCGGTGTCGGCAGCCAGCACTGAGGCCGCCCCGAGCCGCAGGGCCCCCAGGCCCAGGATGCCGCTGCCGCAGCCCAGGTCCGCCACCCGCAGGCCCTGCAGGCCGTTCCCTGAAGCCGCCATGGCTTCGAGGGCCTCCAGGCAGAGGCGGGTGGTGGGGTGGCTGCCGGTGCCGAAGGCGCTGCCCGGGTCCATGGCGATCACCAACCGATCGGCGTACTCGCCGGGGAGCTCCAGCCAGGCCGGCAGGATCAGCAGCCGCTCCCCCACCGGGTCGGCCTGCCAGTGACGCTTCCAGCTGAGGCTCCAGTCCTCGTCGGGCTGCCGCTCCCACTGGGCCTCCGGCAGAGCCAAGCCAAAGGGCTCCCCGAGGGGCGCCAGGGCCCTTAGGAGCTCCGCCCGCTGGGCCTCGGGCCAATCGGCCTCCGGCAGCCAGGCCAGCAACTGCCGCTGCTCCGGAGCTTCCGGCCGATGCCGCACCGCCACCCGCGGGATGCCGAGCTGGGGCAGTTTCCAGAGCAGCGATTCCTCCAGCTCCGGCGGCAGGGCCATCTCCAGGCGCCACCAAGCCGGGCCGGGGCTGGCCGCTTCCATCAGAGGGTGACCGGGTGGGCTTCCTGGATGCCGTTGATGGTGTGAATCGTGGCCAGGAGGCTGGGGGGGATCGGATCGTCGAGGCTGAGCACCATCACGGCGTCGCCCCGCACGATGCGCCGGCCCACCTGCATCGAGGCGATGTTCACGTTGTGCTCGCCCAGCACCGAGCCCAGCTGGCCGATGATGCCGGGCATGTCGCGGTGGCGGGTGAACAGCATGTGGCGGCTGGGCGTCACGTTCACCGGGAACTCATCGATGGTGGTGATCCGCAGTTCGCCGTCGGCGAACACCGCTCCGGTCACGCTGTGGCTGCCCTTGGTGCCGCGGCTGCTCAGTTGCAGCGAGCCACCGGCAAAGTCGCGGCTGGCGTCGTCCTTCACCTCGAGCACATGGATGCCCCGCTCCTTGGCCTCCAGGCTGGCATTCACATAGTTGATGCTGTCCCCCAGGGCGGTGGAGAGCACCCCCTTCAGGGCCGCCACCACCAGGGGCTGGGCGGGGTGGGAGGCGAACTCGCCCTGCAGCCGCACCTCCAGCTCGCTGATCTGGCCGCCGGCCAGTTGGCTCACCAGCAGGCCGAGGGTCTCGGCCAGCTGCAGGTGGGGCTTGAGCTGCT